>JARKOL010000150.1 GCA_029975745.1 Myxococcota bacterium | reverse complement strand
CGCCGCCCTACCCGCCCCCGCACAACGCGGCGGCCAGCACCGCGGCCCCCGTCTTGGCCATCGGCTGGTTGTCGCTGCCGCAGCGCGCGGACAGGCAGCACGCGAGGCAACCCGACTCGCAACGGCAGGTCGTCAGCACCTCCCGGGCCATCGTCAGCAGGCGCGGCAGTTCGGCGAAGGCCCGATCGGCCAGACCGATGCCCCCCTCGTATCCGTCGTACACGAACAGGGCGGGCGCCCCGGAATGGCGCGCCATCAGGATCGCAAAGCCTGCAAGATCCGACGCATCACACGACAACGCCAGCGGCGCGATCCCGACCAGGGCGTGTTCCAGCGCGTGCAGCGACCCCAGCAGATCCGTCACGCCAGGCCGGAACCCCGCCGGCACGTCCAGCCACATGGCGCGGGTGGTGAACGTCCGCTCGGGCAGGTCCAAAGGCGCGCCGCCGACCGTGCGTCCGAAGCGCTTGACCAGGTACTTCGTGACCCGGTGGGTCAGGCGGATGCCGCCCAGTGCAGCCCGCCCGTCCTGCAGTTCGCGCGTCGCGGCCGTGTCCGTCACTTCCGCGACCTTGTCCACCAGCGCCTGGGTATAGAAATCGACATCGCGGCGACGAAGCCGGGCCTCGCCGACCTGGAGGTCCAGCGCCTCGACGGTCCATGTGCGGGCCCCGTGCAGGTACACGGCGCCGGGAAACGCCTCGCGCAGGGCGCGATCCAGGTCCAGCGTCTCGAGCAGCGTCCCGTCGTCCGCGTCGATCAGGGCGATCTGGACGTCGCCGATCCGGTCCAGTTTGACCGCCTGCTGGGGCCGAGTCACGCCAGCGTAGATGTAGCCGTGGTCGGTGTCCCGCAGCAGCCCCTGGCCCGCCAGCCCGCCGGCGATGCCCTGGTCGGGCTGCCGACCCTCGGGGATCACCACGGGCAGTTCCGCCGCGGCGCACAGCATGTGGCCGGCCAGGATGTGTTCGTTGTCCAGATCGATGGTTGCGCGTTCGAAGCCACGGTCCATCAGCAGCGCGGGCGTCCGAATCACAAACTGATCCACGATCGCGTCGTGCCCCACGAACACCGCCAGTGACGGCGCCCCGCGACGTCCAGCCCGACCGGCCTGCTGCCAGAAGGCGCTGATGCTGCCCGGATAGCCGGACACCACGACCGCGTCCAGATCGCCGACGTCGATGCCCAGCTCCAATGCCGGCGTCGAGACCACCCCGCGCAGCGTCCCGTCAAACAGGGCCCGTTCCAGCCGGCGACGTTCCTGGGGCAGGTATCCGGCCCGATACGGCGCCACCGGCAGGGGATCGCGCCCCTCCATGGCCAGACTGGCCACCACCTCGGCGGCCTTGCGGGACTGGGTGAAACACAGCGTCCGGAGGCCGCAACGAACCAGTTGGGCAAACACGTCCCGCGTCTGGACCAGCGGGGAGCCACCTCCGGGGGCCGCCGCGTCCAGGAACACGACGGTCCGCGGCCCGGCGGGCGATCCATCGTCCTGGACGACGACGCAGTCCCGCGATGTCAGTCGCGACGCATGATCCCCCGGATTCGCGATCGAGCCCGATGC
>JARKOL010000122.1 GCA_029975745.1 Myxococcota bacterium | reverse complement strand
GCAGCGACTTCTTCGCGGGCACCCGCACCGACCCGACGCCGTTGCTGGTGGCCCCCGACGGCTGGTTCTTCGCGGGCCGCCTGAACGTCCAGGCCCTGCTCGAGACGCTGGTCCGACACTACGGCCTGGACGATCGCTCCGAGCACGGCGCGCGCATCCTGTTCGCCGGCACTTCCGCGGGGGCGGTGGGCGTCCTGGCGACGGCGGACCTGGCGGCGGCCCAACTGCCGCACGCCGCGGCCGAGGGGCGCCTGAAGATCCTGGTCGATGCCGGCTGGTTGGTCCATGACTGGGACGAGCCCGACGCACGCCTGATCCTGGCGGACGAGCCCGACCGCGACGTCACCCGCAAGGCCCATCGCCTGTACCAGGCCCGGCTGAATCCCCGCTGCGAGTCGTCACGCCTGGCCGCCGGCGGGCATCCCGGGGACTGCTTCCTGGGCCTGTATGCGTTCGGGGGCCTGGTCGATGCGCCGCCCGCGGGACTGGGGTTGCCGGTCCTGTTCCAGCAGAGCCTGCGGGACACGTCGTTTTCGGGTTTCCACAACCATGACGGCGACCGGGATTTCGAGATCCGCTACGGCCTGCGCCAGTGGGCGGACGCGCTGGCCGCCGACCCCGACGACGCCCTGCGGGCCTGGTGGTTCCTGGGCCATGCCCGCTACCACGACATCCACCGCTGGACGGGGCGATGGACGAAGGGCGAGGCGGACCACACCTTCAAGGACGTCCTGGAGCGGTTCTTTGCCGGCGGCGCCCCCGAACGCGTGGTCTGGGACCCCACCGATCCACCGTCGGGCCGCTGACCCGGTCAGGCGAGTCCGGGGAATGCACGTGGGATCCGGGGCGCCTACGACGCCTTGAAATGCTTCTTGATCAGCACCAGGGACCGGGCGGCGTCCCCCAGGAACAGGTCGGACAGCGGTCCCTCGATGCGCGGCAGCCGCCGCTTCGCGCTCATCGCGGCCAGGCAAGCCATCACGCCGTCACGAAGCCCCGCCACGCTGTAGCCGCCCTCCAGCGCCATGACCAGCTTGCCGCCGCACACGTCGTCCGCCACCCGTCGCAGGTGGCCGGCGATCTGGGCAAAGCCCTCGGCCGTCACGTCCATGGACCCCAGGACATCGCCCACGAAGATGTCGAACCCGGCGGACACCAGGATCAACTGGGGCTTCCATGCCTCCAGTACCCGGGCCACCACCCCCCCATAGATGGCCGCGTACTCGGCGTCCCCGTGGCCGGGTGCCAGGGGCAGGTTCAGGTTCGTCCCGGCCGCGGCCCCCTTGCCGATCTCGTCGGGCTGCCCCGTCCCAGGCCACCCCGTCGCCTGGTGCGTCGAGATCACCATCACCGAAGGGTCATCCCAGAAGATCTGCTGCAATCCGCCCCCATGGTGCAGATCGAAATCGACGATCGCCACGCGCTCGTAGCCCAGCGTCCGGCAGGCGAACCGCGCCGCGATCGCCACGTTGTTCAGCAGGCAGAACCCCGACGCGCGATCCGGCAGGGCGTGATGACCCGGCGGCCGCGTCAGCGCGAATGCGTTGCTGACTTCCCCCAGCACCACCGACTCGACCGCCGTGACCACGCACCCCGCGGAAGCAATCGCGGCACCGTAGCTGCGGGGCCCCGCGGTCGTTTCCATGTCCAGGGCCACGGTTCGCCCCTGCGTGCCCATCAGGCGCCGCAGGTGGCCCTCGGTGTGAACGGCCAGGATCTCGTCGGGCTTGGCCTTCCGTCCATCCAGCGGTCGCAGCCCCATGGCGCGGCAGTCCGGCGAGTCCAGCATCTCGAGCAGCACCTGAAGGCGCTTGGGGGTTTCCGGCGATCTGCGCCCCATTTCGTGGGCCAGGCACGCCGGGTCCAGCACGACGCCCGTACTGTTCGGCATCGGAACCTCCGTGGGTTGGGGCCCGGAATGTCGTGGAACCTCCGGATGATTCTGGCCTGACTGGGCCCGGGGGTCAAGGAGGTCCGTCAGGCCCAAATCCGCCTTCTCCGCGATTCGGTCATCGATTTGATCGTGGATTCGGTTCAAGGGGTCGCAGGGGGGGCCTCCAGCAGACTCCGGGCCGTGCGGTCCCCCAACTCGGCCCGCTCCGTCAGCCAGGCCTGGTAGCCCTCGCGATCGTCCAGCGCCTCGTACACCTTCCGGACATGCTGGTAGACGAACGGCAGGGCCTCGCCGGTCTCGACGGCACGCAGCAGCATCCGACGCGCCTCCTCGGGCGCGCCCGAATGGAACAGGGCGTATCCCAGATCGTTGAACTGGCCCCAGGCGTCCGCGACCTCGACGCCCTCGTGACGAATCCGCAAGGACAGGCGACACGCCGACACCGCCTCGTCCCAGCGGTGCTGCAGAATGCGCAGCCGGCACGCCTGGCGCGCCATGCCCGAGCCGGCCAGCTCGGGATGGCTGGCGACCAGGGCCGCGAACGACTCGTCCAGCGACGCGGGAGCCTGCGCGGCGGCACCGAGGACATCCGCCGAACCCCGCATCCCGTTCAGGCGCAGGATCGCGCGCCAGCGGTCGCCCGAAAACAGCGGTCCCCGGGTCACCTGGCGCACCGTGTCAAGCAGGGCCGCCAGCGCCGGGTCCTCCAGCAGGTTGCGTCCCGTCGCCACCGACGCCAGGTAACCCGCGGGCAGCGCCCTGCGGAAATGGCCGGGCCGCCAGCCCCGACGACACTCGACATCCCCTTCGATTCGGCAGAAGTCCGTGAACAGCGAATCCCGGGAAATCGCCGGCAGACGGGCCAGGAAGGGATCGCCCAGGGCGTGGTAGTCCAGGATCGGCATCGCGTCGTCCCGGTGGAAGCCGACCCGACCGACCGCGCCAATCACCAGAACCTTCCCGGGGTCCGATTCGGCCATCCGAACCGCGGCGTCCCGCTCGGCCAGCGCCCGGGCATCCAGACGCTCATGGTGGCGAAATGCCGAGCCATAGAAGCCCCGCTCGTCGATGATCCCGGCCGGACACATCCGCGTCGATGGGCGCGTCCAGTGCGGCAAGGCCGCCATTCCCGCGACCAGGGCCACCGCCCCCACCCATGCCGGCGCACGCAGCGACCGGCCTGACGTCCCCCATGCACCCGCCAGAACCGCGACGACCAGCACGAACGGCGGCGTCCACAGGCGCCCCGTCATGAAGTCGCCCCCGATCCATACCAAATACGCCGCGTACGGCCAGGCCCCCGCGGCCACCAGGAAGGCGCGCCGCCCCCCCGCCCAACCCGCGACGATCGGCCCCAGCCCGACAACCGCAAGCGTCACCGGATCGCGCCGTGCAAGGTCCAGCACGTAGTCCAGCCCCTGCGCCAGCACCTCGGCGCGTGGAGGCCCGGCGCCCAGCTTGGCGTAGGCCGTGTTCGGGAACGGGAACCCGTAGTAGACGATCGAGAACGCCTCCCAGGCCATCAGCGGCGCCAGCCCGGCAAGGACGGGGCCGACACGGCGCCACCCGCGCCCCCATCCAAGCACCAGGATCAGGCCCGGCAGCACCAGCAGCCCCAGATCCATCCGCGTGAGGGCGAGCAGGGCCGTCAGCAGCGCCACCCGCCCCACCGCTCGCGTGTACGCGCCGTCGGCGGATCCCGCCGCGCCCACCCCGGGAATGCTGGCGACGAAGGCGACCAGCAGCAGGTGCGACAACGGGTTTTCCAGGCCCGATGTCGAGAACGCCAGGAAGGACGACGACAACAGCAGCAGCCCCAGCCCCAGGACCGCGCCCCCCGAACCGGATGCCTGACGGGCCAGCCCCCATGCCGCCGCCACCGACGCCCCCCAGGACAGCAGCAGCGCCGTCGTTGGAATGCTGCCGGTCACGAAGGCTCCGGCCGAAACCAGCAGCATCCACAGGGGATGGGTGTAGGCCTGGACCCGCTCGCCCGGATTCCAGACCAGGCCTCGCCCCTCCAGGAAATGCCGGATGGTCCTGAACGTGATGAAGGCGTCGTCGGACAGCCAGGACTGCCACACCACGACGATGCCCAGCAACCCGATCAGCACCAAGGCCAGTGTCGAGAGGCGCTCGTGGGTGACGCGAACGCGGGCCACCCCCCATCCAGTTGTCCGCGGCCCCTGAGGTTCCATCGACATCCTGCCACCAGATCGCTGGGTTCCCGGTAGCCGCACAGGTAGCAGAGGGCACCCCCCCTGTCAAATCGCACCCGCCCGCGGTTCCAATCCTCGTGGATATCGGTTCGAGCAGGGGGCGAGGTGTCGTTTCCCACACGCTTTCGGACTGCTCCGGACCCGTTGATTCGTGCTAGGCTTCGCGCGTCTGGTGTGGAGCACCGCAACATGCATCCGTGGCACGACGTGACCATCGGCCCCGAGGCCCCGAACGAGTTCCAGGCGGTCATCGAGATCCCCAAGGGCAGCAAGGTCAAGTATGAGCTGGACAAGGAGAACGGCCTGATCCGGGTTGACCGCGTACTGTATTCGTCGGTCATCTACCCGGCGAACTACGGCTTCATCCCCCAGACCCTGGGCGAGGATCATGATCCCCTGGACGTCCTGGTCATCATGGCGGAACCCGTTGTCCCGCTGTCCATCCTGCGCGTCCGCCCCATCGGCGTGATGAACATGCTGGACCAGGGCGAAAACGACGAGAAGATCATCTGCATCCACCTGGACGACCCGGAATACCGCGACTTCACCAGCATCAGCGAACTGCCGCACCACCGGCTGGACGAGCTCCAGCGCTTCTTCAAGGACTACAAGAAACTGGAAAAGAAGGAGGTCGTCGTCGAGGACTTCCAGGGTCCCGAGGACGCGCGCAAGGTGGTCCACAAGAGCATGCGGCTGTACCAGAAGATGTTCAGTTACCTGACCCGCGGTCAGGGGCGCTGACGAAGGCCCGGGAGGCCGCCCCCGTCCATGAACTCACAGGAGGCTGACATGTCCGAACCGATTCATCTTGAATTCCAGAACCTTCCCAGCATGGGGGCAGGCTACCTGCGCGCACTCTACCCCCGCAAGCGCGGCCTGCGGACCGACGCGACCTTGACGCCGTTCGTGGCCCGCATCCGTGGCGTCCGCATCGACCCGGCGAAGCTGGCCGCCTATCGCGAGTGCTGCGGCTTCCCGGCCGACGCCGGCGTGCCGATCACGTACCCCCAGGTGCTTGCCGGCCCGATCCACATCCGAATCCTGACGCACCCGCGCTTCCCGATCGCCGCCCTGGGCATCGTCCACATGCGCAACGCGATCGTCCAGCACGCGCCCATCGCCCCGGATGCGGCCCTGGATTTCGAAATCCGTGTCGAGGGCAACCGCTGGGCCCGCAAGGGCGTCGAATTCGACGTGCTGACCGAGGCGTCGGTCGAGGGCGTGAAGGTCTGGGAATCCGTGATGACGATCTTCTCGCGCCAACGCGTCCCCGAGGGCGCGGGCGCCGATTCCGGCGACCAGGACCGGCCGCACCCGGAGCGCTACGAAACCTGGCGTGTCCCTGCCGACCAGGGCCGCCGGTACGCCTCCGTCTCGGGGGACTACAACCTGATCCACCTGTATCCCTGGACCGCAAAGATGTTCGGTTTCCCGCGACACATCGTTCACGGCATGTGGTCGCTGGCCCGCTGCGCCGCCGCGATGCCCGCGCCGTCCCTGCCCTCGCGCCTGACCGTCGCGTTCAAGCGCCCCGTGCTGCTGCCCGCCACCGTCCGGTACGGCGACCAGCCGATCGACGGCGGCACCGCCTTCGCCATCATGAAGAAGGACGAGGACAAGCCCTACCTGATCGGCTGCTGGGTCAAGTCGTAGCCGGACCGCAGACCCGTCCCCGTCCCCGTACCCGGCCCCGTACCCGTCCCCGGCCCCGTACCCCTCCCCCTGCCCGGACCCGAACTCCCACGACTGCTGGATTGCTGGATGAACCCGCGGGCTACGCGGGCTTGCGCTCGATCTTCCGCAGCACCGGCTTCAGTTCGCACTCGCGCTCGAACTCTTCCAGCCGCTGCGGGTTCACGTAGTCCGGCTTCTGGAACGGATACACGAAGCGGGTGTGCTCGTCGTAGGTCCCGTTCAGCAGCGCCACGACGTCCTCGATGATCACGCGCTCCTCGTCGGTCGGGATCACGAAGATCTTGACCGGGGAGTCGTCCGTCGAGATGTCCATCTCGGCATTGCGCGTGTGCGACAGGTCGTTCTTGGCCGGGTCCAGCTTGATGCCCATGAACTCCAGGCCCGCCACCGACTTGGCCCGGATCGTCGAGGACATCTCGCCGACGCCCGCCGTGAACACGACCGCGTCGATGCCGCCCACCGCCGCGGCGTAGGCGCCGATGTACTTCTTGATCCGGTACGACTCCATGTCGATCGCCAGCGCCGCCAGTTCGTTGCCGTCCTTGGCCGCCAGCTCGACGTCGCGCCGATCCGTCCACTTGCCGTCCGTGATGCCGAAGATCCCGGACTGCTTGTTCAGGATGTTCGCCATCTCCTTCGCGGACTTGCCTTCCATCTGCATCATGTGCAGCGGGATGGCCGGGTCCGCGTCACCCGAACGCGTGCCCATGATCAGGCCTTCCAGCGGCGTCAGGCCCATGGACGTATCGTACGACAGCCCGTTCTTGACCGCGTTCGCCGACACGCCGTTGCCGATATGCAGGATGACCACGTTCGTCTTGAAGGGGTCCTTGCCCATCAGCACCGCCGCCCGCTTCGCGCAGTACAGCAGCGACGTCCCGTGGAAGCCGTACTTGCGGATGCCGTGGCCGGTGTACCAGGACCGCGGCAGCGCGTACATGAACGCGTGGGCCGGCATCGTCTGGTGCCACGCCGTGTCCAGCACCGCCATGTGGGGCACGTTCGGCATGACTTCCAGCGCGGCCTCGATGCCCAGCACGTTCGGCGGGTTGTGCAGCGGCGCCAGGTCGAACAGGCCGCGCAGCGTCTCGATGATCTGGGGCGTTATGATGACGGACTTGCGGAACATCTCGCCGCCGTGGACGACGCGATGGCCAACCGCCGCGATCTCGCCCAGCCCCTTCAGGACGCCATTCTCGCGGTCCGTGATGGTCTGGAGGATCAGCTTGATCGCCTCCTTGTGGTCCGGGCAATCGTGGTCCTGCTTGATGGCCGCGCCGCCATGGCGACAGAACTTGATGAAGCTGCCGCCGATCGAAACGCGCTCGAC
>JARKOL010000116.1 GCA_029975745.1 Myxococcota bacterium | reverse complement strand
CCCGTCCCCGTCCCCGTGCCCGTCCCCGTCCCCGCCCCCGCAGCTCCTTCCCGCCCCCGCCCCCTCCCCCGCCCCTTCCCCCCTTGGTGCTATACTCCCCATCGTGCGCGCGGAGGGTATCGTGGGATCCTGGACGTTCCGGAACCAATCGCGGATCGCGGTCGCGGCGGTCATCGGCCTGCTGTGGACCCTCCCCGCGCGTGCCCAGACGCCCGAGGAACGCTTTCTGGAAGCCGAGAACAACTTCCGCTTCCAGGATTACGCCCAGGCCGAGTCGATGCTGACCGCCCTGCTCTACCCAGAGGTCCTGCTGACCTCGACGGACCAGATCATCAAGGCCCACGAGTACCTGGCCGCCTGCTACTTCTGGATGAAGAACGACCGGCGCCTGGAGGAGGAGTTCACCGTCCTGCTGACCCTGGCGCCGCGCCACCAGTTGGATCCGTTCTACTACCCCGCCCGACTGATCGAGCGCTTCGAGGCATCGCGAAAACGCCTCAGCGAGCTGCACCTGATCGATCCGGACGCGCCCGAGGAGCCGAAGATGGACGATCCGCCGCCCTGCGAGGGGCGCGAGGTGTCCATCGTGCGCCGTTCCTGGGTTCCCAATCTGGTCCCGTTCGGCGTCGGCCAGTTCATCAACGGCCAGAACACGAAAGGAGCCCTGTTCCTGACCGGCCAGGTGCTGACCCTGGGCATGAACATCGGCGCGTACGCCGCGATCGAGTCCCTGCGGGGCAGCGATGGACGGTTCTCCCGGGGGGACGCCGTGACCGCTCGCCGCCTGCAAGTCGTGCAGTACGTCGGCCTGGGCACGTTCGGGGCGCTGGCCATCTGGGGCATCGTGGACGCATTCATGAACTTCCAGGCGGAACGTCGTACGATCCGGGTCGTTCCGTGCCCGGTGCTGGACGGGGCGGGGGCCGCCCTGAACGGGGTTGCCGTGTGCGCCCATTGGCAGTGACCCGGCGGCAGCCGACCGGGTCCGCGGAGGTTGACCTTGGCCCTGATCCTGCTGTTCCAGGCCGCCCGTCCCCCGGTGCGGTTTCCGCTGTTTCGACAGGTCACGACCCTGGGCGGCGACGACGCCTGCGACATCCCCCTTCCCGCCGCCGGCGTCCGCCCGATGCATGCCGAGGTCGTCCAGGAAGGCACGATCCACCAGATCCTGCCGCTGGACCGGAACGCCGAGGTCATCGTCAACGGGCGCAAGGTCAAGAAGGCGCGCCTGGAACCCTGGGACGTGCTGCGACTGGGCGACCATACGCTGGTCTACGCCCCGGACGACGCCCCGCTGGATCAGCGGCCGCCCGACGAAAGGCAGGCGTGGCGGAACCTGGAACGCCTGGCCATCTTCAGCGGGCGCCTGATGGAGGCGCGTGACCTCGATCGCGCCCTGACCACCCTGCTGGACGAGACCCTGGCGATGACCCAGGCGTCCAAGGGCTTCATCCTGTTCCTGGAGAACGGCCAGCCGGTGGTCAAGGTCGCCCGGAACATCGACCGCAAGGCGCTGCCGAACGACGAGGCCCTGTTCTCGGAAAGCATCGTCCAGAAGGCGCTGGCCGACGGCGAACCCCAGCTGGTCGCCGACGCGCTGAACAACCGCGAGTTCTCGGGCTGCACCAGCGTGATCAACCTGAAGCTGGCATCGGTGATGTGCGTGCCGCTGAAGGTTGCCGGGGAAACGCTGGGCGTGCTGTACCTGGGCACCGACCGACTGCTGGACCTGTTCGACCAGGTCAAGTTGCGCACCCTGAACGTCTATGCGGCGCAGGCGGCCACGATCGTCCAGCACGTCATGCTGGTCGAGGGCCTGGAACGCGCCAACAAGTCGCTGAAGGAGGAGGTCAAGGCCTCGCGATTCGGCTCGCTGGTGGGCGCGTGCGCCGGGATGCAGGACGTGTTCGCGCGCGTCACCCGGGTCGCTCCCACCGACGTACCCGTGCTGGTGCAGGGGGAAACCGGAACCGGCAAGGAACTGGTGGCCCGCGAACTGCACGGTCGCAGCCCCCGGTCGGCCGGCCCCTTCATCGCGATCAACTGCGGCGCCATCCCTGAAAACCTGCTGGAAAGCGAGCTGTTCGGCCACGTTCGCGGCGCCTTCACCGGTGCCGTGACCGCGACGATCGGCAAGTTCCACGCCGCGTCCGGCGGCACGCTGTTCCTGGACGAGATCGGCGAACTGCCACTCCAGTTGCAGGTCAAGCTGTTGCGGGTCCTGCAGGACGGCATGGTGACGCGCGTCGGCGGCAGCCGGCCCGAACGCGTGAACGTCCGGCTGATCGCGGCCACCAACAAGGTGCTGTCGGACGAGGTGCGCGCCGGGCGCTTCCGCGAGGATCTGTACTACCGGGTCCACGTCGTCGGCGTGACGCTGCCGCCGCTTCGGGACCGGGGCGAGGATCTGGACATGCTGGCCGCGTACTTCCTGAAGCGGTTCGCGACGGAATTCCAGGCCCCGGTGCGCACGTTCACGCCCGAGGCAATGAAGGCGATGCATCGGTACCGGTGGCCGGGCAACATCCGGGAACTGGAGAACCGGATTCGCAAGGCGGTGCTGTTCGCGGACGGGGCGCAGGTCGGCGAGAACCACCTGGAACTGCCCGAGGACGACGGCGACGCGCTGGAGCCTCTGGCCCAGGCGCGCGAGCGGTTCGAACGGGAGCACGTGCTGCGGGCCCTGGATCGCTGCCACGGCAATCGCGCCGCTGCCGCCCGACTGCTGGGCGTCGAGCCGCGAACCGTATTCAGATACCTGGAAAAGGAACGTGATTCGGGCAGGGAACCGTAGGCAGGGCATGATCCGGATGTCTCGCTCGCCGGGCCACGCGCCGGGCCGCGACGGCATACCCAGGAATTTTGACTAACGTTCCCGTGGACTTGCACAGGACGCTCCGGTGGCACAGGCGTTGCAGAAACCGCAAGGGACGACATCGGAAGCCGGCGACCGCCCAGGCGGTGCGTTGGCGTTCCTGGTGGCGTCCCTGGTGGCAACGCTGGCGTGCGCGGGGTGCCTATGGCCGTCGGACATCATCGAACGACAAGGATTCGGACATGCCCCGGCAATCGACCGGACCCGGGTCGTGCCGTCGCCCGATTCGGTGGTCGAACTGACATCGCTGACCACGGACTTCTCGGTGGCCGGTGCGATCACCGATCTGGACACGGACCTGGACAATCTGGAGTTCCACTGGTACCTGGGCTACCTGGAGTGGACCCAACCCAAGCCGCCCGACTTCACCGGCTACCAGGCCATCCGCTTGAATGCCTGCGCCTTCCAGGAGGAGCTGAGCCCGCCGGGTTCGCTGCACACGCTGGAACTGATCGTGTCGGATGGCCCCATCGTCTTCGACCGCGAGAACGGCCGGACCATCCTGGGCGGCTATGCGTACGTCAGTTGGACGGTGCGATCCCAGGTGGCATGCCAATGATGGGAACCACCGATTCCGCCAGACCGTCCGCGTTGGGGCGTCTTCCCCTGCCGCTGCTGGGGATGCTCCTTGCCCTGGCCGCCTGCGGAACGGCCGGGGATGCCGGATTCCGCGAGGATTCCAGCGTTCCCGCATCCCAGGACCGAACCGCCACTTGCAGCCAGGATGGCGATTGCGCCACGGGTCAGGGATGCCACCGCGGCCAGGGCATCTGCCTGGCCTTCCCCCAGGGAGCCCCCTCCTTCTCGATCGCGATCGACCCGCCCGCGGGGGACAGCCTGGTGGCCGACCAGTTCACCGGCGTGCCCCTGGGCCCCGACGGGGCGCTTGACCTGGCGCTGGCCAACCCCATCGTGCTGGCCGGCGCCATCTTCCATGCGGCGTCCGCCGGCGAGTGGGAGGATTTTGCCGGGGCAGGCAGCAGCAACGGCCTGGACCGGTCCACGGGTTCGGGCGGTCGCCTGGTCGCGATCGCCGAGGGCCGCATTCCCGGCACCCAGTTCCGGTCCGAGGCGCAGGCCGCGTTCGATCCCGAATCAGGCGAATGGCGATACGAACTGGCGCTGCTGCCCGGCCTGATCTACCAGGCCACGTTCATCCCCGCCCGCACCGAGGGTGCCGAGGCCCTGCCCCCGCACCGCTTCCCGATCCACGCATCGGCATCGGCCACCATGGACGTGGTACTGCCGCCCTTGGCGACGTATCTGCGGGTCGAGGGCATCGTCCTGAACGGGGATGCGCAGGAGCCGGTCCCCTCGGCCCAGGTGTCCTGCCGGGTCGGCGACGCGAACATCGGGACCAGCGCCTTGACGGACGTCGATGGGCGGTTCGCGATCGTGCTTCCTCCGGACGCGGGCCCCGTGGTCATCCAGGCCCGGCCGGGCAACGGCGCGCAGCCGTTCCCCGCGCGGGAACGGGTGTGGGACCAGGGGCTGGAGCAGCTCCGCGCCGAGTACGACACCTCCCCCCTGGTGGTGATCCGGGTCGATCCGATTCCCGCGACCCGGACGGTGTCGGTGCAGGTGCTGGGACAGCAGGACGGCTCGGACGCCGCCGTCGCGCTGGCCAAGGTCTCGTTCTCGGGCATCGCGGGAGGCGGGGCCGCCTCGGCCTCCAGCGTGACGGATGACAGCGGCATCGTGTCGGTGACGCTGCTGGAAGGCGTCTATGAACTGACCATCCTGCCGCCCACGACCTCGCCGTTCGCGACCCGTCGGGTGACGCTGGATCTGACCGCATCGACCCACCAGGCGTTCCGCCAGTATCTGGACCCCAGGGTCCCGATCACGGGAACGGTGATTCGCCAGTCGGACGGTACGCCCGTCGCCGGTGCCACGGTCTCGCTGATGACCGATCGCTCGGACACCCTGGCGGCCACGTACGGCGGCGCCCACGACGCGACCTTCACGGCGGCCACCGACGCGGACGGCCGATTCCAGGTCCGGGTCGATCCGGGCCGATATGCCCTGGTCGCGGACCCGCCATCGGGGGTGCCCCTGGCCCGCACGGCCTCGCCATCCCTGGACCTGTCCGTGGCTCGCGAGCTGCACGTCCCGCTGCCGGATGCCCGACTGGTCCGAGGACGCATCCGGTCCGCCTCGGGCGACCGCGTCCTGGCCGGCGCCCGCATCCGCCTGTTCCTGGACGTCACCCACGTCTCGGGGTGGTGGTCCCTGGACGGCACGACCTTCGCGGGCGAACTGCTGAAGGCGGCGGATGTCCTCACCGACCAGGACGGTCGCTACGAGGCCGTCGTGCCCCGCCTGGTCGGCGTGGACGGCGGAACCCCCGACGAGCCCGGGACCTGGGACGCCGTCACACCCGGCATGTCCCCCGACGACACGGGCGCCTGGGATGGCGGTACCGGCTCCAGCGAGGGATTCCCCCTGCCCCCCGTCGAAATGGACTGAGGCCGTCCGTCAGGAAGCCCCGACAGTCACAATCGATGCTGCTTCAGGTGGTCATGAGGTGCGGTAACGCGCGGGCGGGAACGCAACCGGCCTACGGCCAGTTGTCGCAGGCCACGATCGAATCCTCGATGCCGGGATCGGACAGCGCGGCGCAGTCGGTGTAGCCGGGGATCGCCGCCAGGCACGCATTGTAGTTCGCGGTCGCCGCGTCGGTCATCTCGGTCGTGTTGGCCGAGTTGCAGCCGCCGTAGCCGTTTTCGCCGTCGAACCACTGCTGGCACTCGGTCATGCCGCCGAAGGTGCCGCAATCGACCCACTTCTGGCAGGCGACCGTGCGGAACTCCACGCAGCCTTCATAGACCGTGGGATTCGGGGTGTACGCATCCGTTCCACTGTCGTCGGACTCGCACGCCGTGAACGACATGGCCAGCACCAGGGCGCTCGCCACAGCCAGGAATACCTTGCTCATTTCAATCCTCCAAAAAAATGGAAACTCAATCACACCCAGTTCCTACTGGAACTTGCCCTTGGCCTTCGGCGCGACCGTCGGGGCCTTGACGCCCGTGCTGGTCGTGATCGGGGCGGGCGCCGGAGCCTCGGCCGGCTTCTTCGCGGCGGGCTTCGGAGCGGCCTTCGCCGGCTCGGCGACGGGGGCGGCGGCGGCGGCGATCGTGCCTTCCAGCTCGGCCACCTTGGCCACCAGGGCCTCGCGCTCCTGGGTCAGGGCGTCGAACTTGCCCTGCAGTTCGGTCGCGGCAACCTTGGCCGCATCCAGTTCCGCCTTGACGGTCGTCAGTTCCGCCGAGACCTTCTGGGCGTCCTCCTGGCACTTCACCAGATCCTTCTTCGCCTGGTCGTCGCAGCCGACCAGCGCCAGGGCCACGGCCGCCACCACGGCGAACTTCGCCACGAACTTCATACAACCACCTCCGAATCATTCCCAATGAAATAGGAGCCGGAATTCCAGCCCCACCGCCGCGGCATCAACCGACGGCCCCTGTTCCAGGTGGGCTTACTATCCGGCGGATAACAATAAATGTCAATCCCGCCCGCCTCCAGGCCTCCGCGAAGGAGATCGGCTCCGCTTGGTTGTATTCACGATCCAGACTGGTATCATTTTCGCCGGCTCGTCGCTGCGGAGTGCCCGATGCGCGTCCTGGCCCGCCTGACAATTGCGATTGCGACTCTTCTGGTCACTTCGACTTCCGCGGCGGGCCCTCGCCCACACTACTCCGCGGACCCCACCCGGATTCTCTGGTTCATGACCGTGGCCGACACCCACATCGGGTCGAACGGCGACCGCGCCGTCGAGAACCTGACGTGGCTGCTGAACGACGCGTTCCATATCGTCCAGCCCCAGTTGATGATCACCTGCGGCGATCTGACCGACGCCAACGGCCTGTGGGGCATCCCATGGACCCAGAAGGAAGAGGAGTGGCGGGACTATCGCCGCATCATTGACGACTCGACCCGCACGCTGTCCGAGTACATGGACATCCCCGGCAACCATGACCAGTACGGCGACAAGACGCTGTCCTACTACCGCAGGTGGTCCCCCTGGGGCAGCGCCTTCGACCGAACCCAGCATTCGGTGCGCCTGGAAACGAACTTCGGCGTCTATCACTTCCTGGGCGTCGCCACGCCGGGCAACGACGGCGCGTACCCTCCGGCCGACAGGGCCGGGCTGGACGCCGGGGAACTGGCCTACATCCAGGCGGCCTTCGACGCGAATCCGGACGCGAACATGCATCTGGTCTTCGGGCATCACCCCACCGGGAACCTGAACTACGGCGGCAAGGAGTTCCTGGGGGCCATGTCCACGTACCAGGCGTCGTCGTACCTCTACGGCCACACCCACACCTACAAGTCCGAATACCGGGACGGGACGCTGCACGTAAACCTGGACACCCTTGGCAAGGCGGACAAGAACAACGTGGCCATCGGCGTCATCGACCATGACCTGCTGTCGGTCCGCATCTTCTCGGCGGGGATCTGGCCGTTCGTGGTGATTTCGACGCCGGCGGATGCGGGCCTTGGGGGCGGTAATCCCCATGCGTACTCGGTGCCGCCGAACTGGACCGAGGCCCCCGTGCGCGCCGTGGTGTTCGCCCCTCGCGCCCCGGACAAGGTCGAGTTCCAGGTGGCCAACGGGACGTGGATCGAGATGCGCGAGGTTTCGCCCAGCGTCTGGCAGGGCACGATGGACACCACCGGCATGGAGGCGGGCCGCTACAACCTGAAGGTGCGCGCCCACCCCTGGACCAGCACCTCGGACACCATCTCGTTCCGGATCGGGGCGACGGCGTGCTCGAACGGGCTGGATGACGACTTCGACGGCCTGACCGACTGGCCGGACGACCCGGGATGCGAATCCCCCGGAACGAACGACGAAAACTGGGTGAAGCCGGGCCCGGACCCGGATCCCGACACGACCGAACCCGTTCCGGATCAGGCGTTCGGCGAGGAAGCGGACCCGGACGCGATCTCGGAGGAGGTCGGTCCCCTGGATGACGGCACCCCGATCGAGGACATCCCCGTGGACCAGGACAATGCGGTCTTGGTGGACGTGCCCGCCGCGGACGTGCCCGCCGTGAACGATCCGGGCGCCCCCGATGCCTGGACCCCGGGCGATCCGGGTCCCCGGACGGACCAGGAGTCCCCCGACGTCGTTTCGCCCGGCGTCGATGCCTCCGGGGGCGACATCCCGACCTTCGAGCCCGTTCGCGGCTCGGGCGGATGCACCGCCGGTGGCCGCGAAACGGGCGGGCCGGCCTGGCTGCTGGTCGCGTTGGCCGGACTCGCATGGGTGTTGCGCCGCAGGACCCCCGGGTGCTCGCGATGAGCGCGGGCCGCGGGCGAACCGCCCTGATCGTGGGTCTGGTGGCGGTCGTCGTCCTGGGTGTGGCGGCCACGCTGGTGATCCTGAATTCCCCCGAACGCTTGCCGGCGTTCTACCCGATCGATCCGGCTCACCCGATTCCTGACCCCGTCATCGACGGCAAGTCGCCTTCCAGGCCCCCGCGTTCCACCCGGCTGCCGGCCCGCGAGCCCGTGCCGGCCGACCCCGATCGCACCGCCGGGCGCGACCCCGCCCTGCCGATGCTGCCCCCCGGCGCCCCCCGCCTTGAGGAATACCTGAACCCCGTCGCCGCGCCCACGCGTGACCCCGCGACGGTCCAGGCGCGCCCGGCGAGTCCCGCATCGTCCCCGGCGCACTCGCCGGACGGCTCGCCGGAACCCGCGGTCCGCCCCGGCTCCGACCCCGACGTGGCCGCCGCGCTGGCCGATCCCGGCGACCCCAATCGCTGGACGACCTTGGCCGACCGGTTTCGCGTCCAGCGCCTGCACGATCTCGAGGCCGCCGCGCTGCGCCGCGCCCTGCGAGCCGCGCGCGATCCGGGACTGGCCGAGGCCCTGAGGCAGCGCGTCCGACAGGCCGAGGACGACGCACGAAGCGCCGGCACCCGATCGGGTCCGATTGAATTCTCCGCGCCCTCCGTTCCATGATCCCGACGGTTCGCACGGTTCCCGTTCCTCGACGGACAGGAGGCCCCCGTGACGGAATCGTTCATCGCCCACAGCGCCGCGTACCGAAGGCGTCGATTCCTGAACTGGTTTCCCATGGGATTGACCTATGCGTTCCTGTACATGGGCCGGTACAACCTGACCGTCGCCAAGAACGCCCTGGGCGACCTGATGACGAAGGAAGACTTCGGCCTGATCTTCGGGATCGGCACGTTCGTCTATGCCTTGTCCTTCCTGATCAACGGCCCCCTGACCGACAAGCTGGGGGGCAAGAAGGCGATCCTGGCCGCGGCGCTGGGTTCGGGCATCATGAACCTGCTGATGGGCCTGTTCGTGCGGTCGATCCTGGTCAACCCGGGCGCCCTGGCCCTGGATCTGACCACCGTCCTGTCGGTGCTCTACGCCGTCAACATGTACTTCCAGAGCGCCGCCGCGGTGGCGATCGTCAAGGTCAATGCCTCGTGGTTCCACGTCCGCGAACGCGGCGGGTTCGCGGGCATCTTCGGCACGATGATCTCGTCGGGCATCTTCTTCGCGTTCACCGTCAACGGCTGGGTGCTGGACTGGACCTCCCACCTGGGGCCCGACGGCAAGGGGGCGCCCTGGTGGGTGTTCCTGGTGCCGTCCATGCTGCTGCTGACCTTCTTCGTGCTCGAACTGATCCTGCTGCGCGACCGCCCCTCCCAGGCCGGGTTCCAGGACTTCGACACCGGCGATGCCTCCTCGGGCGAGGGCGACAACGTCCGGCTGCTGGCGATCGTCAAGCGCGTCCTGACCAACCCGATCATCCTGACGGTCGCCCTGATCGAGTTCTGTACCGGCGTCCTGCGCAACGGCGTCATGCACTGGTTCCCGATCTACGCGAAGGAAGTCTGGGCGCTGCCGGCGCGCCACCCGTTGCGGGACGGGGACTGGACGCACTGGTGGGTGATCCTGGCGATGTTCGCCGTGGCGGCCGTCTTCTTCGTGGCGGCCACCCGCGTGGCCAGCGGACGCCGCAAGGCGCCCCTGATCATCTCGGGCGCGCTGATCGCCCTGGCCCCGTTCCTGGGAGCCGGCTGGGGAGGACTGCTGTTCGTCGCGGGCGTCATCGGCGGCAACGTCGCCGGTTGGGTCAGCGACCTATTCTTCCAGAGCCGCCGGGCCCCCACCGCCGGCGGCCTGTACCTGCTGCTGACCGTCTGCGTGGCCATCATGATCTTCTCGCTGGGCGGCACCACCACGCGCGTCGGCTGGGTCGGCTCGGACGATCTGCCGCTGCGGCGGGGGGACGTCGTCGTGTCGGTCGCGGGCGTCCAGGATCTGGCGGACTGGTCCCACGTCTCGCGCGCCTTCGCCTGCGTCCCCGCGACGTGCGAGGGCGAGGTCGTTCGCTGGGACACCGAGCGCTGCCTGTGTACGGCCAGCCCCAGGGCGACCCGGGACGACCAGGCGCGATCCGACGGGACCATCCCGATGCTGGTCCAGCGGGACGGCGCCCTGCTGGCCGTGTCGATGCCGGACCCGCTGACCCACGGCCGCGCGGGCGACGCCCGACGCCTTTCGGCCGGTCCGAACCTGACGCTGACGCCCTTCCTGCTGGGCGTGCTGATGTTCCTGATCTCGCTGGGCGTCATCGGAACGCATGGCCTGCTGTCCGGCACCGCGACCATGGACTTCGGGGGCCGGAAGGGCGCCGCCACCGCGGTCGGCATCATCGACGGATTCGTGTACCTGGGCACCGCGGTCCAGAGCGTGTCCCTGGGCTACCTGACCACGCGCAACTGGCACTACTGGCCGCTGTTCCTGCTGCCGTTCGCCATCCTGGGATTCGTGCTGCTGCTGCGAATCTGGAACGCCAAGCCGAAGGGCGCGGGCGGGCACTGAAGTCGGTGGGACCGTCCGGGGACCCGGTCCGCTAGCGTTCCGAACGCACCAGGTCCCGCATCCGCGGCGTCACAACCTCGGTCGGGCGTCCGTCCGGGCCGCGCACGATGAACAACGCCGCCAGGTCCGAGCGCGCCTGGACCAGTTCCTGGGCCGCATCCAGCGGCATCACCGTCAGGGCCGTCGCGAACGCGTCGGCGCGAGCATTCGGGTTCTGGCCCCCAAGCACGACCACCGTCACGCCCAGCACGGGGGATTCCACCGGACGCCCCGTCCGCGGATCGACGATGTGGTGGAACTCGCGACTGCCGATCCGCACGGGCTGCTCGTAGTTGCCGCTGGTCGATACGAACAGGTCGCCCGGAGTGGACACGCTGCCCCAGACGGCATCCTTCTGGAGGGGGTGGCGAATGCCGACGCGCCACGCCTCGCCCGAAGGCGAACGCCCGTGGGCCGCGATTTCGCCGCCACACTGGACCAGCCAGTCGGTCGCGCCCCGTTCGGCCAGCAGGGCAACGACCCGATCGACGGCGTAGCCCTTGACGATGCCGCCGAAATCCAGCGCGATCCCCGCCGCCCCCCGATGGACCAGCGAGGGCCCCCCGGACTGGGCGGGCGTCGAGGCCTGCGTTGCGGGGGCCTTGCCCATCAGCGCGCTGCGCCGCACGGCCGTCAGTTTGTCCAGTCCCACCCGGGCGCGGGCCGCCTCGATCAGCGTGTCGTTCGGGACCTGGTTCGTCCGCTCGGCCTGGCGCCACAACGCCTTCACCGGCCACACGGTCGGATCGAACGCCCCCCGGGTCAGCCCCCAGACCTCGCGCGAGACATCGAGCAGGGCCGAAAACTCGCCGGAAACCGCCCGGACGTCCTGGGTCGAGGCGTTGAACGTCCCCACCTCCGAATCCATGTCGAACGCGTTGAAACGCTTTCCAATGTCCTCGAACCGTGCCCAGGCCTCACGTGCCAGGTCGGCGCCCTCGGCGGCCCGATCCCGCGGCATCCGGAAGCGAATCCGCGTGGGAATCCCGTGGTAGATCGTCGCCTCCTGATCGACCCACCCCTCGGCGTCGGCCCGCTCCCCGACGGGAGCCGCCGGTTCGCCCTCGGCCGGGGCGGCCGGGGGGGCCGGAGCCGGACTGGCCGGAGCCGGAGCGGCTGGCTCCCCAATCGGCGCCGGGGCGGGGCCGCGCAGGTGCAGTCCGATGCCGATCCCCAACAGCAGCGCCAGCCCGATCGCCCCCGCGATCAGTCGCCGTCCACCACTCGATTCCACCTTGCCCATGTCAATCCTCCCTGGCTTTCGGATCCTCGGCGTCCGGGGGCGGCAAACAGCGCGTCCATGCGCGCAGCCAGCTCCGGCAGGGATCCGTCGGCAACCGCGGCTCGGATGCGATCCATCAGCCGCGCGTAGAAGTGCAGGTTGTGCCACGTATTCAGCACGGAGGCCAGGATTTCCTTTGCCAGGAACAGGTGGCGCAGGTACGCCCGCGAGTACCGGGTGCAGGCGATGCAGTCGCATTCCGGGTCCAGTGGTCCCAGGTCATCCTTGTACGCCGAGTTCTTGATGACGACGCGCCCCCGGCTGGTCATCAGCAGCCCGGTCCGCCCGGCACGCGTCGGAAACACGCAGTCGAACAGGTCCACGCCGCCCAGCACGCACCGGGCAAAGTCCGCGGGCATGCCGACGCCCATCAGATAGCGCGGCTTGTCCGCCGGCAGCACGGCCGCCGTGGCCCCCGCCACCCGGTACATGTCCGCCGGTGCCTCGCCCACCGACAGGCCGCCGATGGCGAACCCCTCGAACGGCAAGGCCGTGATTGCGGCCGCATGCTGGCGACGCAGATCCAGATCCAGGCCCCCCTGAACGATCCCGAACACGGCCTGGTCGGCCCGCTGCCGGGCCGAAATCGTCCGCCCCGCCCACGCGGTGGTCAGTTCCAGCGCCCGGTCAATCTCGGCTCGATCCGCCGTCGAGGGAGGACACACGTCAAGCACCATCGCGATGTCCGAGCCCAGGGCCTCCTGGATGGCCACCACCCGCTCGGGCGTGAACTCGTGCAGCGATCCGTCGATGTGGGACCGGAAGGTCGCGCCGTCCGCGTTGATGCGCCGCAGCGAGGCCAGGCTGTACACCTGGAAGCCGCCGGAATCGGTCAGGATGGCGCCATCCCAGTCCATGAAGCGATGCAACCCCCCGTGGGCCGCGATGACCTCGGGGCCGGGACGCAGGGCCAGGTGGTAGGTATTGCCCAGGATCAGCCCGAAGCCCATGTCCCGGACGGTTCCCGGCAGCAGGCCCTTGACCGTGCCCTGGGTGCCCACCGGCATGAACGCCGGGGTCCGGATCGTCCCGTGCGGCGTGGTCAGGCTGCCCAGACGAGCGGCCGACCCCGGATCCTGGTGCTGCACCTGGAACGAAAACCCCTGGGACATCCCCCCTCCGCCGTCACAGGACGAGCATCGCGTCCCCGTAAGAGTAGAACCGATATCCGGAGCGCACCGCATGGCGATAGGCCGCCAAAACGCGTTGCCGACCCGCGAACGCCGACACCAGCACGATCAGCGACGAGCCCGGCAGATGGAAGTTCGTCACCAGGCCGGACACGACACGGAACCGGTGGCCCGGGGCGATCAGCAGCCGGGTGGCCCCTTCCCCGGCAACAACCCGGCCCGAAACCCCCGCGGATTCCAGCGTCCGAGTCACGGTCGTGCCGACCGCAATCACCCGCCGCCCCTCGTCCAGTGCCTGGTTGATCCGATCGGCGGCCTGCCCGGAAATGGCGAACCGCTCCAGGCCGACGTCGTGCTGCCGGACGTCCTCGACCATGATGGGCTTGAACGTGCCCGGCCCCACGTGCAGCGTGATGCGCGCCGTGAGGACCCCCGCCGCCTCGAGTTCGGCCAGCAGGTCCGGCGTGAAGTGCAGGCCCGCGGTCGGCGCGGCCACCGCCCCCGGCTCGCGGGCGAACACCGTCTGGTAGCGCTCGCGGTCCAGCTCGCGAAACCGGTCGTCCTCGCGGCGAATGTACGGCGGCAGGGGCATGTGCCCCAGGCGGGCCAGCAGGCCATCGACATCCGTATCGGGCGACTCGACCGCCAGATGCGCCGAACCGTCTCCCACCACCGACTCGACCCGCACGTGGATGCCCGAAGGCCCTCGATCCGGCGTCAACAGTTCCAGCCGCGCCCCCGGCCGAAGCCCCCGGCGGGTGCCGAACATCGCCCTGAACCGCCCCGGGAACCGATCCAGCACCAGCAGTTCCACGCGCCCGCCGGTCTCCTTGCGGGCGAACAGCCGCGCGGGAATGACCCGAGTGTCGTTGACGACCAGCAGATCGCCGGCACGAAGCAGCCCGGGAAGATCCCCGAAGGCGTGGTCCCGCTGGGCCCCCGACCGTCGCGGCAACACCATCAGGCGCGACGCCGTCCGCAGGGGCGCGGGAACCTGGGCCACCCGGTCCGCGGGCAGGTCGAAGCCGTAGGACGACAATGCGAACCGCGGGGGAATCACGTCGGTCATCGTGCCTCGCGAGGGTCGCGCAGGCCCGAGGCGTCGATGCGACGCACCTCGTCCCGCAGTCGCGCGCGGTCCGACTCGAAGGACAGTTCGTCCTGGGCGCGGTAGAAGTCCTCCCGATCCAGGACGGCCGGGTACATCAGGACCGCGGCCTTCACCTTGTCGGCGTCGAACGAGAACACGCGCATCACCCGCCGGACCTGATCCGTGACGAAGTAGCGCCCCCGCACCGCGTCCTCCAGGTACGCCAACTGATCCTTCGAGAACGACAGGTCGGCGATCCGCCGCAGCAGCTCGTCCAGCCGCTGGGAGTCCATCGGCGACGGGGCCACGCGCTTCGGGGGCTCGGGCTCGAACTTCGGCCCCGGCGTCCTGGGCAACAGCGGCGCGATGCCGTGCAGCCCTTCGGCCAGGCGGGCCCGCGCACCGACGGCCTTGCGAAGGGCGCGCTCCTGCTGCCGTGACGGCTTCATGCGCTCGATCTGGACGATGACGTCATCCAGATCGTCCAGCGCCTCCCGAAGCAGTTGCACCGAGCGTGCCTGGGCACGCCCCGAGTCCCGGGCCTGAGCCGCGGGCGAGGCCAGCAGCAGGATCCCCAGCGCCAGCACCGTGAACCGGATTGCGCGATCGATCATCGGTCGTACCCTCCATGAAGTCCCGGCGGGTCCTTGCCTCGCCGGGCGCTATTCTACCCGCGGGCGCCGCCTTCCGGTAGCGCCGAGGACGAGTGCTCCGCCACGTGCAGCAGCCCGACCGACGCGCCCAGGACCAGGACGCCGCCGCCGACACCCGCCAGCGTCAGAGGCTCGGCGAACCACAGCACCCCGATCGCGTACGCGAACACCGGATTCAGATAGGAGAACCCGCTGACGACCGAGGCGCGCTCGCGGGCGTAGGCCGACGTCATGAACATCTGTCCGCCCAGTCCCGCCAGGCCGACACCGACCAGCTGGGCAACCTCGCGCGGCGCCGACAGGACGGACCCGATCCGAGGCAGATCCAGTTCGGACAGGCCCGTGCCGACGGCGACCGCCAGCGCCAGCACCGAATAGACCGACGACCACAGCGCGAAGTGCAGCACGATGCGCGCGGACGGTTCGGTGCGCGACAGCCTGCGGACGGCCAGGTAGGCGATCGCCGCGAACAGCGCGGACAGCAGGCCCAGCAGCGCGATTCCGATCGAGACGGGCTGGCCCAGGGACGCCGCGGCACCCGCCGTGCCGCCATGCACCAGCCACGCCACACCGCCCAGCGCCACGAGGACCAGGGGCAGCAGTCGCCCGATGCGCCGCTCGCGCAGCACCAGGCCCGACAGCAGCACCACGAACACGGGCGAACTGGCGTTCAGGATGGTCGCCATCGACAGCGGCAGGTGCTCGATCGCCAGGAAGAACAGGAACATGGCGGAAAAGCCGAACGTGCTGCGCACGAACAGCAGCCCCGGCCGACGGCTGCGGAAGCGGACCCCGCGTGCCAGAAAGTAGAGGACCAGAGGCAGCGCCCCGATCACGTTGCGAAACAGCACCGCGACCAGGAACGGCAACTGGTCCGTCGATGCCTTGACCAGCGCCCCCATGATCGCGAAGGACAGCGAGGCCATGGCCATTCGGAGGATTGCGGAGCGGGTATTGCGGGCGTGCATCGCGACACGTACCCCGGGTGGAGGAACCGCGTTTCAGCCGTCGCCGACGACCTGCCCGCGAACCCAGTCAAGATACGGAGCGCTTCCGCCCTCGACCGGAACCACCACCACTTCGGGCACCTGGTAGGGATGAATCTGGAGCACGCGTCGGGTCAGCGCATCCACCCGATCGCGAACGGTCTTGATAATCAGCAGGTCCTCGCCATCGTCGTGAACCCGACCTTCCCAGCGATAGACGGACCGGATGCCGGGCACGCGGTTCACGCAGGCGGCCAGACCCGACGAGACCAGATCGTGGGCAATGCGTTCGCCGGCGTCGCCGACCGGGGCCGTGACCAGGATGACCACGACGTCCGTCACCGAACCACCCTCCGCCCGCCCAGAATGCCTTCCTGGATGTTGATCAGGGGCTTGGGCGCCGCGGGGCCACGCCGCGGGCCCGCCTGGATGACGGGGGCGGGCGCCGGGGGCTCGTACTTCGCGACCTGAATCCGGGCAACCAGCACCTCGGGGGCGGCAACGCGCCCCGCGTCGGCGATGGACTGGGGGCCGTAGGGCAGCGGTGTCGCGACCACCGACCCGGGACGCGCCGTGTCCAGGGGACGATCCAGATCCATCGACGGCAGCATGGCCTGGGGCATCAGCAGCAGGACTGCGGCGGTTCCGGCGGCGACCAGCGCCACGCCAACACCGACGAACACGCCGATGCCGCGCTTCTTCTCGGGCTGGGGCAACGCCGCCCCCACCACCGGAGCGGGCCGGGCCTTGGCCTCGGCCTCCTTCGCCTTGCGGGCCTTGCGATCCTCGTAGGCGCGTTCGGCCTCTTCGCGAAGACGGCGCTCCTCATCAACCCGGGCGCGCAGTTCGGCGGCCTTGCGGGCTTCGTCCTCCTCGCGACGACGACGCTCCTCGTCCTCGCGCGCCTTCAGATCCTCCATCAACCGCGCCCCCTCGTCCTCGATCTGGGCGCGATTGCGTTCCAGGATGTCCAGAAGGACATTGCGGGAACGGGGAACGTCCGGCGGCAGCTCCTCGGGCGGCACGTCCGGGGGATTCATGTCGGGATCGACCTTGTCGTGGTCCATGGCGTCTCTCCGGATTCGAATCGCCCATCGAGGCGGGCGGAGTTACCTTACCGATCCGGGGGTCTGGCGTCAACCGGGAACCCGACTTCGGGCCGGGGCTCAGTCGAAGGCCTTGCAGCCTTGCCGCAAGTAGCGCGCCCGGAAGCGCAGCACCTTTTCGACGTAGGAAAGGTTCGCCGGGGTCCGCGCTTCCGCCCGCGCGCGCCCCGGCATACCCAGGCCGGCGTTGTACCCGGACAGCGCCAGCATCAGATCCCCATCGTACCGATCCAGGAAGCGCCTCAGTATCTTGACGCCGCAGACCGCGTTCTGGTCCGCGTCGAACAGGTCGCCACACCCCAGCCGCTCGACGTTGTCGGGCATCACCTGCATCAGCCCCACGGCCCCGGCACGCGAGATCACGTTCGCCGAGAAGGCGCTCTCGACCCGCATCACCGCCAGCACCAGGGCAGGCTCCAGCCGCCCCGAGGGCGCCGCCGCCTCGGCGACCGCCTTCGCCTGGCGACACGTCAACTTGCGTCCCACGTAGGGAAAGCGATGGGGCGGACGGCGGGGGCCCCAGCCGGACCTCGCCGGTTCGGCACCGTTCCCGTCGTCCTCCCGCACGGCGCCGTCATCGACCGGGCGGATCATGGGGACCTTGCCTCGCAGCGTCGCTCGATCCCGCTCCCAGCCGGCCCCCGCGCCAAGGCCCCCGCCGCAGCCGGACCCGGCCATCACCGCCAGCAGCGGCAACCAGGACATCGCGCCCCGCCGGACGGTCGCACCCAGCATCCTTGCTCCCAGCCACGACCCGGCCCTATTATTGGCCGATGCGACGCTTCTTGCCAGCACGCGCGCTCCCGGGACTCGCCAGCATGCCGGGGCCCGTCCGGGTTGCCGCAGTGCTGGCCCTGGTCTGGCTTGTCCTGGCCCCGGCTTCCCCCGCGCACGCGACCCGCCCCTGGCCGAACGACCGGCGCCCCCAACTGGGCGACGGGACCCCGGCAGGCGAGTTGCGCGTGAACGCGAAGCGCCTGGTCGGCCTGCGCAACTCGTTCACCCCGGACAGTTTCATCCGGCACCTGTGCTTCTCGGCCGACCTGTCGGGTCGCGATCGATTCCCCGCGGACGGCTGGGCGCGCGCCCTGCACCGTCACCTGGCCCGCAAGCACGCCGTGCGCACGAAGGGGGTCCCCGAGCCCGGAGACCTGGTCCTGTTCCGGCTGCAGGCGACGCGCTCGAACACCCCGGACCGGGTGCTGGTCGGGGTCGTGGACTCGGTGCAGGGAAGGTCCGTCCGGTTCATCGCCCCGATCGAGGACACCGTCATGAGGGGCCTGGCGACCCTGAAGGGCGCCACGGGAAAGGACACCGCCCTGCTGCCCTGCGGCCGCAAGGGGACCGCGGCCGGCAAGTCCGGGCCGCCCCCATGTCGGGCGGGCGATCTGTACCTGGGGTTCGTGTCCGCGAACGCCCTGGCCCGGGCGCTGCGCTGATCAGACCACCCGAACCGAATCCCGGGGGAGTTCGGTCAGGAACATCGACGGACGCCCCGCCTCGACCTGACCCCAGCGCATCCGCGTCGAGGCGTACGACAGGTACAGCCAGTCCCGGGCGCGCGTCATCGCGACGTACATCAGGCGCCGCTCCTCCTCCAGGGCGGCCCGATCCCGCGTCGCGTCCACGGGAGCGGCATGCCGATCGCGGCGGCCGCCCATCGGGAACAGCCCCTGTTCCAGCCCGCAGACGAAGACGCACTCGAACTCCAGCCCCTTGGCGGCATGGACCGTCATCAGATTGACCGCCTGGCCCTCGCCGCCCTCGTCCAGCGGCTGCACCAGCGCGACGCGATCCAGCCAGGAACGCAGGTCGGTCTGCCCGCTGGCCTCCTGGAACTGGCGCACCGAAGCCAGAAGTTCCTGGACGTTCTCGACCCGGGACTGCCCCTCCGGGGACTCGTCGCGGTTCATGAACTCCAGCAGGCCGGTCTGGTCCAGGGTCTGCCGGACGATGTCCTCGGCGTTCAGCTCCCGTGCCTGCAACGCCAGTCCCGTCAGCATCTCGATGAACGCGCGCACCCGCTTGCCCGTGGCGCCACCGGTCTCGTCGCCGACGCGGGCCAGCGCCATCAGAAGCGAGTCCTCGGGCCCCTGGATCCGGGCACGCGCCTTTTCGATCGTCGCCGCCCCGATGCCGCGGGGAGGCACGTTGAAGACCCGCTCCAGGCTCAGCGAGTCGGCGGGATTCACCAGCAGCCGCAGGTAGGCCAGGACATCCTTGACCTCCTTGCGCTGGTAGAACTTCATCCCCCCCACGACCCGGTAGGGGATCCGGCGGGCGCGCAGGGCATCCTCGAACGCCCGCGACTGGGCGTTGGTCCGGTAGAAGATCGCCATCCGGGACAGGTCCACCCCGTCCTCGCCGTGGGACACGATCTCGCGCACCACCCACGCAGCCTCGTGCTGTTCGTTCAGGGATGCGTGGACCCGCACGGGCTCGCCGGGACCCCGCATCGCGGACAGTTCCTTGCCATGACGCCGCCGATTGAACGAAATCACCCGGGAGGCGGCATGCATGATCGGGTCCCGGGAACGGTAGTTCGCCCCCAGAGTGACCACCTTCGCATCGGGGTAGTCGTCCGTGAATTCAAGGATGTTCTCGACGCGAGCGCCGCGCCACGAGTAGATCGACTGGTCGTCGTCGCCGACCACGCACAGGTTCTGGTGCCGCGCCGCGACCCACTGGAGCAGCCGGTACTGCACGACGTTCGTGTCCTGGAACTCGTCCACCAGCACGTGGTCGAACCGTTCCTGGATGTCGCGGCGCACGTCCTCGTGCTCTTCCATCAGCCGCAACGCCAGCAGCAACAGGTCCCCGAAGTCCATCGCGCCGTTCGCCTTCAGTTCGGCCTGGTAGGCGGCGTACACCTCGGCCTGGACGCGCTCGCGAGGCGACCGGGGGTCCGGAGGTTCCAGGATCCCCTCGTTCTTCAGTCCGTCGATATAGGACGCGAAGGCCCGCACGCCCTCGCGCGGCAGGTCCATCCGCTTCAGCACGGCGCGCAGCGCGCTTTCGGTGTCGTCGTCGTCGTACACCACGAAATCGCGGGAATAGCCCAGGCGCTCGGCATGCTGGCGCAGCAGACGCAGGCAGATCGAGTGGAACGTCCCCATCCACCGGGGCGCGTCCTCGCCCCCCAGCAGCCGGGACACGCGTTCGCGCATCTCGGCCGCCGCCTTGTTCGTGAACGTCACGGCCAGGATCCGGGACGGAAAGACGGACCGGGCACGGACCAGCCACGCGATCCGCCGCGTGATGGCGCGGGTCTTGCCGCTGCCCGCACCGGCCAGGATCAGCAGCGGACCGCGATCATGCGTCACCGCCTGGTACTGGGCCTCGTTCAAGTCCTGCAGGATCGGGTCATCGGCACCATGCATCCGGAAGTCCAAGCGTCATCCTTTCCCGACCTGTCGCGAGGTCGATCAATCCAGTTCCAGCTTCCGGAACCGCTCGTGCGCCTGGGGGGCGACGTGGGCCCCGGCGGGCACCACGGGGTTCGCGGGCGGCCGAACGTCCCTCGGCGGCGCGGAGGTTACGGCGCCCGGCGCGGCATCCGGAGGCGCAGCCCCGACGGCATCCAAGGCGACGGCCGGCGCATCGCTCCACGGCTCGCCTGCCGCCAGCAACGCCGCGACCAGCACGTGGGCACTGCCGCCCTGCTCCAGGTATCGGACAATGACCGCCTGGTGATCCCCGTCCGGCTGACGGGCACGCCCCAGCGCCTGGCGAACCGCGGCATCCAGGTCCGCCCGAGCCCAGGTGCCGCCGACCACCAGGGCCCCGTCGAAGACGGCGTCCGAAAGATTGGCATCGTCCAGGCGCGTCCGGACCAGCAGGGCATCACGGAACGACGCACCCGACAGGTCCGCCCCGGACAGGTCGCAATCGATCAGGACCGCCCCATCGAACGCCGCACGGTTCAGTACCGCGTTGCCCAGACGCGGATTGCCCCAGCGCACCCCGACCAGGACCGCTTGGCCGAACCGGGCCCCGTACAGATCCGATGCCTGGAAGACGACGTTCGACAGTGCCGCCCGCTCGAAACCCGCGTTGTTTCCGGACGAGTCGATCCACCGAACGCCCGCCAGCGTCGCCCCGGCGAACGAGGCCTCGGCGCAATCGCCCCCCTCGATGACGCATCGGACCAGACGCGCCCGGGGAAGTCGCGCCCCGCGCAGCACCGCGCCCAGGAACCGGCAATCCGCGAACGTCGCGCCCTCGGCCCGCGCGCCGGCCAGGCCGACCTCGCGCCAGTCCACGTCGCGACAAGCCACGCCGCCCAGATCCAGGCCCGCCAGGTCCAGCCGCGCCAGCACGCAACACGCCAGGCGCCGATCGACCAGCGCGCGCTCGACCTCGTAGGGGGATTCCAGCCGGGGCTTGTCACGATCCGCGGGCACGGGCAACTCACTTCAGGGGGAAACGCACCTCGGTGGGTGTCACGATGGCCTCGACGTCGCCCACCGCATCGACCAGGGCATCGAACGTGGCCGGCGCCTCGTAGGACAGAACCAGCACGCGCTGCCCCGTCCGGATCGGCTCGCCCGGCCCCTGCAGCGGCGTGATCCCGCGCAGCACCAGGAACGGGCGCGTCTTCGGACCCTTGACGACGGACCAGGCGAGCTGGAAGAAGGTGCGGGAGTTGACCGAAGGTTCGACGAACTCGCCGACGTTGTCCCAGTCGAAACTGTCGAACACGATCCGGTCGCCGATCAGCACGAACAGGCGGCTGATGCGCTCGAGTCCGCTGCCCGTCCCCTCGGCCTCGGGCAGGACCTGGGTGGTCAGCACGGCCACCAGACCGGTCCCGACGCCCTGGATGTCGGTGTGCGACACGATATCGAAACCGCGCTTCTTCAGAACCACCGGATTGAAGACGGGGCGGTCCTCGAGTGCCGGCCGGGCGGCCTGAACCTCGGCTGCCGGCCCCTGGGCCAGCGCGCACGGCACCGCCAACAGTCCCACGATCCCCACGCACATCGCCAAACGGGTAGCAGCACGCATCGACGGCCTCCGACAGACAGGCAGTGATGATACGCCCGACGCGCAATGTCGTCCACAGGCTCGTGCTATCATCGCCGCCATGAGCGACCATGCCCCAGAGCAGCGAGTCCTGTCCCTGATGGCGGTCCTTCTGGACACCGGGATTCCGTTGACCCTGGAACAGGTCCAGGAGCGGATGGAGGGCGCCTACGGGCCGCCGTTCGACCCGGACGACCCGGATCCCAGGCACAAGCAGGCCTTCGAGGCCGGGCGCCGCATGTTCCTGCGGGACAAGGACACGCTGGCGGACATGGGGGTCCAGGTCCGATACACCCGGGACGACGAGCACGACGTGGACGGCTACTGGCTGCGCCCCGAGGACGTGCGCATGCCCGACGTCCGACTGGCGCCGGCGGAAACCCGCCTGCTGCGCGATGCCGCCCGGATGGTCGCCGACGTGGACGGCTTCCCCCTGGCGCACGATCTGGAGCTGGCATTGGCCAAGCTGGATGCGGCAATGGCCGGCATGGACCTGTCCGGCCCCGACGACGAGGATCTGGCGATTTCCTTCCTGTACCAGCACCAGCGCGTCGTGCGGGGGCCCGATGCCGACCGCACGCTGGCCACCCTGGCCGAGGCGGTCGTGACCCGCCGGCGCATCCGCCTGACATATCGGGGCGCGGCGCAGCCCCAGGCCACCGTCCGCGACGTGGACCCCTATGCGCTGTTCCTGCGACGCGGGGTCTGGTACGTGGTCGCGTGGTGCGGACTGCGGCAGGCCGTTCGCCTGTTCGACGTCCACCGCGTGCAGGCCGCCGCCCTGATCGGCGTGCCAGGCGCCTTCGCGGCGCCCGCCGACTTCGATCTGGCCGATTGGCGGGACCGGGAACCGTGGGAACTGGCCATCCACGACCCGATCCAGGTGCAACTGCGACTGGACCGCGCCGTCGCGGGCATGGCCCGCTCGCGTTTCCCCCGCGCCCTGCATCTGACGACCGCGCCAGACGGGGCCCTGACCCTGGCCGTTTCGGTGACCCATCGCGACGCGTTGATCGGCTTCGTGATGTCGCTGTGGGGACGCGCGAGGATCCTGGCCCCCGACGACCTGGTGACCCGGTTCCACGACCGGGTTCGCGCCGTCGTCGCCGCGCACGCCCCGCAGGAGGCCCCATGAGCGCGTCCCAGGCACGCCGCCAGCGGCTGACACGATTGCAACTGGTGCTGGCCACGCTGCACGCCCACGGCGACCGGATGCGACTGGACGATCTGGCAGCGGCCTGCCGGATGTCGCCGGCCGAGGTGCTGGCGGCCGTCGATACGCTCCAGATGGTCCACGGCAACGACACCGGCTACGCCTATGTGGACATTGACATCGACGAGGACGGCTGGGTCGATCTGGGGCCGAACCTGGACCAGGGCCTGGGCCGCCGCCCGCTGCCCCTGACCCCCGGCGAGGTGGCCGCGCTTTCCGCGGCGGTGCGGGCGCTGGCCGAAGGTCCCGCGGCGAACCTGGCGGCCGAGGCAACCGCCGTCCTGGACAAGGTGGTGTCGCTGGCGGCCCCTCCGGTCCGCGAGACGCTGCAACGCATCAACGCCCGCATCGCGGTGGGCGCCGCCGTCGGGCTCGCCGATCCCGTCTGGCACGACATGGTGGACGCCGTCCGCGACCACCGCGAACTGGAGATCGAGTATCTGACCGCCTCGCGCGACGATCTGACCCACCGCACGGTCCAGCCCTGGACGCTGGTGGGGCGCGAGGGGTACTGGTACCTGCGAGCCTTCTGCCTGGCGCGCGGGGACGAGCGCCTGTTCCGGCTGGATCGGATCGTTTCGGCGCAGCCGACGGGCCGAACGTTCCCGCCCCCGCCCCCTCCTGGGCCCGACCCCTCCCCGCGCCACGAACGCATCACCGACCAGCAGCGTCCGGACGTCCGGATCCGATTCGACGCGTCCGCCGCGGACTGGGTGCGGGAACGCCATCCCGACCGTCCGACGACCACGGCTCCGGACGGATCCATCGAGGTTTCGCTGCCCTGGCGTTCCCAGACGTTCCTGGCCGGCTGGGTCCTGTCGTTCGGCGGACGCGCCGTCGTCGTCGCGCCCGAATCGCTGCGCCGCGAGATTCGCGATCGCCTGGCCGCCGCGTTTCCGGACGCCTTGGCCGCCCCGGAATCGGCCTCGGACGGCAAGGCGCATTGACACCCCTGCCGCCCTTGGCTAGATTAGCCGCGCCCGCCTCTTGCGCGAGGAACCCTGGATGAAACGGACCCTCCTGGCAACGCTGTTGTTCGTGGCGCCCGCCTTGGCCGCATCGCCGGCATGGGCGCTCGATGCCGACGATTGGGAGGCGCCCGCCGCCGAAGCGGCCCAGGCGCCGTCCGCCGACGCGTCGGACACGGCCGCCCCGGACGCGGACGACCCGGACGCCCTGCCCAGCCTGGATGATCTGCTGGCCAAGAAGGCCCAGGACACCGCGGCGACCTGGTCCGGCCCGGGCCCCGCCCCCAAGCGCGGCTACCCGTGGTTCGAACACCACGGCTACTTCCGGCTGCGCCTGGACGGGTTCTACCGCGCGCATCTGGGCACCAACGTCCACGCCGACGGCCGGACGGTCAACTCGTCGTCGTTCGCGCCGCCGTTGTCCACCAACGTGGTCAACAAGCCCCGGGGCGAGGACTGGATCGGCGGCGCCAACATGCGATTCCGCTACGCGCCGACCGTTCATGTGTCCCCGGCGCTGTCCGTCACCGCCGAATTCGACGTGCTGGACAACCTGATGCTGGGCAGCACGCCCGACTTCGACCCGGACCGCCCCGATGCCCCGTTCGCGGCCCTGTCCCGCAGCCAGCAACCCACGTCGGGCAACCGCTTCAGCGGCAAGGACGCCGTCAGCGTCAAGCAGGCGTACGCGACCTGGGCCCCCTTCCGCCCGAACGACACCAGGAAGTTCCTGCTGGAATTCTCGGGTGGACGCATGGCCCGCCACTGGGGCCTGGGCATCCTCGAAAACGACGGCCAGGATCTGGATGCCGACTTCGGGACCTATGTTGACCGCGTCAACCTGTTGACCCGCCTCTGGGGCGTCTACGTCGAACTGGGCTACGGCTGGGTGGCCTCGGGTCCCAGCTCGGCGACCTCGGTGCAGCCCTACGGCGAACCCTACGACCTGACCAACCAGGACGACGTGACCGACATCGCGCTGGCGATCTTCCAGAAGCCCCGCACCGACGCCGAGCGCCAGGCGCGCTTCAACCGGCTGGTGGTGCGCAACAAGCCGGCGCTGGACTGGGGGGTCTACCTGGTCTACCGCAGCCAGAAGATGGACATCGTCGATACCCTGGACGGCTCCTGGTACCCGTCCCAGGTCGGCAAGTACGACACGCTGACCCTCGAATCCCGAAGCGCCTGGATGCTGACGCCGGACCTGTGGCTGAAACTGGAATGGAAGCCTTCCGCCAAGGAACACGTCCGCATCGAGTTCGAGGCCGCCGCCGTCTTCGGACGCATCGACCGCGTCCCGCGCTACTCGTGGGGCGGCACGGCCCAGGGCTGGCAGCGTGACGGCGATGCCCCGCTGGACATCCTGTCCTACGGCATGGCCATCGAGGGCGAGTACACCCGGGGCCCCATCTCGACCGGCCTGCACGCCGGCCTGGCCAGTGGCACCGACACCCCCTATTTCGGCTACCGGGATCAGTCGAACTTCCTGTTCGACAGGCGCGTCACGAAGCTGAGATCCTTCTATTTCAACCCGGACTACAAGGTGGACCAGCTGCTGTTCCGCTACGGCCTGGGCACGGTCACCGACGCGGTGTACATCAAGCCGTTCGTCCAGTACGACCTGTTCGAGGGTGACCGCGACGCGCTGGCGGGTCGCCTGGAACTGATGTACGCCCGGGCGCTGCAAAGCGAGGCGACCCCCGGCAACAATCCCAACCTGGGCGTGGAGATCGACGTCAAGCTGTTCTACGAGGAAAAGGGCGTGTTCTTCGCCGGGTTCGACTGGGGCATCCTGTTCCCCCTGAAGGGCATGAACGTGACCGCGGACTACGGCTGCGCCCCGGGTGCCAACGGCCAGCCCACCCAGTGCCACAACGCGCGATCCGCCCGATGGGCGATGTCCGTGAAGGGCCGCTTCGGCGTCATGTTCTAGGCCGGCGCCAATCCCCGTCGAATCCGCTTCAAGTACGCATTGTTTTCCACACTCGATACTTGTTTCATAACCCATGCTCCCCCCGCGCCCCCCGCAGACGAAACCTCATGGAATTTCCAAACATTCCCCAGGGTTGATTTCTCGAACAGTGGCACAGCGATTGCTACCCACGGCTCAAGGGTGCTTTGCGGGGTGCGGACCCATGCCGCGAAAATGCCGACCGGCCGGCTTCACGCTTGTCGAATTGATGATGACCGTCGCCCTGATCGGGGTGCTGGCGCTGCTGGCCGCGCCCGGGGTGATGAAGGCGTCCCAGGAACGGGAACTGGCCAACGCGACCCAGGCCGTGATGAACGTGATCGAGTTCTCGCGAACCCAGGCCGCCGCGCGCAATCGTGCCTACCGGATCCGCCCCGTCGTGACCGGCGGCATCCAGGGCAGCGGCTCGTTCGAGATTATCGAGGGTCTGAACTCGGCCTGCCGCGGCTTCCTGTCCCCCGGCCCGAACGGCGTTGTGCCCCTGACCGTGCGCACGCTGGATCTGGGCCGGGATCATCCCGGCGTCCGCATCGTGTCCCTGGACCCGATCGACCTGGAAAGCGCTCCCCTGTGCTTCAAGCCCGACGGGCGGGTCTTCCAGGTTCGCAACGACTCCACGCCGGTGGTGATCCCGACCACGGCGGACATGGCCGGCGGCGACGCGCGCATCCGCTTGCAGCGGTTCAACCCCCGGGGCACCGGCGAGGGGCCGATCCGCGTAATCCGAATCCCGTTCAACGGCCTGGCGCGCATGGGGGTCGAATGAGCCTGCGTGGACGAAGACTCCGGGGGTTCACCCTGGTCGAGTTGATGGCCGTCATGGCCGTGTCGCTCATCGGATTCCTGGCGATCCTGTACCTCCAGCAGGGGGTCATCCGGGGCAGCGCCAACTCGTGGAACATGGTCCAGGCCACCCATCTGGCCCGCCACGTTCTGGAGACGATCCGACTGGAAGGCACCCAGTGGTACAACGATACGGGCATGGGCCAGGGCGGCGCCCAGCAGAACCAGTTCACGTACCTGCGGCATGTCGGACCGGCGATGGTCGGCGGGAACTCCGGCTGGCGAAACATCGACTTCTTCCCGGCCGGCACGCCGTTCCAGATGGTCGATCAGTTGGGCCGTCAGGTGGCCTACGACCCCGGCGCCCTGCAAGAGATTCGACCCGACCGGAACCCCCGTTATTGCGCGCGATTCCGCCTGACATGGCTGATCCCGAACCAGTTGATTCGCGCCGAGGTTCGCGTGCTGTGGCCGCGCGACGACACCCGGGCCGGCCGGTACGACCAGTGCGACATGACGATGGACACGCGTCCCGCGGACGCGTTTTCGATCACGATTCCCACGACGGTGATGAAGAATGTATTCGTGGCACCGTGACATGCAGCGCGCCCCGCGCCTGGCGGGAATGACGCTGATCGAGCTGATGGTCGCCATGGCGCTGTCCGTGGTGCTGGTGATGGCCATCTACTACCTGTACACCGTGACGACGCGTTCGTACCGGGTCCAGGACCAGACGATGCAGGCCATGGAGCAGGCCCGCTTCGGGATCGACCAGTTGCGCCGGGACGTCAGCGCCGCGGGGTTCCTGGCCACCCCGAACTCGGCGGCCGACCCCAACGTCTGCCCGAAGCCCGCGCAGGTGCTGCGGGCGTTCTCGGTGGCCCGGGGCGGCGCGGACAACGCCAACCTGAACATCGTTCCCAACTCGGTGACCCTGATGGGCGCGTTCTGGAACCCGGCCATCTATACGACCCGCAGCGTCGTGGGCAAGGTGGTCACGCTGCAGGACCAGGCCGACGGCGCCGCCTTCCCGGACACCCAGGCGGACTTCAGCCAGATCTTCGTGCCGAACCGGCTGCTGCGCGTCGTGAACGCCGACCAGTACGAGATGTACTCCCGGATCGAGTCGGCCAACTTCACGGCCCGCACCGTGACGCTGGTGGACCCGGTTCCGACGACCACGCCGCCGGACTTCTGCGGCATCCAGGGCTACGGCGTCGGCCTGGAGGTCAGCGTCGTCGGTTTCGTCCGCTACCTGCTGGTGGACGACCCGGCCGAACCCGGCAAGGTCGATCTGGTCCGACAGGAGCTGGACGCGCGGGACGCGACGCTGCAGACGCTGATGCCGAACGCGACCATCCGCGTGGCCGAATACGTCGCCGACTTGCAGTTCTACGATTTCGCGGTGGACACGGACCGGACGTCCCGGGCCCCGTTCCTGACCATCATCCCCAACGTCGCCGGGGTGCTGGACGCGGGAGCCCAGTTGCTGAACCTGACGGACGCGGCGCGCCCCCAGGACTTGCGGTTCGTGACGATCAAGCTGACGACCCGAACGCCCGACGAGGACGAGGCGTGGCCCTATCGGCCCCGCCAGAACCTGTTCGAGCCGATCGAGTCCTACGAGGTGGACCCCACGATGCGGGGTTCGGCACGAACCGTGTCCCTGGCGGTCCGGGTTCCGCTGGTGTCCTTCCAGGTGAGGAACGTGAAATGACGCAAGGCCCCGTCATCCGCACGTTGCACGGACTTCCGGCAGGGGATTCCCGGCGGCGCGGTCACGCGTCCCGAGGCATGGCCCTGATCATCGCGCTCCTGATTGTCCTGGTTCTGTCCGGGGTGTCGCTGGTGGCGCTCCAGGCGACCAGCAACCGCCTGAACCTGGTCGGAACCGCCCGAATCGCCACCGTGGCGCGCAGCATCGCGGCCAGCGGTGTCGAGGGCACGATGGCGTTCGCCGCGGCGATGCCGTCCGGGTTCACCCAGTTCCTGGTGGCGAACAACGGCGAGATCCCCATGAATGCCGTCAGCGCGGCCTTCTTCGACACGTCCGCGGACGGCTCGGGCTCGTTCGGGCGCGAGGTCGTTTCAGTCGAAACGGCCGGCTGGAACTCCAGGGCGATTTCAGCTATGACGACGCACCGGGCCCCGGGCTACCAGTTGGGCGAGTACTGCTTCCGGAAGTACGTCACCGTGACCAACGGCGTCTATGCCAACGACGCGGACCCCGCGGTGCAGGCCGACCTGCGCCGCAACATCGAGCGGAACGCCCAGGCCTCGATGCTGTCGAACCTGTTCGTCGGGCCGATCTCGTGCCCGTGAGGTGAAAGATGATCCGAATGCCCGCCCAACGCGACTGGATGCCGCTTTCGGTGCTGGCGTTGGCCACGTGTTGTCTGGCGCCGGGGGCAACCGCCGTCGCCCAGAGCCTGCCCGCGTTCGACGTCAAGCCTATCGTTTTGATCCTGTTGGATACCTCGGGCAGCATGGAGTACGACGTCGAAGGCGTTCTGCCCGAATTCGCGGACCAGGACATCCTGGCGGTTCCGACCTGCGGCGGCATCGGCGGATCGGGCAAGAGCCGCTTCATCGTCGCCCAGGAGGTGCTGACCGGCTCGTTCATCGACTACGAATGCGTCTCCGAGAGTCGGGACGACGTGGGCGTCTTCCCCTGCCCGCGCGAGGACTGTCCGTACCCCGTTCCGCACATCTCGGTCCCGCCGACGGTGACCCAGGCGGTGGACGGCCTGGTCGATCTGTCGCGACACGACTTCAAGTTCGGCGTGATGACGTTCGACACCGTGGCGGACGCGGCCACCGACGCCACCGGCGGCTACAGTTACGGTCCCGAGGCCGGGCCCAACTACGGGGCGCGGAACGCCTCGGCCCCCACCGGATGGTTCGTGGCGCCCTCCCCCTCCGACGACCCGACCGACATCGCGACCCGCAACCTCGAGGTCCAGGCGTCGATCCGCTCGGCCATTCCCTTTGGCGGCACCCCGATCTCGCCGATTCTTTACGACGCGCTGCACTACTTCGTCAACGACCCGGACCTGGCGGCGGATCCCTACGCGGAATGCCGCCCCAAGAGCGTCGTGCTGATCACCGACGGCCGCGCCAACCTGGGCGAGGGCACCGGCCCCTACACGGACTCGGTCACCGCGGCCCAGGCGCTTCGCAACGCCGGGATCAACGTCTATGTCATCGGGTACAGGCTGGCTGCCGGCGTGGATTCCCAGTTCGAGGCCATCGCGACGAACAACGGCGCGCTGGCGACCCCGCTGTTTCGCGCGGACAACTCGGTGGACCTGGTCCTGGCGTTCACCCAGATCCTGGGCACGTTCGCGGTCGCGACCCAGTCCCGGACGATGACGGTCGTCACGAACGACACGGGCAACACGACCGACGTCCAGTACCAGTTCAACGCGGCCCACTCGCTGGTGCGGACGCCCGATGGCCTGATGTACGTCCCCAACACCCGCCAGGGCCTTCTGGAGCAGTCGGTCTACCAGTGCGGCCTGGACCCGTCCCAGCCCTCGGTCGCGAAGCTGGCCCGGATCCGGCGGCTGTCCGATCTGCTGAACACCCGCAGCGACGCGTCCCGACGCATCTACACCTGGATCCGGGGTGCCCTGGAGCTCTTCGAGGTGTCGAACAACAACGTCGGCCTGGACGATCTGGATATCCCGCGCCCCAGCGAGGTCTACCCCGACTTCTCGCTGGACACCACGACCGGGCTTTGCAAGACCGGGTTCCTGGCCGGCATCCCGCCGGTGCGACGGGCCACGTTCCGCCAGAACCTGATCAACTTCGTCCGGGCGACCGACGACACCTGTCGGCGCAACTACAAGATGGGGGCCATCGATCACTCCGGACCGGTGCTCCAGGGCCGACTGGCGGAAACCGACGTTCCCATCCCCTCGTTCACCGCCTTCAAGGACAGCATCCGCAACCGGCCCGTGATGCTGTACACGGCGACCCACGACGCGCAGTTGCACGCCTTCCGCGTGGACCGGACGGATCCCGCCGTCATGCCCGAGACCTGGGGCCGCGAGGAATGGGCGTTCATCCCGAACCACCTGCTTCCCCGGCTGCAGGAACTGCCCAGCGGCACGCCGACGCTGATGGACGGGTCGCCGGTCATCGGGAACGTGGTGCTCAGCCGCAAGTATGCCAATACGACCGGCAACGAGACCGCCTCGGCCTGGCGCACGGCCCTGGTCGTGGGCGACCGCGCCGGCGGCCGGGGTTACAGCGCCCTGGACGTGACGAACCCGGCGGACGGTCACTGGTCGTTCCTTTGGGAAGTTTCGGAACAGGGTCGCTGCGTCGGCACCAGCAACTCCTGCAATCCCGGGGGCTCGTCGGCATTCTCGAACGACTTCTCGCACCTGGGTTGGACCTATGGCAAGCCCGCCATCGGCATCGTGTCCATCTGCCCGGTCGGGACCACCCAGTGCAGCCAGACGCAGTTGGAGGAGGTCGCGGTGGCGATCTTCGGCGGCGGCCGGGGCGACGGCCTGCCGGTTGGCGCGGGTCGCAGTGTGTTCGTGGTCCGTCTGGACACCGGCGCCAAGCTGGCCGAGTTCCGGACCGGCGGCGCCTACGGCACCGTCGATGCCGGCTGTTCTGGCGAGGGCAACCTGATCACCGCCGACATGGCCGGGGACGTTTCCTGCTACTCGATCTTCCCGGGCACCTTCGTTTCGCGCTGCTTCATGGGCGACATGGCCGGGCGACTGTGGCGCCTGGAGATCGGCGACCCGGGCATCGCCAACTGGAACCTGACGATG
>JARKOL010000113.1 GCA_029975745.1 Myxococcota bacterium | reverse complement strand
GACTTCGTGGCGCTGGGGCGGACCGCCCATCTGAAGGGCCTGTTCGAGTCCGCGGAGGACCGCAGGGTCGTGGCCCAGGCCCTGGAATTCGCCGAGGTCGCCACGCTGGCGGATCGGGCGTACGGCGAGTTGTCCGCGGGCGAGCAGCGGCGCGTTCTGGTGGCCCGCGCGGTCGCCCAGGCCCCGCGCCTGCTGCTGCTGGACGAGCCGACGGCGAACCTGGACATCGCCCACGCGGTCTCGCTGTTGCGGCGGGTCGTCGATCACGCGCGGGCCAGCCGGACCGCCGTCGTGGCCGCGATTCACGACCTCAACGTGGCGCTCCTGTTCTGCGACCGCGTCGTCCTGATGCAGGCGGGCGGCATCGTCGCCCAGGGCGAGCCCGAGTCCGTGATGCAGTACGCCACCGTGCGGGCGGCGTTCGGCTGCGAACTGTACATCGGACGCAACGAACTGAACGGGCGGTTGTTCCTGGTGCCCATCGACGGCCAGGAACGGGGTTGACGGCGGGCGCTACTGGCACTTCTTCGCGACGGTGTTCGCGATGCGCGTGATCCAATCGGTGTCCTTGGCCGCCTCGATCCACGCCTTCGTGAAGTCCTGCGGCGTGTCGAAGCCGTGGGCCTTGTAGATGTCCAGGATCCGGTCCATGTCGCCCTTCTTCTGGGCGCAGTAGACCTCCTGGTAGCACGCCGACAGCTTGTCGCGATCGATCGCCGCGTCCTCCGGCGCCGCGGCCGGCGCCGCGGCCTCGTCCTGGGACGGCTCCTCGCCGGAACCCTCGGGCGCCTCCGCCGGCGCCTCGGTCGAGGGCTTCGCCTCGGCCTCGGGTGCCGGAACCTGGGCCGCCGCCTCGGGCTTCGCCTCGACGGGGGCGGCCGGCTTGGGCGACGGCTTGCACCCCGCGACCAGAACCGCAACGGCCGCGCAGGCGGCCACCAGGAACAGCGCTCTCGATCCCTTCATCACGTCCTCCTTCCGACTGGAGCCAGGGGTCGCCATTATAGCGCAAGGCATTCCGGTGGAAACCCGAATCCCGCATGCATTGGGGTCTTGCCCTCCGGCCGGGTTCGCGCCGTCCGGGGAAATCGTCGGAAATTGCCATCTGGGTGGTTTGGCACAAAAGGTGCTGGAAAGGGTCCCGGCGGGTTCGTGCCCGCAGGAGAACCCTGTCGGAAACAAACGTAACTGTCGGTAACGGCAGTGTTTGTGTTCCTTGCGACCGGATCGCCCTTCTAAGGGGTGCGCAATGTTTGCGTGTTCGAGTGTCACCACCAGTCAAGGAGGCACCATGAAGCTCCACCCTGCCTCTCGCGCCATGCTGTTGTCGATGCTGTTTGCGGCCCTCGTGGTCGTGGGCTGCTCGCCCGAAGCGGACAGCGGCGCCGAGCCCGCCAACCAGGTGGACGCCCTGGGCGCTGCCGCAGCCGCGTTGCCGGATGCGGTTCCCGCCAGGGAGGAGCCGGCCGCCCAGCCGGGCGTCGCGGCCCGGGCGCTGGACCCGGTGCCCTGCACCCCGGATGTGGACTCGCTGCTGGTGATCAACGAGATCATGGCGGATCCCCTGCTGGCGACGCCGGGCGGGTCCGACCTCTACGGCGAGTGGATTGAAATCTACAACCCCGGGGCGACTCCGGTCGATCTGCAGGGGTACGTGCTCGCCGACCAGGGGACGGACTACCACATCATCGGCGCCCCGGTAGTGGTGCCGCCGAACGGGTACGTCGTGCTCTGTCGCGACAACAACCCGGACCTGAACGGCGGGGTGGCCTGCAACTACATGTACCTGAACTTCCTGCTGGTGAACGGCGGCGACGCGGTGATCCTGCGGAATCCCCAGGGCGACGTCGTGGACCAGGTCGTCTACACCGGCACGTCGCCGGTCGGGGCCTCGATCGCGCTGCGCAATCCCAACATGAGCAACGCGTCCATCGCGATTCCCGCGAATCCGAACGACTCCGCGTCGTGGACGAACCTGAACTTCGGGGTCGCGACGGCCTCCTTCGGCGTGGGCGACAAGGGGACGCCCGGCGCCAAGAACACCGACGTCTGGAAGGACCAGCCCGACTCCGAGTGCAACGACAACCAGCTCTGCACCCTGGACGTCTGCGACGACGGCTTCTGCCGCAACACGTGGATTTCCGGCTGCTGCAACAGCACGGGCGACTGCGTCGATGGAGACATCTGCACGTTCGACCACTGCAACACGATCACGAACCGATGCACCAACGACCCGATTCCCAATTGCTGCACGACCTCGGCCCAGTGCCAGGACGACAACCCCTGCAATGCCGACTACTGCCTCAGCAACCAGTGCCGTCATTCGGCGTACAACATCGTGCCGGGCTGCTGCTACGCCCCGGCCGACAAGCATCCCTTCACCGGCCTGCCCTGGGCCAGCGAGACCGAGCGGCAGCTCTTCGGGGACTCGCAGTGCGACGACAAGAACTTCTGTACGCCGGACTTCTGCAACCTGGGGACGAACCTGTGCTATCAGGGGCCCGCGGCCCCCGGGTGCTGCAACGTCAACACGGATTGCGACGACGGCAACCTCTGCACCTACGACCTGTGCTTCAACCACACGTGTTCGAACCCGCTGAAGCAGGCGGGGTGCTGCGTGACGGACGCGGACTGCCAGGACAACGACCCCTGCACCACGGACAAGTGCGTCCTGGGAACCTGCCGCTTCCTGTGGTCCTCCACCGAGTGCTGTTTCGACAACAGGTTCTGCGAAATCAACGCCGACGACGGCAATCCCTGCACCCAGGAACTGTGCGTGCAGAACACGGCCACCGGCCGGTACGAGTGCCAGCATCCGTTCATCCAGAACTGCACCCTGCCGCTGCCCTACATCGAGACCTTCAATACGGTCGATTCGTTCTCGGGCGCCGGCTACACGCCGATGAACCTGCCGGGTTCGACGCCCGCCACGAACCACTGGCTGCTGGCCACGACCGCCGGCGTCCTGGGGCCGGACAAGCACGTGCTGTTCGACTGGTTCCCGAACGCCCAGCTGGTCAAGAACGTCCTGGCGTCGCCGACGATTGACGCCTCGACGTCCCACACGTACCTGCCGAACCAGTTCACCAAGCAGACGACGGTCCAGTGGCGGATGGCGTACGAGCACTCCCAGCCCGGAACGCCGATCACGCTGCGAGTGATCGCAACGGCCTCGAACGACTTCGTCAACGGGTTCGTCCTGTGGGCGGCCACCACTACGCAGGACATCCCGTACGACCTGATCTCGGTCGAACTTCCCGAGGATCTGAAGTACAGCCCGACCCTGCGTCTGGGCTTCGTGGTCGATACCGGCAATGCCTGGACGATCGCGATGGAGAAGTGGGAAATCGACGACGTCAAGGTCGGCGCCGGCGTCGCGAACGAACTGGTCAAGTCGATGGTCTACACGTGCCCGGGCGGCTCGGGCGACTGCCTGCCCGGGATCCAGGGGACGCTGCGGGGCACCGCGGGGCCCGGCGAGCAGGTTCCCGACATCGAGATGGGCGTCTGTGAGTGGACGCGCATCTACCTTTGCTACAACGACGAGGACGCCAGCCAGAACACCACCTGGAACTTCTACGGCTTCCCGGGCGCCTACCTGGACGGCGCGCCCCTGGACCGCCCGTCCTTCATCAGCCAGACGCCGACCCTGGGCCTGGGCCTGGGCTGCGAGACCAACCCGACCTTCGTCCGGAGCGTCTGCGGCGCCGGCGTGGTGGCCAACATCTATTGCGCGATCGACGTGAAGCCGAACTGCGCCGACGCGCTGGCGGGCGACTACATCGCCGGCCTGGTCTGCAAGGATGAGGGCGATCCGACGAAGCCGGCCCAGAGCCCCTTCGAGTCGCTGGTCAAGGTCAAGGTCAGCGTCGTGCTGGAGGACGGCTACATCGTGTGGTCGCCCAACGGCGCGGCGGACGCGTCGGCCGTCGCCATCCGGGACCAGATCGTCGCGAGCGGTCGCCGGGCGCAGATCGTCACCGATCTGGACCGCATCACGGACCTGACCCGGTACGATGGCGTGTTCGCCGTGCTGGGCGTCTATGGGCGCTACCACGTCGTGAACGCGGCCCAGGCCACGCGCCTGAAGTCGTACCTGGACGCGGGCGGCCGGATCTACCTGGAAGGCGGCGAGTTCTTCTTCACGGACGCGGGTACCCAGCCGCTGACGGCGATCCACGAGTACTTCAAGACGACGGCGACCGCCGATGGCGTGTCCCGGCAGGACGGCCCGGTGGTGGGCGCCAACTTCCTGCACGGCTACGACTACAACCTCAGCCAGAACGCCCTGTTCAATTCGTGGAACGACCGCCTGACCCACACGCCGGGGATGGGGGGGCGCCAGATCCTGCGAAACGGCGGGGCGACCGAGTTCGCCAGCGTCGTGTCCTACGACGGTGTCGCCCAGGGCGGTTCGTACCGCAGCCTGGCTTCCGCGATCTCGTTCGGCGGCTTGGCGGCTCAGTCAACCGGCAAGACGACCCGCGAACTGATGGGCAAGTATCTGGACTTCCTCGAGAACGGCTACCCGCCCTGCACCGACGGCATCCAGTGCGAGGACTTCGAGGTCTGCACGGACGACGCGTGCGCCGGGACCTGCGTGAACACGCCTCGGGACGAGTGCCGGCCCTGCATGAACGACAAGTTCGCGCTGGACGGCAGCTACTCCTGCGGCCTGGACGAGGCGTGCGACGTGGCCCGTGGCTACTGCGTGCCGATCGTCGGCCAGCGCTTCGACGTCAACGTCGGCTCGTGCCTGAAGTTCTTCGGCTCCGGGCCGACCCAGGCCAGCTGCATCGTCAACGTGCCCCAGCCCGGCCTGGTCGAGGACGTCCAGGTCAAGGTCAAGGTCGAACACTACTACCGCGGGGACACGGAACTGGAACTGACCAGCCCCTCCGGTGCCTCGGTCATGCTGAAGGCCGCCAACCCGGCCGACGCGCGTGCCAACGTGTACGCGACGTACGACGTCGGCGTGCCCTCCGTCGGAGACCTGAACGCCTTCAACGGCGGCAGCCTGTCCGGTGCCTGGAACCTGGTCGTGCGCGACGTCGATCCGATGATCTACAACGGGTACTTCGAGGAGTGGCACCTGTTCGCGACCTACGGGATGCTGGCGTGCGACGATGACAGCGACTGCCCGACCGACGACCTGTGCGCCACCTACGAGTGCAGCGAGAGCTTCTGCGTGCCGACGCCGACGGACTGCGACGACCTGCAGGACTGCACGATCGATCGATGCGACCCCGCGACGGGCGCGTGCATCCACGAGGTCATCTCGGGATGCGACGGCGAATGCACGAACCATGCGGAGTGCGCGAACCATGAGGTCTGCCTGACCTGCGACCCGGACGACCCGACCTGCACGCTGCGTCTGGAGCGTACGTGCGATCCGGTCAACGACTTCGATCCGCTGTCGGGCGAGGTGCTGTGCCGCTGCAGCCCGATTCCGGGCAACGTGTACGCGCTGACGGCGGGCCTGCCCGTGCCGATTCCGGACAACAATCCCAGCGGCATCACCCGGATGCTGACTTTGACGGATCCGGGATTCGTCAACGGCCTGAAGGTCAAGGTCCGGACGAACCACGCGAGCATGGGCGACCTGAAGGCCGTGCTGTGCCACGAGGGCGTTTGCGTGACCCTGCGCGCGTCCCAGGGGGGCACGAATCACGGCTTCTTCGACGTGTACGACTACGACCTCGAGGCGGGCCCCGGGACGGTGGCCGACTTCGACCGGCTGCCGATTGCCGGCCTGTGGACCCTGATCGTTTCCGACGTGCTGCCGGGCGATGCGGGCACCCTGACGCACTTCGCGCTGTACATCACGCCGGCGGACTGCTACGGCGATGCCCAGTGCAACGACAACAACCCGTGTACGGTCGATGTCTGCCAGAATCCCTCGACCGGAGGCACCTGCACGCACACCCTGGTGACCTGCCAGCCCTCGACCGACTCGTGTCTGACGAACCAGTGCAACCCGGCGAACGGCCAGTGCGAGCCGGTGGCCCAGGTCAACGGCACGGCGTGCGAGGACGGCCTGTACTGCACCGAGGACGACACCTGTCAGGCCGGCGTCTGCACCGGAGGATCCCCGCGGTCCTGCGCGCTGCTCGACGGCGTCTGCCGAATCGGCGTGTGCAGCGAGGATCTGCGGCAGTGCATCATCCAGGCCGCTCCGGAGAACAGCCCCTGCGACGACGGCCAGCTCTGCACCGAGGGCGATTTCTGCCAGGCCGGGAACTGCATGCCGGGTCCGACGATGGTCTGCCGTTGTCCGACCGGACTGGACTCGGAGTGCGCGGTCTTCGAGGACGGCAACAAGTGCAACGGGTCCGACTGGCGCTGCAACGCGGCCAAGATGTGCGAATTGATGGACGGTCCCGTGATCTGTCCCGACTCGCCCCTCGAGTGCGTGTCGAACGTCTGCGTGCCCGTTACGGGTCTGTGCGTCGAACAGCCCTCGCTGAACTTCATGCCGTGCGAGGACGGCGTGTTCTGCACGATTTCGGACTACTGCCTGTCCGGCGCCTGCCAGGGCGGCACCATCCGAAGCTGCGAGGTTCTGGACGATCAGTGCAAGGTCGGCTTCTGCGACGAGGACGCCGACGCCTGCATCCCGGTTCCGAAGGAGGCGGGGACGATCTGCGAGGCCGACGGCTTCGGCTGCACCATCGACGAGTGCGATGCCCTGGGCTCCTGCCGCTACAAGGAGAACGTCAGCAGCTGCTCCGAGGTTGCGGACGACTGCAATGACGGGGTCTGCCAGAACGTGGGCTGGGGCAATTTCGTGTGCGTCAAGGGCCCGCTGGCCGACGGCACGGTCTGCACCGACGAGCCGAACCCCTGTACCCAGGACATCTGCCAGAGTGGCTGGTGCGAACACATCCTGCTGCAGAACTGCAACGGGCCTTGCGGCGGAAAGCACCCCTTCGACGCGGGCGACGACGTTTGCGGTGTCGAGGACTCCTGCGAGGACGGCTACCTGGGGTACCCCAATGGTCGCTGCACCCCGACCTGCAACGACGCCAACTGCGTTCGCGTCGCTTCGGCTCCGGAGCTGGGGCTGGTCATCGACGAGAAGCTGGCATGCACGATGGCGCCGCTGGACGTCGCGACGACGTTCCAGTACGTCGAGAGCGTCGAGGCGAAGGTCAAGCTGGACCACAGCTACCTGGCCGACCTGGCGATCAGCCTGATCGATCCGCAAGGCTACGAGCACACGGTGTGGAACCACATCGGTGGCGGCAACGACAACATGAACAACACGTTCGATCTGTCGCTGCCGGTGCCGTATCCGTTCCCGAACGCCGAGCAGCGACGACTGGCGGGCGTGCCGATGTGCAGCTTTGCCGGCGAGCAGGCCGCCGGAACGTGGTGGCTGAAGATCTGCGACACGGGCGCGGACAACGGCGGCGTCCTGCGGAACTGGAAGTTGTACGTCCGGGGCACGAACACCGCGAACCTGAACCCCGGTCATCGGTGCGAGACGGCCATCGACCTGGGCAACCAGGACGTCAACCCGGCCATCACGGTGCCCGGCACGACCGAGTGCGCGATCAACTCGATTGCCGAGGCCTCCAGTTGCGGCGGTCTGTACGGTCCCGACCGGACCTACAAGTTCGACCTGACCGAGGCCAAGCGCGTCACGGTCCGCCTGTTCCAGCCGGTTCGCGACCTGCTGCTGTTCCTGAAGGAGGCGGACGGCGCCACGTGCGCGGACGGGTTCCTGCGATGCGAGCAGACCGGGGGCTGGACCCCCGGCGCGGGTCCCGAGGAGATCGACATGCAGTTGCAGCCCGGCGTGTACTACGTCGGTGTCGATACACCCGGCTCGATGGCGAGCGCCCAGTTCAACTACGGTCCGTTCTCGTTCGAACTGCGCGTCAAGACGCTGCTGCCGAACGGGGCGGCCTGCGTCGATCCCATCCTGGGACCGCAGGATCTGGACTGCGCTTCGCAGCACTGCCAGAACGGCTACTGCTGCGACGCGGGCGACTGCTGCCCCGGTGGGCAGTGGGTGGCTCCGGAGGAGGGCCAGGATCCCGAGGCCATCAAGGCCAACGTGAACTGGATCTCGGCCAACGCGATCTGTCCGGAGGCCTACAAGGTCGATCCGATCTGCTTCGATCCGGACACCACGGACCCGCTGAATCCGATCAACGAATGCCAGGGCGAGCGGTACGATGCGAATTGCGTCGATCACCGGTGCCAACTGGAGCGCGTGCCGGACGACGTGGCCTGCGATGTGACCGTCGAGGCCGATCGTTGCGGCTACTTCCGCTCGGTGTTCTGCTCGGACGCGGGCGACCTGCCCCCGTGGGTGCAGTCGCGGCCGCCGTGTCCGACGTTCTGCCAGACCGATGCGGACTGTGATTCGGGTGCCCACTGCGATCCGGCGGTGGCGACGGATCCGGATCCGGACGTGGGCTACGACCTGGGCACGGGCCTGCCGCTGAAGTGGTGCCAGCCCGACCTGCCCAACGGGGCGGCATCCAACGAGGCCAGCGACTGCATCAGCGGGTACTCGGCGAACGGGTACTGCTGTGACGGCGGCGATTGCTGCCCGACTCCGGACGTGGCCGGAGCGCTGACGTGCCCTGCGGCGTACTACGAGGCCGCGACCTGCACCGACACCTCGAACTGCACCGGGCATCGGTATGACCCGGTGTGCGGTGCCAACAATCAGTGCGGCTCGGTCTTCGTCCGCGACGACTGCGATTGCGCCGGCCAGCTGTCGGACAACTGCGGCCTGTACGTCCCCGTGTTCTGCGGCGCGTCCCCGACGGCCACCTGTCCGGCGACGGCGGTGGGCGGCGGCGAGTGGATTGCGGGCGATCCGGCGTGCCTGGACAACTGCGAGACCGCCGGGGCCGACGATGACAGCAAGTGCGACGACATCGCGCGTTGCGACCTGTGCGATGCGGCGAAGGTCGCGGCCGGCGACTGCGATGCAGCAGAACTGGGCGTCCGGGTCTGCATGGCGAACGTACCGAACGGCTTCCCGTGCGACGAGGGCTCGGACTGCGAGAACAAGCTGACGACCAACTCGCCGAATGGCCACTGCTCCAACGGCTTCTGCTGCGATTCGGGCGTCTGTTGCAACCAGCGGACCGACTGTCCGACCCAGACGCCGCCCAGCGCCTTCTGGCAGCCGCCGGTCTGCGACGACTTCGCGACCTGCCAGGGCCATCGCGTCGAGGCGGCGTGCTGGAACGATCCCAGCGAGTGCGACCCGGCGCTGACTCCGGCGCAGTGCGCGGCGCGGGTCTTCTCGTGCGGCTCGGTGAACGTCGATGACGACTCGGCGTGCGTCTATAATCCCGCGAACCCGGCCAGCGAGTGCGGGTACTACATCTCGATGTACTGCAATGGCGAAGCGGATCAGACGCCGGGCAACTGCCCGACCACCTGCCTGGTGAATGGCGTCGAGACCGATGCGCTGTGCGACCCGAATGCGCACTGCGATCCGGATCCGGACCTGCTGTCCAACAGCATCTGCCTGCCGGACCTGGAGAACGACGAGCCGTGCGACGAGGCCAGCGACTGCGTGGCGCAGTTCTGCCAGATGCACTTCTGCTGCGATCCTGAGGGTTGCTGCGCGGGCTGCCGCGTGGCCTCGGTCGGGGTGAACCTGGCCTCCGGCGGTACCGTGGACCACAGTGACGGCGAGAACGTCGGGGTGGTCGTGTCGCTGGGTCAGCCGTCCGTCATCGACTCCCGGTACGCCTCCGGCCGGCATGGCGCGGACTTCGGGTTCCTGTCGGGCCTGATGATCCGGCTGTACTGCTGGGACCTCGAGCGCAACGGCGGCGAGACCGACGTGGACTGCGGCGGCGGCGTCTGCGGGAAGTGCGAGAGCGGGATGTTCTGCAAGGAAGGGCCGCGAGACTGCCTGAGCGGCAAGTGCGAGAGCGGCATCTGCGTGGACTAGCGCCGGGTGCGGACCGACCGATCGGAACCTCGTTCGCATTTCTGGGTCCTCCTTCCATGAATGACGGCATCGGGCACATGGGAATAGTTCGTCGTGCCGGCCGTCGATGCCCCGGTTGTGCCGGCCCCGCCTGCCGCGGCCCGCGGCCGGCTTCGCGACCTTCCGATTCGGGAGTCAAGGGATGGCCTTCCTGACGACACCAGGCGCGCTACCCGTCGGCGTGGGCGGCACCCCGGCCGTCGTGGGGAGGCCCAGGGGCTCCTGGGCGGAACCCTGGGTTCGCGGGTGTGTGCTGGTGTGCGCGGTGGTGCTCTGGTGGGCCGCATGGGGGCTTGACCTGGGGGAGTCCCGCCGGTGGGCGGCCGCGGATCTGCTGGGCGCGTCCAGCGTTCTGGTCGGGTGGCCTGTGCTAGTGATGGGCTTCACGGTGGTCATTCCGCTGGCGTGGCGGGTTCTGCTGTGGGGGATGTACCGGCCGGTGCCGAGTCTGGCGCGCGACGCTGCCGACCTGCCGGCCGTCACGGTGGTGATCCCGGCCTTCAATGAGGGGGCGGCGGTCCGCCTGGCCATCGAGTCGGTGCTGGCATCGGACTACCCGGCGGATCGTCTTCGGGTGGTGGTGGTCGATGACGGGTCGCGGGACGACACCTGGCGGCACATCCAGGGGGCCACGAGCGATGAGCCCCGGGCCAAGGCCATTCGCCTGGAGCGCAATCGGGGCAAGCGACACGCACTGCACGCGGGCTTCGCGCACGTGGACACCCCCTTCGTGGTGACCGTCGATTCGGACACCGAGATTCCGCCGGGAACCCTGAGGGCCCTGCTGGCCCCCCTGGTGGGGGACCCTCGCGTGGGGGCCGTCGCCGGCCGGATCGAGGTGCGCAATCGATTCAACAACACGCTGACCCGGATGCTGGCCGTGCGATATCGGTTCGGGTTCGATTTCGTCCGTGCGTACCAGTCGATGCTGCGCAGCGTGTTCGTGTGTCCCGGGGCCCTGACGGCGTACCGGACGTCCGCGATCCTGGGCTACCTGGATGCCTGGCGGGACCAGCGATTCCTGGGGAAGGCCTGCACGAACGGCGACGACCATGCGCTGACGAACCACCTGCTGTCCCAGGGGCTGGCCACGGTCTACCAGGGCAGTGCCGTCGCCAGGACCGCCGTACCGAACACGTACCGTGGGCTGTCGCTGATGTACCTGCGCTGGGCACGCAGCAACGTGCGGGAGAGCCTGCGATACGTCGGGTTCCTGCCGCGCCTTGTGCGTCGGCCGGGGCGGTGGCCCGCGGTCGTTGACGCGTTGATGCGCTTCGTGCAGATCCCCCTGCGGGTGTGGTTGATCCTGTTCGGGGTGGTGCTGGTCGCGACCCACCCCGCGATCCTGCTGCGGTCGGCGGCCGCGGCAATGGCATTCGGGGTCTTTCCGATGCTCGTCTTCCTGCGTCGCGAGCGTTCCTGGGACGCGGTGTACGCGATGCTGTACGCCGTGTTCGCGTTGCTGACGCTGCAGTGGGTGTACCCCTGGGCGGCGGTCACGGTGCGACAGTCACGGTGGCTGACGCGCTAGATCCACGCGGGCTCGGCGGGGCCGTGCAACCCGATCATTCGGATGGCGATGCGGATCGCATGCTGCGGGGAATGTAGTCGCAGAAGGGCTCCTCGGCGAAGGGGTCCCCGGTGACCGCATAGGCGCGGGCACGGCAGCCGCCGCAGACGTTGCGGAACTCGCAGGCGCCGCAGCGTCCGCCGTAGCTTTCGAAGTCGCGCATTCGCACCAGCAGCGGGGACGTTTCCCAGATCTCTCGGAACGACTGGCGGAAGACGTTGCCGGCCACCTGCTCCATGTACGAGCAGGGGCGAACGTTGCCGAAGGCGTCGATCAGGCAGATGGTCTGGCCGGCCACGCACCCCTTGCCGGCTCCGGTCGAGAACGTCAAGTCCCGGCGCTTGAAGCGGGAGCCATCCTTCTGCGCCAGTTGCGGCACCACCCGGTAGTAGTGGGGGGCGCACGTCGGGCGCATCAGGATGTCGGACTCGATCTTCTCCTGTTCGTAGTGCCACTCGAGGATGGCGTCGTAGTCCGGCTGGGTGATCAGGTCGTCGAACAGTTCGGTGCCGCGTCCCGTGGGCACGATCATGAACATGTACCAGGCGGTCGCGCCCAGCGACTTCGCCAGGCGGAAGGTGTCGCCGATGGCGTGCTGGTTGTGCCTGGCGAACGAACTGTTGATCAGGAAGGGGATGCCGTGGGCCTTCAGTCGCTCGGCCGCCGCGATGGTGGCATCGAACGCGCCCCGGACCCGGCGAAAGTCGTCGTGGATCTGGGCATTGGGACCGTCCAGGGACAGCGAGACCATCCGGATGCCCGAGTCCTTCATTCGCCGGCAGGTGTCGTCGCCGACCCGCAGTCCGTTCGTGGCCATGCACATGCGCAGGCCGCGGGCGGTTCCGTGCGCCGCGATCTCGAAGATGTCGGGACGCATCAGGGGCTCGCCCCCCGAAAGGACCAGAACCGGCTGGACCCAGGCCGCGATGTCGTCAATCAGCGCCAGCGCGTTCCGGGTCGTGAAGTCCCCGAACGGGGCGTTCAGGTCGGATGCGCACCGGCAGTGCTGGCAGTTCAGGTTGCACCGCTGGGTCGTTTCCCAGGCGATCCACTTCGGCAGAAACTCGCTTCGGGACGTCAGTGCCATGCAAAGCCTCCGTTGCCGACAGGCATTCTGCGGCGTGCGGTCGTTCGGGTCAAGCGACAGGGGGCGCCGGACATTGACCGCGGCGGCGGTTGTCGTGTATCTGGAGATGCGGTTTCGAGGGTGTTTCGGGATGCGGGACACGTTGCCGACCCAAGTGGACGTCGTCATCGTCGGCGGTGGATTCGCCGGGGCGGCGACGGCCTGGGCACTGGCCCGGCGGGGGGTCGGCGACGTGCTGGTGCTGGAGGCGTCCGACCAGTTCGGGAGCCAGGCCAGCGGGCGAAATGCCTCGATGGCGCGTCAGTTGTCCTCGGACCCCCTGACGTCGGCCCTGCTGCGGCAGTCGGTGGACCGGATGCTGGGGCCGGACCGGGCGCTGGAGGTCGAGGCGCGTCGCTGCGGCTCGCTGCTGCTGCTGGAGGAGCCCGCGGGCCTTCCCTGGCTTGAGGCCGCGCGGATGAGCGGCTCCAGTCGGGTCGTGGCACGGGACGAGGCGGTCAAGCGGGTGCCCCTGCTGGACGGGGCGCGCTTCGATCGGGCCGTGGTCACCGACACCGATGCCGTCGTCGATGTGTCGGGGCTGCTGTGGGCGTACCTTCGTGGCGCGCGCAGGGCGGGTGCCCGCCTGGTGTCGGACTGTTCCGTGACGGCGGTACGGGTGGCGGAGGGGCGGGTGGCGGGCGTGGCGACGACCCAGGGGGACGTCGGGTGCCGCGTTCTGGTGGATGCCGCGGGTGCCTGGGCGAACCAGGTGGCGGGCATGGCGGGGCTGTCGCCGCTGTCGATGGCGCCGTTTCGGAGGCACCTGGTCGTGACGCCCCCGCTGGCGTTCTGCGACCCCGCCTGGCCGCTGGTGTGGCATCTGACGGACGACTACTACTTCCGGCCCGAGGTGGGCGGGCTGCTGCTGTCGGCATGCGATCAGGTGGAGGTGGCTCCCGGACCGGCGGTTCGTGATCCCGCCGTGCTGGAGGTGCTGGCCGAGCGGTTGGCGCGACGCTGCCCGCGGCTGGCCGGCGTGCCGATCCAGACGTGGTGGGCCGGGTTGCGGACGCTGAGCGCGGATGGTCGCTTCGTGATTGGCCCGGATCCCCGGCTGGGTGGGTTCTTCTGGGTGGCGGGCCTGGGGGGCCATGGAATGACCGGCAGCGCCGCCATCGGCGAACTCGCGGCCAGGGCGATCACAGGGCAAGACTTGGGCGCGCAGGGCACCCCCTGGGCACCCGCGCGTCTGTTGCGCTGACCGCGGCTACTTGGTCTTGGGTCGGCCGCGCTTGCGGGGCACGGGCTTCGGCTCGGGCGTGGCGGGGGCCTCCTGGGAGGCCAGTGCTGCCGCGTGGAGTTCGGCGAGCGCCTCGCGGACGCCCTGGGCCTCGTTCTCGAGTTCCTCCAGGTATCCCTCCAGCGCCTCGATCATCTCGGCCCGGCTGAAGAACTTGCGCTCGAAGGCGAAGGGCTGATCCTGGCAGCCGCAGCCGCAGCCGCAGGTGCAGGGGCCCCCTTGCTGGCAGCCGCAATCGCAACTGCTGTCACAGCCGCACCCGCAACGGCATCGATCGTCGCGATTCCAGTCGGGGCCTCGGTCCGGGCCATGATCGCGGGGACCGTCCCGGCGGTCGCGCGGCCCATGATGCCGATCGTGGTGGTGAGCGTCGTGATTCCGCATGGCAACCTCCTGGAGTCGGGCGACATGCCCAGGGGCATTATCGGACGGGGCTGGTCGGGGAGTCAAACGTCCGGGGCGGGATCGATGAACCAGAAACGAAAAAAGGCGACCCGAAGGCCGCCTTTTCGCGTGTGACATCCGGTGAGCCCAGAAGGAGTCGAACCTTCAACCTCCGGATTAAGAGTCCGCTGCTCTGCCAGTTGAGCTATGGGCCCATCGCCACAAGGCGAGGCGCAGTATAGGGGATCTGGTTGCGATTGTCCAGTCAAAAATTAACGGTCAGGCCGGCTCGGTGTCCAGGGAGGGGCGAGGTGAACGCCGGCCTCGGGTTTCGGGATGGCCCACGCCCTCGAAGGCCGCCTGCAGCGCCTCGAGTTCGCCCGCGTCCAGGAATGCCTGATGGCAGGCACGGCAGCGGTCGATGGGAATCCGGTAGACCAGGTTGAAGAACTCCCTGGACATGGGCCTGGTGCAATCCGGGCAGACCAGCCGGGGAGAGGGATCGACCTGGTCCACGGTCGGGAGGCGCGTGGGAGCCGGACGCTTGGTGGCCGTTGCCGGGTTCGCCGCGTCCTCGGCGGGGGCGGCGACACTGGCGGTCCCGGCCAGGCGTGCGCCCAGCGCCAGTTCCCCGTCGGTGAAGGTCAGTTCCCGGCGTGCCAGCACCTTCGAGAACTCGCGGTCCCGGACGACGACGCCCGAGCACGACGGGCAGCGGCGGATGCGGACCTGTTCGTACTCGACGCGCGCCAGACCGTCGCCGCATCGTGGGCACGCCACGCCCGCGTGGTGGACCTGGGCCCGGTGCGCCTGGAACAGCAGGCCCGCGGCGATCTGGGCGCCGGCGTGGTTGCGGATCGTCGTCCCGGGAAGCACCCAGGTCTTCTGCAGCAGTTCGGCCGCGGTGAACGGTCCCAGCCAGGCGCCGTCGTGCCGCGCGAACAGTCCTGCCCTGGCGGGGGCGGCGTCCGCGCGTCGCGCCAGGGCCGAGTAGGGGGCATGGGCCAGGTTCAGCATTCGGCGAATCCGGGTCGCCACGGGCGGGTGGGTCGAGAACAGGTCGGCCCACCAGGAGTTGTCGTCATCCAGGGCGCTGGCGGTCGGATTGGTAATGTAGCACATCGCCAGGGCCGGATCGAGGGCCCCCCGCGGGTGCAGCACCCGGTCGCGTCCCACCGCGTCCAGGGCGCGGGCCAGGGCCAGCGGATCCCGCGTCAGTTCGACGGCGACGTGGTCGGCAAGGTGCTCGTACTGGCGACTGACGACCGCGGACAGCAGGCGCACCAGCAGCCGGGCGATGGCCGAGTAGATCAGGATGGCCAGATAGACGATGGCCAGGCCGCCCAGCGCCAGGATGTTCTCGCCGTGGCGTCCGTCGAGGCGGCGGCCCCAGCGGTCGGTGGTGACGGCGGGGACCTCCTTGCGCCGGGCCTGCGCCTCGATGGCAACCAGCAGGAAGCCGGGCACGCCGAACAGCGAGATCATTCCGGCCACGATCGTCTTCAGATGGATGTCGCCGACCACGACGTGCCCGAACTCGTGCGCGACGACCGCGGTCAGTTCATCCCGGGACAGGGTGCTGAGCAGGCCCTCGGTCACCGCGATGTGACCGTCGATGGACAGGGCGTTGCGATAGAGTTCAGGCAGGACCCAGGCCTGGGGCACGGCGATGCCGGCGGCCACGGCCAGTTCCTGGACGATGTTGGCGTAGCGTCGATGGTAGCCGTCCTCGGGATCCGGGGGCGTCGCGCCCAGCCGCAGCAGCAGACGCTCTGGACCGCGACGACGGATGATCAGGTACCGGCCACCGACGAACAGGATGGCCAGCACCAGCGTGCCGGCGATCCAGAAGCCCAGGCCCATCCATTCGGGCGCGGCGCGCAGGGGACCGTGCCGGGCCAGGAACAGCAGCCCCAGGGCGCCCCTGGTCACCAGGGCCAGTCCCAGCAGCAGCAGGAAGTACACGCCGACCAGTCCCCCGATCACCAGGGCGATGCGCGTCGAGAAGGTTCGGCGGTACTGGAACAGGTTCTGCGGGGTCACGGTCGGACCTCGGGCACCGCCTCGTCACCGGCGTCCATCCGGAAGAAGGGGGATGCGGTGAAGTCGAAGCGGGTCGCGATCAGGCGGTTCGGAAACACCTGGATGGCGGTGTTGAAGTGCATCACCGAGTCGTTGTACTGCTGGCGGGCGAACCCGATGCGGTTCTCGGTCGAACGGAGTTCCTCCATCAGGTCGCGGACCGACTGGTTGGCCTGGAGGTTCGGGTAGGACTCGACGACGGCGGTCAGGCGACTGAGTGCCGAGGACAAGCCGGCCTCGGCGGCGGCGGCATCCCGGACGTCGGCGGCCTGGATCGCGCGAGCCCGGGCCGCGGTCACCCGCTCCAGGGTCGTCTGCTCGTGCGTCAGGTAGGCCCGCACGGTGGCCACCAGATTCGGAATCAGGTCGTGTCTTCGCTTGAGCTGGACGTCGATCTGATGCCAGGCGTTGCGTACCTGCTGGCGCATCGCAATCAGGCGGTTGTGGATCACGACCGTCCAGACGAGCGCCAAGGTCACGCCCCCAAGAACCGCGACCAGGATGACCATCGTGCCTCCCCGCACTCGCCACGCGGACCGCCCAAGTATAGCAGAACGCATCGCCACGCCGCGTGCCGGTGCCTGGCCATGGCGGTCCGCGGGCCCTTTCTTGACGCGATCCGCGGGCGCGATCCACAATCTGGTTCGTTCCTGCCGCGTTTTCCAGGATGTCCCGGCGGCCCGCGCCGCCCTGTCATGGGAGGCTCCCGATGCGACGAACGACGTGGACCGTTGGGGCGATTGCGGCCCTGGTCGGCCTGCTGACCCCCGTGCCGTCCCTGGCGCGGGCCGGCGATGTGAATATCGACACCTTCCGTCCCTCGGTTCACGGCGGGGACATTCTGGGAGTCATGACGTCGAACCTGCCGCCGGCGTGGGACTGGGGCGTGGGGGCATTCCTGACCTACAGCCACAAGCCGCTGAAGTCCGAGGTGATGGATCGGGTCGAGGTCGGGAACCTGTTCGTGACGGATCTGTACGGGTACCTGGCCCTGTGGGATCGGCTGTCGATCGGGCTGGACGTGCCGCTGGCGCTGGTCAAGGGGCGGGACACCGACTTCGTGCTGGGCGACATCCGGCTGGGATTCAAGGCCCGGATCGTGGGCGGCAACGGCCGGGGATTCGGGTTCTCGGTGGGCCAGGAACTGACGTTTCCCAGCGCGAACAAGAACGTGCTGGCCGGGGACGAACTGGTGACCGGGACGACGACCCTGATCGGGGACTGGTCGGGACGCGGATGGAACGCGGCGATCAATCTGGGGTTCCGCTTCAAGAAGGCGGTGGCCCTGATGGGGCACGAGACCGGGCACCAGTTGCTGCTGGGCGCGGGCCTGTCGGCACCGCTGATCTGCGGGAAGCTGGAGGCGATCGGGACGATGCAGGTGCGGACCTCCCTGACCGAGCCGTTCGCGTCACGCTACGACAACGGCCTGGACCTGATGGGCGGCCTGCGGGGGCATGTGGGCCGGATCGGCCTGACGCTGGCGGCAGGGGGCGGGACGCTGCGCGGGTACGGCAGCCCGGCCTTCCGGGTGACCGCGGGTGTCGAGTACTCCCCGAAGCCGGATGCCAAGGGGTGTCGCGTTCCCGAGAAGCCGTCCGATCGGGATGGTGACGGGATCTACGATCGGGAC
>JARKOL010000109.1 GCA_029975745.1 Myxococcota bacterium | reverse complement strand
CTGGCTGGGACGCTACCGCCGCCTCAGCAAGGATTACGAGCAGTCCCCCATCAGTTCGCTCGCGTGGGTCAGGCTCGCTCTCGTGTGGCTGCTCGCTCGCCGCTTGGGCGCGGAAGGATGATTTATTCGACTACACCCTCTTACCTTTGGAGGCGCCCTGTCTGCCATCGATGGAACATTACTTCATTCGTGTAGTGATTTTGACGAATATTCCTGTCGGCTGACGATTCAGCCCGAACAGTGGGTATCCTGCGGTGGTTACGAGGCTGGGGCGTCGACCTGTCTTGCTCTTAATCCTGCCAACTAAGATCTAGCGTGGTGTAACCTCACCATGCCTATTTAGTCCGAGGTTCCCCGCGTGAAAACCCGTAAACAGGCCGCAGTGACAGGACTATCTTGGCGACAGGGTGCGGCGATTCTGACTACAGAGCGAGCAGGTCGGAAGCCTTGTGCTGTAGCGGCGTGGGTGTCAGGAGTTTCGTGAAGGTCGCGTCGGCGGTTCCCAGGCGGTAGGTGACACGTGCCTTGGGCGCCAGTGCAGCCAGCAGGGTCTGGAAACTGTGGACCGGCAGCCCCCCTAACGGTTTGCGCGTCACCGGCGGACGCGTGCCCGGCCGCCAGGCCGGGCCGGGGCGCGCCGGTTGCGGCCCGCGGCCCGAGTCTGCCCCTCGTTTGGTTCCCTGACCCCCCGAGCCGCGGGCTCATGCAACCGGCGTGTCCCGAGCGTCCGTCCGGTGCAGGCGCTTGTTCGGCAGCCCTAGTTTCCAGCAGGGCCTTCCGGTGCCAACCGATTCAGCACGGCCGTAGGTTTGGGCACCCCGAGACAGGGGGCGTACCGATAGACCACCCCGGGGATGTGCTGGAAGTGGTGGTCCGTGGGAGGGATTCACCAGGGCCGGTCGGAGGCCGTTGGTGTGGAGACCCCGAGACAGGGGTGGTAGGGAAAGACCACCCCTGGGACGTGTTGGAGATCGTGGTCCGTGGGACGGATTCAGCACGGCCGGTCAGAGCCGGTTCGTAAGAGTTCGTGTCCCCCAAACCCTGGGAGTGACTTCGGCCTCGGCATTTCGCAAACCTGGTCACGATTTTCGTGAAACAAATCGGCCCCTCGGATCGATAGGCGTGCACTTCGTTCTGGAGACAGGGCGGCGACGGCGAGACAGCTAGCTGGCTCGCCGAAGCCGCCCTGTCTCCCCGAAGCCGGCTCGCAGCCTATGGGGTTCGGGGTGGAAAAGGCATTCGATCACGAGCGGTTGGAAGTCTACGGGGTGGCCATCGAGTTCGTGGCGGTCGCCGATGCGTTGGTCGAGGAGTTGCCTCGTGGCAGGGCCTACCTCGCAGACCAGTTGCAGCGCGCGGCGACGTCGATCGCCCTCAACATCGCGGAAGGCGCCGGGGAGCGCAGCACCGCGGACAAGGCCAGGTTCTACCGATTCGCATGTCGTTCCGCGACGGAGTCCGCGGCGATCCTGGACGTGATGCGTACCCTCGAACTGTCCGAGGTCCCGAAGCTCCAGCAAGGTCGAGAACTCCTGCTTCGTATCGTCCAAATGCTCGTTCGTCTGTGCCAGAGCCTGGAGTAGCGGGTCACGTTGACGGGTACGGGTACGGCCACGGCGGCAGTCCTGCGGCCTGCCGAACTCCCTCTGGGTTGGTCAATGATTCTACCTAAGAAGGGATTCGTTGGAGGGGGTGGGGGCGTCGGGATTGGGGCGGGGGAGTGGGGACAAGGTGCTGAAAGTGTTGAATCAATGTTGGAGAAAGGCTGTTCGGTGGATGTGTTAGAGCAGGTCCGCGGGACTGGCGACGCCAGAGGGGCCCCGGTTCAAGACGTGGGTGTAGATCTGGGTCGTTCGGACACTGCGGTGCCCCAACAACTCCTGGACCGTCCGGATGTCATGCCCAGACTCGAGCAGGTGCGTGGCAAACGAATGACGAAACGTGTGGCATGAGGCACGCTTGCCAAGGCCGGCAGTTCGGACCGCCGCAGCCACCGCTCGCTGGACCAGGGAGGGATCCTGGTGATGCCGCCCCTGCTCCCCAGTCTGACGATTCATCCAGCGACGATCCTGTGGGAATACCCATTGCCATCGCCAGTCCGTCGCGGCCGACACGTACTTTCGCTGGATGGCGTCCGGCAAGACAACCCGCCCAAACCCGTCAGCTACGTCCTGATCGTGAATCCGACGGACACCCTCCAGATGCTGCTCCAATGGTGCCTTCAAACTCTGGGGAAGCATCGTCATCCGATCGTGCCGCCCCTTCCCGTCGCGCACGAAGACCTGGTTGCGCGAGAAGTCCAGATCCTGCACCCGCAATGTGATGCACTCGCCAAGGCGAAGCCCCGTCCCGTACATCAGACTTGCCATCAGCCAGTGCTCGCCTGACAAATGGGTCAGGACCCGACGAACCTCCTCTCGCGTCATCACAATCGGCAGTCTGTAGGGCTTGCGCGCCCGCACGACGTCGCCGAAGTCGCCGATATCAATCCCAAGAACCTTTCGGTAGAGGAAGAGTAGCGCGCTCAATGCCTGGTTCTGCGTCGAGGCCGCCACGTTGCCCCGAACGGCCAGATCGGTCAGGAAGACGTTGATCTCGGAAGCACCCAGCTCGATGGGATGCCGAACCCCGTGGAAGAAGATGTATCGGCGGATCCAGAAAACGTACGCTTCTTCGGTGCGAGGGCTGTAGTGGCGAGTCCGCAGTTCGCGTCGCACCCTGTCCATCAGACGCGGCTTCGCAGGGACATCATCATGCGTCGGCCCGGCCTTCAATACTGGGGCAGCCGGTTGCGAGGCCGGCAATTTGGGGTCGCTCATGGTGTTTCCCTCTTTCGGGTGGAACGGGACGCGAACGGCGTTCTATCGATCCGCAGATGCACTCCGTTTCTACGGCAAGTCGCGGAAGCGGTGCCCCCCCCGCAATTCGTTTCCATCTGGGGCCGCCGTGCTGCCTCCTGGCTCGCCTTTTGGAACCTGGCGCGGCCCCGAGAGGATCAAGGTTGGGTGATGACCGATCGGAGGCAGGCCCGAAGTTCGTGTCCAGGCACGGCCTACCTGGCAGGCAGAATGTCGAGGGTACCGTCAACGGGGCTTTCAGCCGGCGGAATTCCATTGCCAAGGGGGTGCGTATCGGGAACGTGCTTCGGGCTGCTTCGACGGACGGGCCCGAAGGTGTAGCGAATTACGGCAGTGCCTCCAAAGGCCACAGCCGTGTCTCCCCCTGGACTCCAACCCAGATCGACCAGGGCCTCGCCTCCGAGCTCAAGGTGTCCTACCACGCGGACCGTGACGCCCATGCCACCTCCGATCCATAGCGTGGTCGCGGGTCTGCGGGGGACCAGATCTCCCTCGCGGTCGTTCACGTTGGGGCCTCGGTGTACGGGAGCCGAAAGCGCCAGGGAAAGTCCTGCGTATGGGCGTACCCGATTCAGGAAGGAGGCCCCGAAGGACACGCCAACGTCCGTCGTCAACGCGAAGAGGCCGGTGTTCGCGGCAATGCCTCCGCAGCCGAAACGCAGCGAAACCCAATCAAGATGGGCCGGCCTGTAGCGTCCGCCGACCCGACCCCAGCCCACGACTTGAGGCATGCCCACGTAGCCGTCATGGTCATCGCCGACGCGCATCCCGGAACCGCCGGCCAGGTCGAAATCCATCTCGCGCGTCGCCTGGACCGAGAGCCGTCCCTCACCGCCCGCCGCATCATCCAGAAAGATGCCGGCCCCGCCACCTCCGACAATCGCGACAGAGCCCGCGCCAGGTTCGGTGCGCAGAACCGATTCATGCATCATGCGCATCGGGGGCGGCGAAACGACACTGCAACCCGATGGCAGCAGGGCCAGGGGGACCACCCAGAGCGGGAGCCAACCGCCACAAGGGTTCAAGACCATGGTCGTTCCTCGTCCTCGGCGGGGAGGTCTTGTGCAAGGAGCGGGCCGTGGGCTTGTCAGCACAGCGTGCGCCACTCTGCCTGGGCCACGGTCCACCTAAGCGCGGGGATTTCGACTGATCGTCTGAAGCACCAGCGCACCCACCTGGGTGTCCCGGCTGTCGAGCGATCCGCCGTTCGTGGAGCAGGAACACTCCACTAGCCACGATGCCGTGGCTGAACGAGAGGTCACCGCCGCCAGCGGTCTTGGAAAGCCGCTGTTGTCGATGCCCGATGTTTGGCGTCGCGCGTCCGGCGGGAGCCCCTGACCTGCCCCGGAGGTCACCGTCGCCGGCGGTCCGGGGAAGCGGTGTCGCCGGGGGAGGGGAGTTCGGAGGTCGATCGGCGAGCCCAGCGGAGGCGAGCCGGAGCGGAACGGGGGTTGGCGCGGAGTTCGTCGGGCGAGGGACGGGTGGGTTCGTCGGAGACGGCGTCGTACAGGCCGCCACGCAGGCCGTCGCGGAAGGCATGCTTGACCCGACGGTCCTCGCCGCTGTGGAAGGACAGGATGACGACGCGCCCGCCCGGACGCAGGCAGTCCGGCAGGTCGGCCAGCATCCGGTCCAGGGCGTCCATCTCGCCGTTGACCAGGATGCGAATGGCCTGGAAGGTGCGTGCGGCTGGGTGCAGTCCGGAGTCCCCGGCCCGTGCCCGGGCGCGCCAGGCCGCGGGAGTCGTTCCCTGGGCGGCCAGGACGACCCGGACCAGGTCCTGGGTGGTCAGGATCGGCGTCCGGTTACGGGCCTGGATGATCGCATCGGCGGTCCGCTCGGCGTTCGGCTCGTCGGACAATTCCCTCAGGGCCTCCGCCAGGCGCTGGGGCGCAATCGTCTGGATGAGCTGTGCCGCCGTTCGCCCGCCGCCAGGGTCCATGCGCATGTCCAGGGGGCCGTCGGCCTTGAACGAAAACCCTCGTCCAGGGTCGTCGATCTGCATCGAGGACAGGCCCAGGTCCAGCAGGATGCCGTCGAACGTCCCACCCTCGGCCGCGGCGACCGAGGCCATCCAGGCGAACGACCCGTGATGCAGCGAAACGGCATCCCCGAAGGCCGCCAGGCGCGCACGCGTCCGTTCCAGTTCCTTTGAATCCCGGTCGATGCCCACCAGGCGACCTCCCGGAAGGAGGCGGGGCAGGATGGCGTGGGCGTGTCCGCCGGCCCCGAGGGTGCCGTCGCAGACGACCTGACCTGGCCGGGGATCCAGCGCGGCCAGCACGGCATCCACCAGGATCGGCACGTGGGACCCCGCCGGCGTGCCCCCCTGAGCGCGGACGTGCTCGACGATTCCAGGATACCGTTCCGGCGCCAGCTCCTTGTAGCGTTGGTCGAACCTTCGGGGGTGCGTTCCCGAGTATCGGGCGCGTCGCCGCCGCTGGCCGGATGTGGGGTCCTCGGGATGCACGACGCCTCCAAAGCGGTCCGGGGCATTGTAGGTCGGAGTTCCCTGCCGACGCCACAAGAAGTCCGGCACGAGGCTCCCGCAAGACGGTACCGCAGGATGCAACAGGGCTTGCCCCCAGGATCCCGTATTCCGCCACGCGGATCGGGACAAAAGGCTGCCGGCGGCCCCGTCGATGAGGCCGTGGGTGCCGGGTCGGCGCCCAGCAGGCGGCCGTGCCGGTGTCGGTCCACCGTTCAACCTGCGTCCGGTCCGGAGGATCGTCAGGTTCGAGGCCCGTTTGTCCTGAGGCCGGCGGTGCTCGCGGCGGCTATCGTGGAAGGATCGCCGGGGTTGCGTCCGGTCCAGGCGGTTGCGGGGACCCGTGATATCCTTGCGCCGTGCCACGACGGAGAGCCGGATCGATGGACCGGGAACTGGCCCGACGCGAACTGGACGCCTTGCGCGCCGAGATCGAGCGACACAACGACCTGTACTACCGCCGCGATGCGCCCGAAATCACCGACGCGGAGTACGACCGCCTGTTTCGTCGCCTTCTGGAACTGGAGGCGGCCCACCCCGATCTGGTCACCCCGGACTCGCCGTCCCAGCGGGTGGGCGCCGCCCCGGCCCAGGAGTTCACGTCGGTCCGGCACCGGATCCCGATGCTGTCGTTGCAGAACGCCATGTCCGAGGCCGAATTGCGGGCCTTCGACGAGCGCGTGCGCCGCTTCCTGGGGCGCGACGAGGAAGTCACCTATGTCGTGGAGCCGAAGTTCGACGGGTTGTCGGCTTCGCTGGTGTACGAGCACGGCGTGCTGACCCGTGGGGCCACGCGGGGCGACGGCACGGTCGGCGAGGACGTGACGCCCAACCTGCGGACCGTGCGGGACATTCCCTTGCGACTGGCCGAACGCGAAGCCCATGTGCTTCAGGGCGATTCGCGAGCGCGCACCGCCGGGTTCCCAGGGAGCGAGGGTCGCGCGGGGGCCAGCGGAGGCAGACGGTCCGGGACGCCTCCGACCGCCCGGACGCTGGACCTGTTCGCCCCGCTGGATCCGCCGAGTGGCGGCGAGGCCGTTGCCCTCGATGTGCCGTCCCTGGGCGCCCCCGCCCGCTGGCCCGGCCTGCTGGAGGTCCGGGGCGAGGTGTACATGCCCATCGCGGGATTCGAGGCGCTGAATCGCGATCGCGACGCCAGGGGCGAACCGTCCTTCGCGAACCCCCGAAACGCGGCGGCGGGTTCCTTGCGGCAACTGGACCCGAAGGTCTCGGCGTCCCGCCCCCTGGCGTTCTTCGCCTACGCCATCGGTGCCGCCACGGATTTCGAGGTCGATTCGCAACACGCCCTGCTGGAAGCCCTGCGCGCTCTGGGCCTGCCGGTGACGGATCTGGCCCTTCGCGCCGTCGGCATCGAGGCCGTGGTCGCGGCCTGTCGGGACCTGGGGGAACGCCGCGACACGCTGCCGTTCGAGATCGACGGCGCCGTTGTCAAGGTCGATTCGGTTGCACTCCAGCGCGAACTGGGCGAGGTCTCGCGAAGCCCCCGCTGGGCCATCGCGTTCAAGTTCCCGCCGCGCCGCGAGGTCACCCGGGTCGTCGGCATCACCGAGCAGGTGGGCCGGACCGGCGTGCTGACCCCGGTCGCCGAACTGGCCCCGGTTCGCGTTGCGGGAGTCGTCGTCAGCCGCGCGACCCTGCACAACGAGGACGAACTGCGGCGCAAGGACGTTCGGGTTGGCGACACCGTCGAGGTGCAGCGCGCGGGCGACGTGATTCCCGAGGTCGTGGGCGTTCGCCTGGATCTGCGTCCCCCGGACGCGACCCCCTACGTCATGGCGACGACCTGCCCTGCCTGCGACGGTCCGGTGGTGCGGGAACAGGGCGAGGCGGCTCGCCGTTGCATCAACGCCTCGTGCCCGGCGCAGTTGCGGGAGCATCTGGTCCACTTCGCCAGCAAGCGGGCGATGGACATCGAGCACCTGGGCGACCGCCTGGCGGACCAGTTGGTGGAGCGGTCCCTGGTCCGGGACGTGGCCGACATCTTCACGCTGACCCTGGCGGACCTGGCCGGCCTGGAGCGGATGGCCGAGAAGTCCGCCGCGAACCTGAACCAGGGAATCCAGGCCGCGAGGCAGCGTCCCCTGGCCCGGCTGCTGGGCGCGCTGGGAATCCGGGGTGTGGGCGAGTCCCTGGCCCGTTCGCTGGCGGCCCGGTTCCACACGATGGACGCGCTGGCCCAGGCGGCCCTGACGCCCGCGGACGCGGACGACGCGGACCCGTTGCTGAAGGTGGAAGACGTGGGACCGGTGGTGGCCCGTTCGATCCGGGACTGGTTCGCGCAGGACGCCAATCGCGACCTGCTGCGACGCCTGGCCGATGCCGGCGTCCGGATGGACCACGAGGCCTCGGCGAACGCGGACCCTCGGTTCGCCGGCAAGACGTTCGTGTTCACGGGAACCCTGGTGACCATGACCCGCGACCAGGCCCAGGAGCTGGTGGTTCAGCGCGGCGGCAAGGCGGCCGGCTCGGTGTCCCGCAAGACCGACTACGTGGTGGCCGGCGCCGATGCCGGTTCCAAGCTGGACAAGGCGCGTGCCCTGGACGTGCCCGTGCTGACCGAGGAGGCGTTCCGGGAGATGCTGTAGCAGGGGGGACCCATGCGACGATTCGCGGTACTGTGGGGGGTGTTCGCACTACTGACGGCGTGCGGGGCATCCGGCGAGGCGACCCAGGATACGGGCGAATACGGGGACATCCACCTGCCGGACGCGTGGCTCCCGGACGGCACCGGGACGGACGCGGTGGCGGATGCGCGCCCCGACGGGCCCAGCGACCTGCCCTTCGCCGACGGGGCGGACGACACGTCCGAGGCCTCGGATCCGGGCGCGGATGCCAGCATCCCGGGCGACCTCGGCCCGGACCCGGCGCTCGGGGACCCTGGATCGGACGCGGCCCACGACATCGATCCCGAGGTCGCGCCCCCGGTGGATATCGGAGCGGACGGCACCGAGGAACCCGACTGGGACGGCCTGTTCGATCCCGTCCCCATCCGGGACCCGGCCACGGCGGAATGCACCTTCACCAATCACCGAACCGCGTTCAAGGACGGCGTCCTGCTGGATGTGTGGAACGTCTCGTATCGATCCTGGGAGTCCCGCGACGGCACGCTGCATCCCATCCGGATCCGGGGATTCGCGGCGCGGCCCACCGGCACGACGACGCTGCCGGGCGTGGTCCAGGCGCACGGTCTGGGCGGGTACGCCGAGGAATCCCACGCGACGGGCACCGCGGCCCTTCTGGGCACGTTCGTGCTGGCTTTCACGGGACCGGGGGGCGGCACCACCCCCGAGAACACCTCCGAGGGCCTGGCGTCGGGGCATGCCGGCGGCTACCGGATGTTCGACACGGTGCCCGATCCGCGAGGTTCGTGGTTCTGGGCCCACGCCGTGGCCGGGCTGCGCGGGCTGACCTGCCTCCAGGCTCGCGGCGATGTCGATGCCCAGCGCCTGGGCATGACCGGGTTCTCGGCGGGCGGGGTCGTCACGCTGATCGGCGCGGCGGTGGACGACCGGATTCGTGCCGCGGTGCCCCTGTCGGCCTCGGGCGCCTGGGATGTCGCGGTCCAGGCTCCCAAGGCCTGGCAGCACAGCCTGCTGACGCTGGCGGGCCTGACGTCCGACAGTCCCCAGTGGACGACGCTGATCGACACGATCGACTCGTCCCGCCTGCTGCACGCAACCCAGTCGAAGATCCTGATGGTCAACGGATCCTCGGACGAGTTCTTCCCTCTGACCGCCCACGACGCGACCTTCGCCGCCATCCCGGGCGATACGAAGCGGACCTCCCTGGTGGGCAACTTCGACCACGGCTGCTACACGGTGCTGGCGCCCGAGCCCCGCGAGACCATCGAGGGGCGCGTCGAGATCGCGGCGAAGGGCGGTCAGCGGATGTGGTTCTCCCATGCGTTCGGAACCGACGCCGATTTTGCCTATGTGCCGATGCCGCCCGGGAACCTGACCTTCACGAAGGTCGGCGACGTCTGGGTCGCCCATGTCCTGGTGGACGGCGGGGGGTCGAAGCTGTCGGTGGACCAGGTCCGGCTGTGGGCCAGCACCGACGCGAAGTACTGGCTGAGCCTGGAACTGGAATCGAAGGGCAGCGGCATCTATGGGACGAAGGACAAGGAGTTCGTGCCCCAGAATCCGGCAACGCTCGTGTACTTCGTGGATGTCACCTACAAGACGGGAGGGCTGATCCGCCCGCACCGCTTCTCGATCTCGTCACGGCCCTCCCTGCCCGCGGGACACGTGCCGACCATTCTCGACATCTCGAGCTGCCTGTAGTTCGGGCTGGGTGGGTGGAAGAACCGCCGCCTACTCGACGCCGGCGACCTTCTGCAGACCGACGCAGTGGTCGGGGGTGGGAATCCAGCAGACGTACACGTCCGGCCCGGTGTCGGAGGGCCGCTTCGGTCGCGGGGCGCAGACCTGGTTGGCGCCGCAGGCGTTCTGGGCCGTCGGGTCGCACGGCTTCGAGCAGAACGGGGGCGGGTCCCACTGGCCGTCCCCGTCGGCGTCGATGGCGCGCGGCGGACGGAAGCCCCCGCCGTCCATGTCCAGCCGGATGGGATTCGTCGCGGCCCACGGCAGCGACGGGTAGCTGTCCGGCAGCTCGATCGACCCGGTCAGCGAGTCCAGAGACCCGCCCAGCAGCGGCCCCAGCGTGTCCAGCAGCGACCCGAACGACGCCAGAACCTGGTCCAGCGCCAGGCCGATGATCGTCGAGATCAGGATGTCGCCGTAGGGCGGACGCTTGTAGATGGGCGACAGGCTGGTCTCGGCGCCGACGCCGTACGCGAACACGACGTACCACGAGTCGATCTCGGGACGCGTCAGTTCGACGATCTCGTCGAAATCCACCAGATCGGCCACCGGCCGGTCGGGGAAGAAGCGCCGCTCCAGCTGGCTGTTGCGCCAGATCTCGACCCGATCGACCTTGAACCACGACGGGGTCTGCACCCGGACGTGGGCCAGGATTCGGCCGCTGTCGGACGCCTCCAGCACCTGGGCCAGGCCGGCCTTGCGCCCGCTGGTCTCGTCGATCAGCGAGAACTCGATGTAGGGGCCGGCCGAGACGACGACGTCGCCCCGCTTGATGTTGCGGTGGATCTCGTTGCGGTCGATCGCATGAGGCTTGTCGCTGGACGACGCGATGAAGTTCCGCGGGCCGCCGATCTCCTTCGAGGTCCCGTGGCTGTCGCTGTTGCCGACGATGGCCTTGTCGAAGCCGACATCCAGGAAATGGAACCAGTCCTGGACCATCTGCTGCCGATCGGTGCAGGGCCGCATGTCATCCATCGGGCACTGGTCGCGGCACGCGATCACGCAGTCCGTGGTCCAGCTGTTCTTGCACGCCGGCAGGATGGCCTGGACGCACGGCTGGCAGGCGTCCTTGTGACTGCAGCCGATGTCGGTCTCCTCGGTCGTGGCGAAGTACAGATCGTTCTCGTCCTGGGTCCGCTCCATCATGTAGCGGATGCCCAGCAGCTTCAGCCCCTCCAAGGCCGCCCGCTTGCAGTCCACGGCGGTCCAGCCTTCGGGCATCCCCTCGGCGCAGTGCTCGAACTCGGCACGCATCTCGGCGTGCCACGTGCAGTGGTCGCGCCGCAGCGTCCAGGCATCGCGCTCGGCCTCGGTCAGCGTCGCGTCGGCCGCCTTGACCGCGGCCACGTCGCATCCGGGCGGATCGGCCATCAGCCAGCCGCAGACCGCGTTCGCGCCGTGCTCTTCCCACGACAGCGCCGACGAATCGCCCCGCATCGCCACGATCTCGCGATAGCAGCGATTGTGCCGCTCGACCTCGCCGACCGTCGGCGTGTGGATGTACTGCAGGTTCTTGCCGTTCAGGATCTCCATCGCGTCGAAGTCGCACGGGGACTCGGCCAGTGCCTGGTTGCACATCTCCATGCCGGGCGTCTTGCGCTCGAGGTTGTAGCCCTTCATGCCGATCTGGCCGAAGTAGCCCATGAAACCGTCCCGCGGGTGGTTCACCTGCATCACGTAGGCGTCCTCGGGCCCGTCCAGCATGGACCGCGCCAGATCCCAGACCTCGCGCATGGTTCGGCCCTGCCACTGGGGGGCGCCCTTGACCGACCCCTTGCGGTCGTCGTACTTCAGCGGATACGCATTGAAATGCCCGTATTCCAGCGGCGAGATCTCGACGCTGGGCACCGTCTGCAGGAAGCCCTCCAGGCCCTGTTCGTACAGGTAGGGCATGTAATCGACCATGTGGTCGTGGTCCGACGCGGTGAAGAACTCGAGCCCTTCGGCCAGCGCCGCGTTGATGCGCACGGCATTCGGCAGGGACGCGTCGGTACTGGCCTGCGCGTGGACGTGCAGGTCGGCGGCGATGCGGCCACGGGTGTCCATTTCACGCGCCAGATCGGCACGCAGCGTCACCTTCCGGCCGGCGGTGACCTCGAAGCCCTGGATCACCTTCGCGTCGTACTCGAAACCCCGGGACACGATGACGTCGTAGCGGCCCGCGGGCAGGGACACCGTGCCCTTGCCGTGGGAGGAGTGTTCCAGCGCCACGATGCCGTGGTCCAGCCGCGAATCGCCCAGTTCGGGTTCGTTGGTCCCGCTCCAGAACTGCGCCTTGCCGTCGGCGTCCAGCGCCTGGAACGACAGGCGCGCCGGCACCAGGTTGCCGCCCTCGTCGGTGATCCGGTACTCGACCTGGCCGGCCGCGGGAATGCGCAGCGACGCCCGCGCCGTGGTCCCCTGGGCGACCGTCACCGCCGCGAACGGGGACGTGCCCCGCTTGGAGTCGTGCGCGAACACGAAGTAGCGCCCCGGAGGCAGCGGGCCCGAGAACGAACCGTCGATCGAGCGGTTGATCCCGACATCGCTCTGCATCTGGGTGACCAGGCCGGAGTTTCCGTAGGCATCGATGGCCGCGCGACGATATTCGGACCAGGACGCCGGCACCGGTTCGGTGGTCGGATCGGCCCGGTAGTCATGGACGACGAACACGTGGACGTGGCTGACCGGACGCATGGAGCCGTCCTCCAGCACCTCGCCCGCCAGTCGTCCCACCGACGTTCCGCGCAGTTCGTAGATCGGGGCGACGGCCGAGGCCACGTCGCCATCGCCGACCGACAGCACGCGCTCGTACTGGAAGCTGCGCCGACGATCCAGGACCTGGGTCCCGCCCGTTCCGGCCTCCATCGCGTCGCCCTCGGTGAAGTGCGTCAGGACCGCGGTGGCGGACGTCGAGAACAGCGGGATCATGACCTTGGACGGCATGCATGCGTGGGCCGGGAACAGGTCGATGGCGAAGCCGCCCGCGGGATTCGCCATCACGCGTCCCTGGTCGTCGGCAATCGCGACCTCCAGGCCGGTGGCCGCCGCCAGCGCATCCGCGTGCGCGGTCAGCACCTGGTCGCGCCAGGCAGGCAGGTCCTGGGCGGTCGCCGGGATGCCGGTGGCGATCGTTTCCAGGAACAGCGGCTTGCGATCGACGATCAGCTGACGCACCCGGGCGGCCGCGTCGCGACCGGCCAGGTTCCGGGCCAGATCCAGCGCGTCGTTTCCGGTCAACGCCGTGGCCAGGTCGGCCTCCTTGGCGGGATCGGCGCGCACGGCGGCGACACGATAGGTATCGCAGACCGGGGTCTCGTTGGGGTTCACGGTGGCCCAGGCGTAGCTGACGTTCCAGCCGGTCGCCGCGATCCAGTCCGCGACGATCGGGCTGCCCATCGTGCCGACGCCCTGCCACATGTTCTCGTAGATCTTGCGATCGATGTCGAAACCGAAGCCCGGCAGGAAGGGCGGGCTCTCGCTGCCGTAGAACAGGAAGTCGCCGGCCACGATGCCGCCCTTCCACATCGGGTCCGCCCAGCGTTCGGGCTCGCCCAGCAGCACCTTGAAGAAGTCGCGGCTCTCGTTGAACGTCGGCATGTCGGCGGTGGCCGCGGCGCACTCGCAGATCGGGCACATGCGCTTGAAGGGCTCGTTGTAGTCCGGGTCGAACTCGTCCACCTCGGCGAACACGTAGCCGGCGGGGCATTCCTTGTCGCAGGGCACGGGCTCGCAGCCGCCCAGCAGCTTGTTCGAGGGCGCGGACAGGGTGACCTTGGTCTTCTGGCGCAGGAACGACTCGCCCGGCCGCAGCGTGTAGTCGGTCTGGAAGTCGAAGTTGATCTGCAGCCGGTTCAGCAGCCCGAACAGGTTGACGTCCATGCCCAGCAGGCCGGGCACGAGGTCCGCGATCTGGCGGGCGTTCATCTCGCCGAAGGCGCCCAGGCTGATCGGATCCAGCAGCTTGTCGATGAAGTCGCGGTTCAGGAACTTCATCACGTCGAACATGTACGCCGAGTGGCCCGTCACGCGAATCGTGGCCTCCTCGCCGTCGGTGCCGTCCTTCAGCACGAACACGCCGCCGTTCGTCAGATCGACCCGGGCCCCCTCGGCGTCCAGGCGGATCGCCTCGGTGGGGTTCGACGGGTTGACGACCAGCAGGTTGGCCAGGGGGAACGACTCGGAGAACGAGTCCCATCCCTTGCCCTGGCGGTACTCGGCCTCGAAGCGCCGCAGATCGACGTCCAGGACGGTGCCGCCGAAGACCCCGGCCGAGAAGCCGGGCCCGGGGCCGCCGATGATGACCCGAATCTTGTCGTTTTCCAGCAGGAAGTCGCCGATCTTGGCCTTGGCGGACGGGCCGCCGATCAGCTCGTCCTGGCGCTCGACCATCTTGGCCCGCAGCAGGTCGTTGTTGCCGCAGCCCGTGCCGGCCGCGACCGCGAGCAGCGCGACCAGTGGAAGCCCGGCCGTGACCAGGCGAGCCCCGGCGTGACGCAGCGACCTGGGGATCAAGGAATCGCGTGTCCCCCGCGCGTGCATGGCATTCATGAATCCCTCCGCGTTCAAGTCGGTTCCGGGAAGCCGTCGGACGGACCGGCGACCCCTAGAAGCCGAGCTGGACGCCCACGATCACGGCATCGTTGGCCTGCGACGCGCCGTGCAGCTCCAGGCGCTTCTGGTACTCGACCAGGGTCTTCAGGTGGTGCCCGAAGGCGTAGTGCGCCAGGGTCGCCGCGATGATGATCTGGTCGCCGTCGTCGTCGATGTCCATGTTGTCGTTGATGTACTCGACACGCGCGGAAATGCCCAGCATCTCGCGCAGGATCATGTGGCCCACGGTCGCGTGGGCGACGACCCGATCGACTTCGCTGGCCACCGTGTTGGTCGTGGTCGGCTTGGCCTGCGGCCGGGCGTGATCCCAGATCGCCTCGCCCAGGAAGTGGAAGCCCCACGCCTTCATCTGGACGTAGCCCGACGCGCCGTACATCTCGGTGGTCTTGCCGTTGCTGTAGAAGCCGCCGCCGCCCAGGGCCAGCCGGAAGGACTTCTCGGCCTTCAGATCGACCTCGCCGGCGCCGATGCGGCCCAGGGGCTCCAGATCGACGCGACCGACGTACGACATGCGCTCGAACTTGTTGCCGAGGCTGATGCCGACGCCCTCGTAGCCCTGGAAGAAGCTGGCGCGACGCTGCAGGCCGTTGAACACGCCCAGCGTGATCGTCAGGTGGTCCTTCCACGGCTCGGTGTGGACCGTGACGCCCATCGAGCTGCCCGGAGCCATCGCGTTGACGCCGATGGCCCGATCCAGGTGGGCGACGTTGCTGGACGAGTTCATCTCGGTCCGGACGAAGGGGAACTTCTGCATGCCGATCGCGAACCCGAACCAGTGGGACGGCGTCCAGTCGATGTACGCCTCGTACAGCGGGCCACCGGTCTTTTCCTGGTCGAACACGTCCAGTTCCAGCTTGTAGCTGACGGTCTTGAACAACTGGCCGTCCACGCCGAAGCGCGCCCGGCGCAGCCGGAAGCCGGACTCCTGCAGCCGGTCGCCCTGGGACAGCAGCGCGTCGTCGCCGACCCAACCGCCCCAGGCCTGGATCCGGGTGTGGAACGACAGGTTGAACATGTCGTTTCCGATGCGGGCGGGTCCCCCTTCCAGCAGGTCCATCAGGCCTGCGCGCCACTTCTTCTTCGCCGGGCTGCACATCGGGCAGCGCGGCTTGCCGGCGTCGGCGGCCGGGGCGACCTCGGCCTCCGGGGCGGCGGATGCCTGGGTCGCGGTCGCGTCGTCCGTCGGCGGCGTGGAAGCGGTCCATTCGTCGGCGCGCACCGACGAGGCCGCGAACAGGATGCAAGCCACGGGCACCAGATGCAGGATCGAAGCCTTCATGAGTTCCTCCGGTCGAACCACCTTGGCGATGGTATCCGAGCGTCCCCGGGAGTCAACCGGGCAATGGGGACGGATGCGTAACGTTTGGGTTGCGAAAATGAAATGTCAACGGCCCTTCCCGCCTTCCGGACCGGGGACCGCGCCCATTTGACAGCGCCCACGCGTTGGCGGACGATTCAGCACGCACAGCGGCGGGCGTGTTCCGCCGGGGGAGGTTGACCATGCGTCCTGTCCGGGTCCTGGCCGTGGCCGTTGCGGCGGGGATGGCGCTTGGGGGCGCCGGTTGCGGCAAGAAGACCGACTGCCACAAGCTGGCGGAGGCCGTCTGTGCCGATGACGGCTTCGGCGCCGGGGAGTGCGCCGAGGCGAAGCGCCACGCGCGACGCGCCAAGACCGAGGTCGAGACGACGGCCTGCGCCCGCGAGTACGCGGCGGCCTTCGTCGAGCACCACGAGTGTCACCAGGTGGCCGAACTGATCTGCGGCGACACCGGCATCAGCGCCGAGGACTGCGCGAAGGCCCGGCGCGAGGCGCGGCGGGTGAAGAGCGCCGCCGAAAAGGCGGCGTGCGCGAAGCTGTTCGAGGTCTTCTCGAAAATCGAGAAGTGACCGGGGTGGAGGTACGGACCATGCGAAGACACGGGTTCCCGTTCCTGGTGACGGTGGCGGTGGCGGGTGCGCTGGCCGGACTTGCCGGCTGCAAGGCGTCCCAGAAGGCCGTGCCGGAACCGATGGCTCAGGCCGTCGAGACCGAGGCGCCGGGCGCGCCCCAGGCGGCGGGCAAGGTCGCCTGCGAGGTCCCCGTCCATGACTACGGGACGGTGCTGATGGGCGAGCAGGTCAAGCACACGTTCACGCTGAAGAACGTCGGCGACGGGGTGTTGCGCATCCTGTCCGCGAGGGGTGGTTGAGGCTGCACGGCGGCCGTCGCCTCGGCGGCCGAACTTCCCCCGGGCGGGGAAGGCAAGATCGACGTGACCCTGCACACGGCGGGCCGGAAGGGCCGCCTGGAAAAGGCCGTGACCGTCCAGACGGACGATCCGGCGAATCCGCGAGTGGAACTGAAACTGACCGGCATGGTCGATGCGCCGGTCGAACTGCAGCCGGCATTCCTGGCCCTGGGCGCGGTGCCGGTCGGCACCCGGCGCACCGAGACCGTCCGCGTCGTGACGTCCGAGCCGGGCATCCAGGTCGTCGAGGCCGTGCCGGGCAACCCGGACCAGGTCGAGGCGTCGGCCATCCAGACCCCCGAGGGCCCGGCCCTGCGCATCACGTTCAAGGCGGGCCCCAACCCCGGCATCGCCAGCGACTACGTGCGCGTTCGGACCAGCCACCCCAAGATGCCCGAGTTGAACCTGGCCATCCGGGCCGAGGTGACGGGGGATCTGGCGGTGACGCCCGCGCGGCTGACCATTCCGGCCCCGCAAGCCGGTGCGCCGCCTTCCGCCGTGGAACTGAAGGTCGTGTCCGCTTCGGGAAAGCCGTTCAAGATCGTCAAGGCGGTCGATCCGGCCGGGCTGGTGCAGGCGCGGGTCATTCCGGGCAAGGACGGCGTGGTGGTGCGGCTGACGGCCACCCAGGTTCCCAAGGGGATGGGGGGCTCGATCGTCCTGACCACGAACCGCAAGGACCAGCCGACGCTGACGACGCCCTACTTCCTGGCGTCGTCGTCGCGACCGATCCCCGGCGCGGAGGCCCAGGTCCCCAGCCCGGTTCGGCGCCCGCCGCCGCCCATCCAGCACAAGCTGCCCGCCCCGCCCGCCCGCCAGCCCTAGGCGGACGCCCGGACGCATCCGCGGCTTCCCGGTCCGTCACTCCAGTGTCAGGCGATGGGTCTCGTGGGCTTCGACGTCGGCGCGCGTCCACAGCATCGGGTGCAGTTCGCACCGCATCCAGGTGTCCAGCAGATCGTCGTAGTGCGGGCTGGCCGGCTGGCCCGACTGGCCCGGCGCGTGGATGATCACGCTGCGCGACCAGTCGCCGGTGTCCAGGATCTGGCGAAACGTCGCCGCCCACGCCTTGACGTCGTAGGGGTCCTCCGGGCACATCGCGGTCTGGTTCGGGGTGTCGGTGTCGCCGCCGATCGGCAGCGGCCCCAGGTTGAACACCCGGTCCAGCGGCGGCTGGGCGCCCATCGGGTGCGCGAACACCGCGCCATGGAGTCGCCCCCATTCCCATCGCTCGGGCGCCGGTCCCAGGCGCTGCCGCAGGTACGCCATCGCGTCGCGACAGGCGCCGACGACCCAGGCGTCCCGGCCGCCCGCCGTGGTCACCCACCAGGACCTCGGCCGGTCCAGCATCCGCAGGATCGTCGCGGAATCGTGACCGTAGAACTCGTTGGCCTGGCTGACCGTCGGGTCGAAGCCGCGTCCCATCAGCCGATCCGCGAGGTCGGGGCCCAGCGCCGGCTCCAGCAGCCGCCGGGCCAGGCGGAAGCGGACGACTTCGTACACGCACGCACCGACGCTGTGGGCGTGCAACTGTCCGTCCCAGCCCTGGAGGATGTCCATGGCCAGCCGGAAGTCGGGATTGTCCGAACGCACCCGGCGCAACCGTCGGACCAGATCCGCCGCGGGCAGGCACGTCACGTCCGCCTGAAGCGCCCGGCAGTCCTCGACCGACATCCGGCCGCCGGCCTCGATGACCTGCACCACCCGTCGGGCGCGGGCGCCGTTGATGAACACCCCGCCCATCCAGTGCGGGAAGTCGGGTCCCACCACGGGCTGGTTGCAGGACACGACGAACCCCTGGGCGGGATTCAGGGCGTGCGGCATCTCCTCGAAGGGGACGAAGCCGGTCCACTCGGCGTCGCCGGTCCAGCCGCAGGCGGGCACCAGTCCCCGCCCCGACGCGCGGATCGGCACCTTGCCGGCGCACCAGTACCCGATGTTGCCCTCCACGTCCGCGTAGGCCACGTTCAGCGGCGGCGTCTCCATGACCCGCATCGCCTCGACGAAATCGTCCCAGCCGGTCGCCGTGTTCAGCCGCAGCCAGCCCAGCGCCGACTGGGCCGGGTCCAGGGCCGTGGATCGCAGCGTCAGCCGTCGCCCCACCCCGGGGAGCGCATCCGACACCACCGGCCCGTGGACCGTGGTCACGACCTCGACCCGTTCGGGCTTCCGTCGGCCGCGGACGCGGATCTCCTCGACGCGCACCTCGGCGTCCCGCCAGGCACCCTGGAACTCGTACCGGTGGGGGTTGCGTGGATCGAACCGCTCGACGTACGTGTCCTCGGCGTCGGTGTGGGCCAGCGTCATGCCCCAGGCGATGCGCGCGTTGTGGCCCGCCATGACCATCGGCAGGCCGGGCAGCGACACGCCGGACACCTCGAGCCCGCCGCCGACCAGGTGGATTTCGTACCAGAACGACGGCAGCATCAGCGGCAGGTGCATGTCGTTGGCCAGAAGCGGCGCCCCGGACACGGTGCGCGCGCCCGACAACGCCCAGGCGTTCGACCCCATGCCCCGGTCGCGCAGGGGCCCGGGGGGCATCACCCCGGCCGGGTCCAGTCCGGCGACCTCGATGCCCCGGGGCAGCGTGGCGGGGTTGCGGGGGTCGTGGGCGATCTCCAGCTCGGCGGCGCGATCGGGTCCCACGGCTTCGATCAGGCGGGCGCGCACCACCTCCGAGGCCCAGCCGCGACAAAGCTGCCAGTACATCATCCGGCCGAACACCAGGCTGTCCAGGGGGGTCCAGGGCGACGGACGCGGCGCGCCGACGATCGCCATCTCGACGGGCATGCGAAACGCCGGGGACCGGACCCACGCGTTGACCCCCTCGCTGTACGCATCCAGGGCGGCGCGCAGGGTGTCGTCGGCCCGGTCCAGATCCATCACCGCGGTCCGCCCGAACCCCAGCACGCGGGCCGCGCGATCCAGCGGCAGGGCGGTCGGCCCGAACACCTCGGCGACCTGCCCATGGCCGAAGCGCCGGTCCAGTTCCATCTGGCAGAATCGATCCTGGGCATGAACGAAGCCCTGGGCGAAGAAGACGTCCCGCAGGCTGCCGGCGTAGACGTGGGGCACGCCGAAGCGATCCCGGATCACCTCGACCCGGCCGTCCAGGCCCCGGACCCGGAACGTGCCGTCCAGCACCGGCTGCCGTCCGCGGTCCAGCCGGCGAATCCCGCCCCGCACCGCGTCCGCCACCAGCCCCGCCGCCAGCCGCCGCACGAATTCCGCACCGTCCATGTCGCCTCCGGCACCCCAACGCCAGGCCGGATTCTGCCACGGACCGGCCCGGGATGCGTCATCGGGATCTGGGGCGCCTGGGTGGGGGTGAACAGGTTCAGTACATCGGCAGCACCTGGACGTTCATCCGGACCTTCGCATACTCGTTCTGGAAGTCGATGTTGCCGTCCTGGAGGGGCACGTCCCCGGACCACTGGATCAGTCGCTCGTGGATGTTGAACTGATATTCCCGGACCCCGAATCGCGGATACCAGTCGGCCTCCAGCAACTCGACCTCGACCCGGATCGAGGTCATTTCGTCGAACACCGGGCCCTCGAAGACCATGAAGTCCGGGTCCATCGTGTAGTTCTGACTCATCTCGATCAGCGGGGCTCCGCGATGCTCGGGGCGGTCCTCGTGAACCAGCACCGATCGCCCGAAGGTCTGCTGGACGTAGGGGTCATAGCGCACGCCGACGCGCATCGTGACCTCGGCGGGGGGCTTGCCGTTCTCGCCGTCGAACAGGTTGCGGCTCTCGCGATCCTTCAGCAACTCGATCGAGCGGATCCGCAGGAAGACCTTGCGGCTGCCCATCATGGTGGCCGCCGCCAGCAGCGGTCCCTGCGGCGTATTCGGCACCTCCATGTGGTATTCGCGGACGTACGACCGGGTCGCGCGCACGTAGCGCCCCTGCGGATTGATCAGCGTTCCCAGGCGCGACTGGCTGTGGAAGAACTCGCCCTCGGTGTACATGATGCCGTCGTTGGGTTCGTCGCTCGGGTTGTTCAGGTCCAGCAGCGCGATGTTCAGGGCCTCGCGGATCTTCGGGTCGGTGCCGCACAGGTGGTGGATGATCGTGCCGCCCAGGTAGGGCGAATTCCCCTCGTGCAGTCGATGGTCCCAGGCCGCGGCGAAGTCCTGGACGAAGTCCGGGTGCATGATCACGAAGTCCGACAGCTCCAGACCGATCAGCGGCCCGGCCTGGCGAACCGTCGGATTGTCGTACAGCCGCGCCAGTTGGGCCCCGGCGATCACGCCCGCGCTGGTGAACCACCGGACGAACCGTCGCTCGGATGCCAGGCCCTCCAGGTCGTTCTCGATCACGTAGCGCAGCACGAAGCAGCCCATCGAGTGGCACGCCAGGTTCACGTGGGTCGCGCCGGTGGTCGCCAGCTTGTGGCGGATGAACTTCGCCACGATCAGGCCGTAGCGGTGCAGGGCGGTCGGCCCGCTGTAGGGGAACTGCTCGATCTCGGCGATCTGGTCCGCCGTCAGCCAGTCGGCGGGCGTGCCCCCGTAGTACTCGACCCGGGACATCTGGTTGGGGGCCGTGGCGCCGCCCGGGTCGGTGCTGCACGGCCGGTCGAATCCATACGCGCGCATCTCGGTCAGCAGGCCGCCGCAGCCGCGGTCGCGTCCATAGACGATCTTCTTCATCTCGCTGGACGACTTGTTCGAGAAGCCGTGGACCCAGACGGTGATCGTCGTGTCGTTGACGTATTCCTTGGTTCCCGTGAACACCGGCGCGGGGCCGCAATCGGCGGGGCAGCGCCCCTCGCACGGATCGCACACGCCGTCACCGCAGCCGTTCCAGCGCCCCGGGTCGCGCACGGGCCCGATGCACATGCCCAGGATGCAGATGCCCTTCAGGCAGGTCAGCTCGACGCCCGGGGTGCAGGTGTAGTCGTAGGTCGGGTCGTTGGGGCAAAGGGGGGTCGCGTCGGTCGAGGCCGCGTCGTTGCCCGGGTCCGTGGGAGCGACGTCGGTGGGGGCGCCGGGGTCGGCGGTCGTGCCCGGATCCCGGGGCGCCACGTCCGGGGTGCCGTCCGCCGCCAGATCCCGCGGCTCGTCGGTGTCCGGCCCTACCCACGGATCCCCGGCGGCATCCTCGACCGGAACATCCCGCCCCGTCGCGTCCCAGCCGTTGACGCCCGGGTTGCCCCCGCCGCAGCCCGGGAGGAGGCCCGCGATCAGCAGCGCCAGAAGCGCCGGTGCCGTGGTCGCGACACCGCGAGCCGTTCGCTCCCCGCGTTCGGCGAACTCCGGGCACCTTCCCTGGGCATGTCGCCGATCCGCCATGGCGTCCTCCCCGGACATTCGGATGGGAACAGTATGCCTTTCGGATGGTTGCGAGGCAACAACGACGCGTCGCCCTCCGGGAGTGTCCCCTTGGGGCCGTTCCCGGTTAGAATCCCCACGCCCGACAGGGGGCGGTTCGTCAGGAGAGGGTTCCCATGTCCGTCGAAGATCGCGCGTACGATTTCACCGCCATCGAGAAGAAGTGGCAGGACTGGTGGCTGGAACACAAGACGTTCGCCGCCGAGGATCGGTCCGACAAGCCCAAGTACTACGTGCTGGACATGTTCCCGTACCCGTCGGGCGCGGGGCTGCACGTGGGTCACCCCGAGGGCTACACGGCCACAGATATCGTCACGCGCTACAAGAAGATGCGCGGATTCAACGTGTTGCACCCGATGGGCTGGGACGCGTTCGGACTGCCCGCCGAGCAGTACGCGCTGGCGACCGGCATCCACCCCGAGGTCACGACCCGCAAGAACATCGACACGTTCCGGCGCCAGATCCGGTCGCTGGGCCTGGCCTACGACTGGGACCGCGAGGTCGCGACGACCGATCCGGCCTACTACAAGTGGACCCAGTGGATCTTCCTGAAGCTGTTCGAGCGCGGGCTGGCGTACCAGACGTCGATCCCCGTGAACTGGTGTCCGGCGCTGGGAACGGTCCTGGCCGACGAGGAGGTCATCGACGGCGTCTCGGAGCGCGGCGGCCATCCGGTCGAGCGGCGCCCGATGCGCCAGTGGATGCTGAAGATCACCGCCTACGCCGACCGCCTGCTGGACGATCTGGACGACCTGGACTGGCCGGACGCGATCAAGGAGATGCAGCGCAACTGGATCGGCCGGTCCGAGGGCGCCGAGGTCGATTTCGCCATCGAGGGGCACGACGAGAGCCTGCGCGTGTTCACGACGCGGCCGGACACGCTGTTCGGCGTGACGTACATGGTGCTGGCGCCGGAACATCCCCTGGTCGAACGGCTGACGACGCCCGCCCAGCGGGAGGCCGTCGCCGCCTACGTGGCGGGCGCGGGCCGCATGTCCGACATCGATCGGTCCGACGCCACGCGGGACAAGACCGGCGTCGCCACCGGGGCGTACGCGATCAATCCGGTCAACGGCGCGCGCATCCCGATCTGGGTCGCCGACTACGTGCTGATCACGTACGGCACGGGTGCGATCATGGCGGTTCCGGGCCACGACGATCGCGACTTCGCGTTCGCCCGGACGTTCGGGCTGCCGATCATCGAGGTCGTTTCGCCCGACGGGACGCCGCGGGGCGTCGGCGACGCGGCGTTCTGCGAGAAGGGCGTGGCGGTCAATTCCGGCGCCTACGACGGCCTGGCGACCGACGACTTCAAGGCGCGGATCACCGCGGACCTGGCGGCGCGCGGTGTCGGCAAGGCCAGCGTCCAGTACCGGCTGCGGGACTGGGTGTTCTCGCGCCAGCGCTACTGGGGCGAGCCGTTCCCGCTGGTTCACCGCGACGACGGCACCGTGTTCGCGGTGCCCGAATCGGAACTGCCGGTCACGCTGCCCGAGGTGGGGTCGTACCAGGTGGCGGGCACCGGCGAATCGCCGCTGGCGACGATCGAGGATTGGGTCGCGTACAAGGATCCCGCGACCGGCCAGGTGATCGGCAGCCGCGAGACGCACACGATGCCCCAGTGGGCGGGATCGTGCTGGTACTACCTGCGCTATCTGGACCCGCACAACGACCGGCAGTTGATCGATCCCGAGAAAGAGAAGTACTGGATGCCCGTTGACCTGTACGTCGGCGGGGCGGAACACGCGGTGCTGCACCTGCTGTACGCGCGGTTCTGGCACAAGGTGCTGTTCGACCTGGGCGTGGTGTCGTCGCCCGAGCCGTTCCGGCGACTGTTCAACCAGGGCCTGATCCTGGGCGAGGACGGCCAGAAGATGTCGAAGTCGCGCGGCAACGTCGTCAACCCCGACGACATCGTCGCGACCTACGGCGCCGACGCGATGCGGGTGTACGAGATGTTCATGGGGCCGATCGAGGTCGTGAAACCCTGGAGCACCCAGGGCACGGTCGGTGCGCGGCGGTTCCTGGATCGCGTGTGGCGACTGGCCGACGGCGAGGTGTCCGACGCACCGGCGCCCATCGAACTGCGCAAGACGCTGCACAAGACGGTCCGAAAGGTGACCCAGGACATCGAGCGGCTGCGGTTCAACACGGCGATCGCCCAGATGATGACCCTGGTCAACGAGGCGTACAAGGAGCCCGTGCGCCATCGCGAGGTGCTGGAGACCCTGGCGCTGCTGCTGTCGCCGTTCGCGCCGCACGTGGGCGAGGAACTGTGGGCGCGGCTGGGGCATGCCCCGTCGATCAGCGCCCAGCCGTGGCCGGGGTACGACGAGGCGCTCTGCGTCGATGACGAGGTCAAGGTCATCGTTCAGGTCAACGGCAAGGTGCGCGCGGACCTGACGGTCCCGAAGGACACGCCCGAGGCGGACCTGGAGGCGATGGCGCTGGCCCACGAGCGCGTGATCCGGTTCCTGGAGGGGCGTCCGGTTCGCAAGGCGATCATCGTCAAGAACCGGCTGGTCAACCTGGTGGCGTGACGTGCCTTCCCGGGGCGGGAACGTCCCCGGGTCGCAATCCGGCGACGGCCGGGCTACGATTGCGCGGGGGCAAGGTCCGAGAGCCCTGGCGGCCTGGAAATCTGGGACAAGGAGCGGGCGGATGGTAATCGATCTGTACGTGGTGGCGCCTCCCGGGGGACCCGAGGCGCTGGATCCGGTGCTGGAGGCGTGCGTCGAGGCGGGGCTGGACGGGCTCTGTCTGCTGGGCACCGCGGCGCCTCCTCCGGTGCAGGCGGCGCGCGCCAGCCGGTTCGCGGCGCGACTGGGGCTGTTCTTCGGGGTGCAGTTCCAGGTGGACCGCGGCGTGCTGGTGTGGCTGCCCCGGGACCCCGACGTGCTGGACCGGGAGGACTGGCGGGAGCCCGCGCCCCGCAGCGCGGACGACGTGGTTGCGCTGGCCCGGGCTCTCGGCGGCACCGTGCTCGCCACCCATCCCTACGACCGCAGCCGCGGCACCTCGTTCGGCGACGCCATCTTCGGCGTGACCGAGCTGGGGGGCATCCAGGTCGCCAACGCCCGACTGGAGCGATTCCGCAACAACATGGCGATCGATGCGACGATTCGCGCCAAGACGGCGGCGTTCGGCGGCACCGGCCCAGAGGGCCCGGACCGGATCGGCCGTGCGGCGACCGTGTTCCTGGACGCGCTGCCGGACCAGGCGGCGCTGGTCGATGCGCTGTTGCGCGGCGACACGTGGGCGGTCGAGTTCCTGGCCTCGCCCGACGAGGACAATGGTCGCGAGGAGGGACGGGGCGGACGCGACCCGGACGGGCGCCCGCCGCGTCGTGATGGCGGTCGGGATCGAGGGCGGGGTCGCCCGGCGCATGGTCACGGGCACAGACAGGGTGGGAATCGCCGATGAAGACGCTGTCGATCGTCATTCCGATCTACAACGAGCGCCGGACGCTGCTGTCGCTGCTGGCGCGGGTGCTTTCCGTCGGCCTGGGGTCCGGGCTGCGGAAGGAACTGGTGCTGGTGGACGACTGCTCGAAGGACGGCACGCGGGATCTGGTCGCGACCCTGGCGTCGGACTGGAAGACGATGATGGCCGCCCAGGGCGTTCCCGCGACGCGCCTGAAGGAGGCGTCGCTGCGCTGCCTGTTCCACGAGGTCAACCGCGGCAAGGGGGCGGCGCTGCGCACGGGGTTCGCCGCGGCGACCGGCGACTTCGTGATCATCCAGGACGCCGATCTGGAGTACGACCCCAACGACTACCCGAAGCTGCTGGCGCCCCTGCTGGATGGGCGCGCCGACGTGGTCTACGGGTCGCGGTTCGCCGGCGAGACGCGCCGGGTCCACATGTTCTGGCACTCGATGGGCAACCAGTTCCTGACGCTGCTCTCGAACGCCTTCACCGACCTGAACCTGACCGACATGGAGACCTGCTACAAGGCCTTCCGCGCGGACGTGATCCAGGGGCTGAAGCTGAAGAGCGAGCGCTTCGGTATCGAACCCGAAATCACCGCGAAGATCGCGAAGCTGCGCTACCGGATCTACGAGGTGCCGATCAGCTACAGCGGCCGTTCCTATGCCGAGGGCAAGAAGATCGGCGTCAAGGACGGCTTCGAGGCGTTGTGGTGCATCTTCAAGTACTCCATGCTGGACAGCGACTTCGTCCAGGGCGAGATCGTCCAGGAAACGCTGACGAAGATGAACGCGCTGGAGCGCTTCAATCGCCACCTGTACGAAACCATCGCGCCCTTCTGTGGCGGACGGATCCTCGAGGTCGGCTCGGGCACCGGCAACATCACGCGGTTCCTGCTGCAACGGGCCGAGGTCACCGCGACCGACATCCACCCCCAGGCGATGGCCCGGCTGGCGTCCCAGTTCTCGGCCTACGACGGCTTTGCCTCGCGGACCTGGGACGTGGCCCAGGACCTGCCCGACGAACTGCGCGACGGCGGGTTCGACACGGTCGTGTGCCTGAACGTGCTCGAGCACATCGAGGACGATCTGGCGGCGCTCCAGAACATGCGACGGGCGCTCGAGGGCACCGGGGGACGCCTGGTGCTGCTGGTGCCGGCGGGACGGATGCTGTACTCGCCGCTGGACCGGGGCCTGGGCCACTTCCGGCGCTACGAGCCCGACGAACTGCGCGCGCGGGTCCAGCAGGCCGGCTTCCAGATCGAGACGACCCTGTGGTTCAACGTGCTGGGCATGCTGGGCTGGTTCGTCAACGGCCGCATCCTGAAGCGGGAACGCCTGCCCGTGGGCCAGTTGGGGCTGTACGAGCGCCTGGCCCCCCTGGCGCTTCCGATCGAACGGTCGGTGACCCTGCCGTTCGGGCTTTCCCTGGTGCTGGTGGCGCGGCCCCGCCCCTGACGGGCGTTCGCGGCTGCGGGAGGCGACGATGGACGGCGAGGTCGTGATCCGGCTGCGCATCAGCGCGCACGAGGCTCACTACGGCGGGGATCTGGTCGATGGCGCCCGCATGCTGGGGCTGTTCGGCGACGTGGCCACCGAACTGCTGATCCGACTGGACGGCGACGAGGGGCTGTTCCGGGCCTACGACTCGGTCGAGTTCCTGGCGCCGGTGTTCGCGGGGGACTACATCGAGGCACGCGGGCGGATCGTCGAGGTGGGCCGTACGTCGCGCAAGATGTCGTTCACGGCGACCAAGGTGATTGCGGCGTCGCGCGATCCGGCGGACCCGTCCCGGGCGGACGTCCTGGACCCGCCGCTCGTCGTCTGCCGGGCGTCCGGGACCTGCGTGACGCCCCTCGCGTTGCAGCGTCGGTCCGTCTGAGCGAAGGAGGCATCCGATGCACGAACCCCTGGTAATCACGGCCGCAATCTGCGGCGCCGAGGTGACGAAGGCCGACAACCCGGCCGTTCCCTACACGGCCCAGGAGCTGGCCGCCGAGGCGGAACGCTGCTTCGCCGAGGGTGCCCGGGTGATCCATCTGCACGTCCGCCGGCCCGACGGCACGCCGACCCAGGACCGCGAGACCTTCGCCGCGGCGATGGCCGAGATTCGCCGGCGGGCGCCCGAGGTGATCGTCCAGGTCTCGACCGGCGGCGCGGTCGGCATGACGGTCGAACAGCGCACCGGCCCCCTGGATCTGGCCCCCGAGTTCTGCACGCTGACGACGGGAACGTGCAATTTCGGGGACGAGGTCTTCGAGAACACCTTCCCGATGATTCGCGCGATTGCCGAAAAGGCGAGGGCGGCGGGCACCCGGATGGAGATCGAGGTGTTCGATGCGGGCTTCATCGACAACGCGTTGCTGCTGGCCCGCAAGGGCGTGATCCCGGAGCCGCTGCACTTCGACTTCGTGCTGGGCGTGCCGGGCGCGATGACCGGCACCGAGGACCGGCTGGACTTCCTGCGTTCCACCATTCCGGCGGATGCGACCTGGATGGTTGCGGGGGTGGGGCGTTTCGAACTGCCGCTGGCCCAGGCGGCGATCGCCCGGGGTGGGCACGTCCGGGTCGGCCTGGAGGACAACCTCTACGTGTCCAAGGGCGTCCTGGCCCAGGGGTCCTGGGAACTGGTTCGCGCGGTGGCGGCCATGGCCCGCGAGGCCGGTCGTCCCCTGGCGACGCCCGCCCAGGCTCGCCGGATCCTGAACCTGCGCGCCGCCTAGGTCAGGGAACCTCGTTCCGAGGCATTGCCCTCAAGTCGCCGCCACGACACGCGCCCCGCGGCGCTCGCCTCGTCATGCGCGTCGGCGTCGCGCGCCGACCAGAAGCGCGATCCCGACCATCAAGGCAGCCCATCCGACCGACGGGCCCCCCGCGCTGCAGCCCCCGCCCTTTCGAGGGGGAACCACCGTCCCCGGATCGTCGGCCGGCGTCGTGTCGATGCCGCCGGATTCGTCCGCGGACTCGGTCTCCATGCCGCGATCCTGCGGGGCCGGCACATCCGGGACGGGCGCGTCCGCCTCCGCAAGATCCGGTGACCCGGCGTCCGGCGGCGTGACCGCGGCGTCGGGCATCGGCTCGGGCGGCGTCTCCACCACGGGCTCGGGCACGTCGGGGTCCTCGGGAACGGGCTCGGGTTCCAGGGGGCGGCACGCCTCGGGCACGCACTCCCAGCCGGGTCCGTCCTCGTTCAGGCCCCCCGCCCCCAGCAGCGCCTCCTTCACGTGCAGGTAGCATTCGTCGCACATGAAGATGCCCGCGTGCTCGACCCACTTGGTATCGACCTCGATGTTCCGGGCCCCCGCCAGGATCGAGCCCGAGGGCGGCCGGATGATCTCGTCGTACTCGCTCCAGACCGACGTGTACATCACGTCGCCGGGGGTCTCGTCGCAGCCGTGGATGTCCACCAGAAAGGCGCTCTCCTTCCAGGAATCCTCGCCGAACAAGGGGATGCACATCTGGCTCGCGGCGCACGAAAACGGCTCGGCGCACGCGACGCGCGTCCCGTGAACCGCGCCCGCCAGGCCGACGAACTGTCGCACGCGATGCATCCCGCACCGCTGCTTCAGCCAGGTCACGGTGTTCAGGCAGCCGAAGCTGTGGCAGACAATGTCGATCTTGTCGACCTTCTCCTTCTTCCGGAGCGCCTCGACCCAGGCCTCGATCTCCTCGACGTGGTCCTCGTTGCACCCCCGCACGTTGTCGAACGACGGGGTCCAGATGTACTCCTCGGGCCACCCGTCCGCGACCATCTTCTTCTTGAAGGTGCTCCAGGTGAACGTCCCGGCCTGGTCCACGACGAAGTAGCCGTGGATCATCAGCACCGGCGTGCGCGAGTAGTCGGCCTGCCCATCGGCATGCCCGATGGCGGGCAAGGCGAGCGTCCCCCCCAGCGCGATCCACAGGAATGCCAGGACCCGAATCCGACGCATCGCTTGACCTCGGTTCAAGGGGCTGGGGGGTGGAACACGAACCGGGAGCCGACCGCTCGCAACCTACGGAGCGTCCGACGCGTACTTGCCCGCGGACACCTCGAGCTGGTACTCGGTCTGGGCGCAGGTGGTGGCGGCCCCGCTGAACCGGTAGACCTTGATGAAGTAGTCCGCCGAGTTGTTGTTGCAGTTGCGGACGTTCGTGTTGACGGTGCCCGAACACTGGGTCGCGTTGTTGCAACACACGTTCTGGGCCGAACCGGCGCCTGCCGCGCACTCGCCCGGGGCGCAGCAGGACCACAGGCGGTTCGTCGGGGAGCCGGGGGTCACGCAGGGCGCCTCGCCCCTCTGGGTGGTCTGGTTGCTGAAGTTCGTGAACCAGCGGTAGTCGATGGCGCCGTTCGCGCAGGGCGGATCGTACGGGTCGGTCCCGGCGCAACTGGTCCGCTGCACCTGGACGCGCAGCGATCCGTCGGTCGGCGTCAGGAACTTGACCCGGACGTGCAGCTTGTCCATGCCGGGATTCGCCAGGGTCCCGGAATCGGCCACGTCGGTCGCCGTGAACTTGTACCAATCGACGTCGGTGCCGGGAACGATCCGGCCACTGACCGTCAGGGCGGTCGTGGAACTGTCGCTGATCGTGCCCAGGTTGACCGCCTGGGCGCACGTGTTCCCCGTGTTGTCGTTCGCGTCCTGCTGGCACTCGCAGCCGTTGGTCGAGACGCCATCGACGTCGAACCAGCCCCCGGAGCACTGCTTGATCACGCACTGGCCGCCCAAGCAGGTCATCGTCGCGTTGTCGCGCGGGGCGCACAGCGTGTCCGGGTTCTCGTCGGTCTGCCCGTTGCAGTTGTTGTCGATGCCGTCGCAGATCTCGGGGCGTCCGGGGTGGATCAGGTTCGACTGGTCGTTGCAGTCCCCCGGCTCGGTGGCGGCGTAGCGTCCGTCCGGATTGCAAAGGCACTTGGAATCGCTCGTCAGGCCGTACCCGTCGTTGTCGCCGTCGTAGTAGTAGGTCACGCACCCGATGGCGTTCTGGGTGTCCTGCAGGCCGTCGCAGTTGTCGTCGATGCCGTTGTTGCAGATCTCGGTCTTGCCGGGATGCACGTCCGGGTTGTTGTCGTTGCAGTCCAACTGCGGCCGGTAGTCGGCCCGGTAGACGCCCTCGGCGAAGCACAGGCAGCGCGACCGGGAGGTGCCCCACCCGTCCCCATCGACGTCCTCGTAGAAGGTGGTGCAGCCCGTCGCGTTCTGGTCGTTCTGCGTGCCGTTGCAGTTGTCGTCGATGCCGTTGCCGCAGATCTCGGTCCGGCTGGGATTGACCAGCACGTTGTTGTCGTCGCAGTCGTTGTCCAGCTTCGTCGAGTAGTTGCCGGACGCCGTACATAGGCAGCGGAAATCGCTGGTCTTGCCCCAGCCGTCCCCGTCCCCGTCGTAGTAGTAGTTGACGCAGCCGACGGCATTGATGTCGTTGGTATCGCCGTTGCAGTTGTCGTCGAAGGCCGTATCGCAACGCTCCTGCACTCCGGGGTTCCGGGTGGCGTCGGTGTCGGCGCAGTCGCCCGGCTCCAGGGCCCGGTAGAAGCCCGCCGGCGCGCACAGGCACTTCTTCAGATCCGTTCCGTAGCCGTCGTTGTCGAAGTCGTAGAAGTACTCCTGGCAGCCCAGGGCGTTCTCTTCGTCCACCACGCCGTCGCAGTTGTCGTCGATGCCGTTGCACCGTTCGACCTGGCCGTTGAACACGTTCGGGTTGAACGGCTCGCAGTCGGGCTTGGCCGGCGTCGGGCAGCCGGGGTTCGGGTTCGGGTCTCCGTCCCCGTCGATGTCGCAATCGCACGCATCGCCGTAGGCATCGCCATCGAAGTTCGCCTGCGACGGGTTCTCGAAGTACGGGCAGTTGTCGATCACGGCGGGAATCGGGCATTCGTCCCCGTTGAAATCGACGCCCAGGTTGTAGATCCCGTCCCCGTCGATATCGCAATCGCAGGCATCGCCGAAGCCGTCCAGGTCATAGTCCGCCTGGTCGGGGTTCGGCGTCACGGGGCAGTTGTCGAACTCGTTGGGCACTCCGTCGTTGTCCCAGTCGAAGTTGCACGCGTCTCCGAAGGGGCCGCCAGTGGTGTTTTCCTGGTCCGGGTTGTAGTGGTAGGGGCAGTTGTCCGCCGGGTTCACGACCGGGCAGCCCGGGTTGTTGTTCGGCACCCCGTCCCCGTCGATGTCGCAGTCGCACGCGTCGCCGATCCCGTTGCCGTTCATGTCGTTCTGGTCCGGGTTCGACACGTAGATGCAGTTGTCCACGACCGCCACCACGGGACAGCCCGGGTTGTTGTTCGGCACGCCGTCGTCGTCGATGTCGCAATCGCACGCATCGCCCTTGCCGTCCCGGTCGGTGTCGAACTGATCAGGGTTATGCACCAGCCAGCAGTTGTCCGGGGTCGCCACGACCGGGCAACCCGGGTTGTTGTTCGGCACGCCGTCGTCATCGGCGTCGCAGTCACAGGCGTCGCCCTTGCCGTCCAGGTCGGTGTCCAACTGGTCCGCGTTCGCGACGTAGGGGCAGTTGTCCGCGGGATTGGGCGTCGGGCACGCGCCACCCAGCATGTCCAGCGGGTTGGCGTTCTTCACGCCGTCCCCGTCGATGTCGCAGTCGCACGCATCGCCGTACTGATCCCCGTCCACGTTCGACTGGGTGGGGTTCTTGACGAACTGGCAGTTGTCCGCCACGTCCGGCACGCCGTCGTTGTCGTCGTCGTCGTCGCAGGCATCGCCCTTCAGGGTTGCCGCCGTCTCCTCGGACACGTCGTTGTTCGCCTGGTCCGGGTTGTACACGTAGGGGCAGTTGTCCTGCAGGTTCGGGATCCCGTCCCCGTCGATGTCCGGATCGACGCAGTCCGCCATCCCGTCGTTGTCCATGTCCGGGAAGCCGTCGTCGGTGATCCCGTTGCAGTCGTCGTCCTTGCCGTTGCACACCTCGGGGATCGCGTACTGGCCCTGGCACGAACCGAACACGCCGTTGATGCACACCGATTCGCCCTGGCACGTGCCGTAGGCGTTGGTCAGTGCGCACGTTCTCGGGGGCACCCCGTTGTCGGTCCGCCCGTCGCAGTCATCGTCAATCTGGTTGCATTCCTCGGCCGCGGGAATCCGGGCGTCGCAGTCGGCGTCGCAGGTCCGCGTCCCCCGGCAGGTTCCGAACTCGTTCTGGTTGTAGCAGGCCGTCAGGTTTCCGTTGTCCTTGAACTTGTCCGTACACTCGCAGACCCCGTCCTCGGGGACGCACTGCTTCACCAGGCTGGCTCCGGACTGCACGTCCTGGCAGACGTACCCGTCCGGGCAGTCCGAGGACAGGTTGCACTGGGCGCCGCAGAAGCTGCCTTCCGGGCCGCGCTCGATGCACAGGAACCGCCGGCTGCCGGCGCCCCACTGCGGCGCGCACTCGGTGTCCGCGCGGCACGGCTGGCACAGTGTCGGGAACGGGTAGATGCATCCGTACACGTTCTCGCCACCGACGGACACGCGGTCGCAGATCCAGCCGGGCGGGCAGTTCGCATCGACGCCGCACAGCTTCGAACAGACCGACTGGTCGTTCGTCGGGACGCACAGGCCCGAGAAGCAGTCGCTGCCGAAGTCGCATTCGCACATGAAGTTGCCGGGACACTCCAGCGGCGGCACGTCGGGACCGACATCCGCCCCCGTGTCTTCGCCCGGGTCGTACTGGAGGTCCAGGGCCGCGTCCGGGCGCCCGGGATCCGGGGTGTCCTTCTTGCCGTCATCCAGGACGATCGGCACATCCGGAACATCGAGCCCCGTGTCGATAGTTCCCAGATCGATTGAGGAATCCCCACCGGGGCCACACGACGACCACGTCAACGAGCCGATCGCGAAAAGGGCGACCAATAGCGTGAGAGTCCGATTGCCCATGTGGCGCCTCCTGGGGTGTCATCCCGACTGGTCCGCCCTCCGGACGCAGTCAGTCCGGATTCTAGCCATATCGAGTCTGGATTTCCAGGAAAAGTGAGGCACTCTTGCGGACCTTTCGTGGCCGAATCCCCGAGGACGGGGGAGTTTGTCCCCCCCGCGGGATAGGTGAGGGGACTTGGGGTATGCTTGCATGCGGGAGCGGTCGCAAGGATGAAGGACGTGGGCAGGGCCTCCCGATGGTTCCGCGGTCCGGCCACGCGGCGCGAACGGGCCGCGTCGGGCGCGGGGGCGCGAACGGCGCTGCGGGTTGGTTTGCGGACGGGGGCGGCCCTGGACCGCGTGGCGATCGGCTTCGCCACCTGCGGCGGCCTGGGGTTCCTTCCCAAGGGCAGCGCCGTCGCGGCGGCTCTGGGGGCAACCCTGGCGGCCCTCGCCGTGGGCGGCCCGTGGAACCCGTGGGTACTGGGGCTGGTCGTCGCGGTCTCGTGGTTCGCCGTGCGCCGGGTCCAGCGCGCCTGCCGCGTCGAGGATCCGGGCGAGATCTGCATCGACGAGGTGGTGGGCGCCTGGCTGGCGGTGCTGGTCTCCGGCGCGTCCGGGGCCTGGTGCCTCGCCGCGTTGGCGCTGTTCGGCGCGTTCGACTTCGTGAAGCCCTGGCCCGCCAACCGGCTGGATTCCTGGCACGGCGGTGGGGGAGTGCTGGGGGACGATCTGGTCGCCGGCCTGTACGCGGGGCTGGTCACGCGGGGCGTGACGTGGGGCGCCTCGTGGGCCCTGACGGTCGCGACGGGCAGCACGGGAACATGAGGGAATCATGGGGCGATTGCTTCTGAGTCGTCGGGGTCGGGCGGGGTACGAGGCCCTGTTCGGCCGCGCCGGGCGATGGTGTTCGGTCGTGGGGTTGACCCCTGCTGCCCTGACCGGCGCATCGGTGGTCGCCGCGGGGGGCACGGCCTTCCTGCTGGCGACCGACCGGCTGCTGTGGGCCCTGGCCCTGGGGGCCTTCTCGGCCTTCCTGGACATGCTGGACGGGGCCACCGCGCGGGCCTCGGGAAGGGCGAACGGTTTCGGCACCCTGCTGGATCGGGTCGCGGATCGGACCAGCGAGGCGCTGTTTCTGCTGGGATTCGTCCTGGGGGGACACGTGCCCCCATGGCTTGGATTGGTCACGTTGTTCGCGCTGTGGTCTCCCAGCTACGTCCGTGCGCTGGCCGAGTCGGTCGCGGGCATGGCCGACTGCGAGATCGGCTGGGCCGGGCGCCTGGAAAAGATGGTGCTTCTGGGGTTGGGCACCCTGCTGCAGGCGCTGTGGCCGCGGTTCGACCCGCTGGCCTGGGCCATGGGGGCGGTGGCGGTGCTGTCCGCGGTCACGGCGATCCAGCGCCTGGTGGCGGCCCGCCGGGAATCGGGCGCGCGACGGTCGTAGGGCGCCTTGGGGGCTCGGACCTCGGTGATCGTGGATCTGGGCTGGTTGATTGCGGCGCGGACGACGGGGCAACGGCCCGGGGCTCGTGCTATCCTCGGACGCCCTGGATCGAGGTTCCCATGCGCTTCGCGGAGGTCGTCGGCCACGAACACGCCAAGGACGTGCTGCTGCGCGCCGCCACCCGAGACCGGGTGCCCCACGCATTCCTGTTCGCGGGCCCCGAGGGCGTCGGCAAGCGCCGCATGGCGCTGGCGTTCCTGTCGTACCTGGTCTGCCAGGACCGCGGCGACGGGGACTCGTGCGGACAGTGTCGTTCCTGCCGCATGGTCGATGCGGGCACGTTCGCGGACCTGGCGGTGCTGGCCCCGGAGAAGGGGGTCATCAAGATTGACAACGTTCGGGAGGCCACGCCCCGTCTCCAGTTCGAACCGCTGGTCGGGCCCTGGAAGTGCCTGCTGATCGACGACGCCCACGCCATGACCCTCGAGGCGGCCAATGCGGCCCTCAAGACGCTGGAGGAGCCGCCGTCCCGAACGCTGTTCGTGCTGGTGACCGCGAACCCGGACGTGCTGCCCAGGACCGTCGTGTCCCGGTGCGTGTCCCTGCACTTCGGGTCGCTGCCCACGACCGAGGTGGCTGCCCTGGTCGCCCGGGAGCGGGGCATCTCGGTGGCCGAGGCGACGGACGCGGCGGCGCTTTCCCGGGGGCGGCCGGGCCGGGCGTTGCGGCTGCTGGACAGCCCGCTGCTGGCCGAGCGGCGCGCATTCATCGCCACCTTCCTGGAACTCGCGGACAAGGGCCCGGACGAGCGGTTGAAGTTTTCGGACGACGTCGCATCGTCCAAGGAGGACGCCGCGGACACCGCGATCCTGCTGGAGTCCCTGCTGCAGGACGTCCTGCTGGTCGCCGCGGGCCGGCCGGACGCCGAACTGTGCAACCGCGACATGGCCGGTCCCATCCGGACGTTCGCCGAGCAGGTCGGCGTCGAGGGGGCCATCGCGGCGGCGACGGCCTGGCTGGACGGGGACGCGCTGCGTCGCTACCACCCGGACGCGCGGGCGGCCATGGACCGGGTGCTGCTGGGGTTCCGCTAGTCGTCACGAACGCGATTCAGGACATCTGTACCAGCCGGGAAGACGTCCGCGCGTAGTCGCGGGCCTGGGTGTCCATGCCGTCCGGCGGATCCGGGGCGAACCCGGGGGCGAACGAGCGCCAGACGGCCTCGGGATGGGCCGAGTCGCAGGGCGGCAGCCCCCAGGTCGCAAGAAGGCCCTGAACGGCGGCAAGATCGGCTCGAATCGGGCGGTAGAACAACTCGTCGTCCGGGTCCGAACCGACCGCCAGCACCAGGTCGCCGCCCACGTAGGCCTTCAATCGGAGCGCCTCGGTCGGCGGGAGGACCGCCGCGACCAGCCGATGGTGGGTCAGGGTCTTCGACAGGGCCAGGGCTCGCGCGAACGCGGTGCGCCAGGTGGCCAGGCGCACGGTCATCACGCCGCGTGCATCGGGGCCCTCGAGTCGGGCGGACTCGAATTCGCCGCGCTCGGCGGGATAGCCCGGCGGGATCCGGGCGGCATCGAACGGGATTCGGCCTTCACGAGCCATCAAGCGATCCAGCGCGACCACCACGTCCTGGCGGGTCGCCTGGAACACTCGGAGGGCTGCCCAGGTCGGGGTCATCGGACCTCGGGTGGCGTGCGGCGGGCGAACAGGGCTTCGGTCCAGCGCAGGTGCTCCTCGACCGAGAAGCAGTGGGCGATGTCCGCCTCGGACAGACGCGCCCGGACGTCCGGATCCGCCATCAGGTTGCCCTGGAAGGTGCCCTCTCCGGCGACGGCCTTCAGGGCGCACCGCTGTACCAGGCCGTAGGCGTCCTGGCGCCGCATGCCCGCCCGTACCAGCGACAGCAGCAGCCCCTCGGAATGGATGATCCCGCCCGATCGCCCCAGGTTCTGGGCCATCCGCGTCGAATCGACGGTCAGGCCCCGGATGACGCCGGCCAGGCGCCGCGTCGCGAACTCCAGCGTGGCGGTCGCGTCGGGGCCGATCATCCGCTCGACGCTGGAGTGGCTGATGTCGCGCTCGTGCCACAGCGAGATGTCCTCGAGCGCCGCCAGCGCGTAGGCTCGCAGCAGCCGCGCCTGCCCGCACACGTTCTCGCAGAGGATCGGGTTCTTCTTGTGGGGCATGGCCGACGAGCCCCGCTGCCCCCCGCCGAACGGCTCCTGGGCCTCGCCGACCTCGGTGCGCTGCATGTGTCGGATGTTGGTGGCGATGTGCTCCAGCACGCCGCCGGCCACGGCCATTGCCGCGAAGAACGCCGCGTGGCGGTCCCGTGCGACGACCTGGGTCGCCACGGGTTCGGGCCGCAGGCCCAGCCGCTCCAGCACGCGCGCCTCGCGCGCCGGGTCGCCAAACGCCAGGTTGCCGACCGCACCGGACAGCTTGCCCACCGCGATGTCGTCCGTGGCCGCGTCCAGCCGGGCACGGCAGCGGCACACGGCCTCGCGCCAGCCCAGCGCCACCAGGCCGAAGGACGTCGCCTCGGCGTGCATCCCGTGGGTCCGCCCGACCATCGGGGTCTTCCGATTCCGCTCGGCCAGATCGTCCAGCGCCGTCTCCAGGCTCGACCACTCCTCGCGGACGAAGCCGGCCGCCTGCTTCAACTGCAGCGCGGTGACGGTGTCCAGCACGTCCGAGCTGGTCAGCCCGTAGTGCAGGAATCGCGTCGCGTCGCCCGCCTGTTCCTCGACGTGTGCCAGGAACGCGATCACGTCGTGGCGCAGCGTGGCCTCCAGCGTCTCGATCCGGTCCGGATCGATGCGGACGGTGTTTCGGATTCGCGTCGCCTGGCCGGCCGGTGCGATCCCGTCCTCCTCCAGCGCCTCCAGGTAGGCGAGTTCGACGTTCAGGAACAGGTCCCAGCGGTGCTTCGGGGACCAGATGTCGCGCATGCGGGCCGTGGTGTATCGGTCGATCATGTGTTTCCTTCCAGTGGATTGGGGTTGGTGGGCTCCCAGGTCACGGCAGCTTCGGGACGGCGCAGCAACGGAATCCGTCGGTCGCCTTGACCGCGAAGCGCTTGGTCGAATAGTCGCAGGCACCGGCGCCGCCGACGCCGGTGTCTCCGCCGCGTAGGCGACCGTCGGTCGTCCACTCGCCGGCATTGCCGATCAGGTCGAACACGCCGTCGCCGGTCACGCACTCGGCGAACGACCCGCCTTCCGCCAGCCGTCCCGAGACGTTGCACTTCTGGGCCGCGGGCGGGGAGGCTTCGCAAGCCCGGGTCCATTGCGCCGCGCTGCACAAAGCCTTTCCGGCCTTCTTGCACAGCCCCGCCGCCTGGCCCTGTGAAACGCCGGCCTTCGGGCGTTCGCCGGCGCCGGGGAACTCGTGCCGGTCGATGCAGAAGGCCACGTCGGCGGGCTTCTTTCGGGAGTCCGCCGATGCCTGGGCGTCCAGGACGATTCGGGACATTCCCTCCGGACAGACCAGCCGTTCGGCCAGCAGCGCCGGGGCCGCGGGTGCGGGGGCGGGGGCGGGCTCGGGAGCGGGCTCGGGCACGGGTTC
>JARKOL010000108.1 GCA_029975745.1 Myxococcota bacterium | reverse complement strand
GGTGGCCCCGGGGATCGACATCGATCGCGACATTCGCAACTGCAGCCAGGCGCCGCTGATCCTGCCCGAGACGGTGCCGATGCTGGATCGTGCCATCATGACCGGCGAGAACTTCCGGCTGGTCTGGGGTGAACTGGCGAGCGTCCCCGCGGTCCAGGCGCCGCGTCCGCCGGCCTCCGGGTTCGTTCCGGCCCCCTGATTCAGGACGTCGCCAGCGGAATGGCCTCGGCGCGTGCCGCCTGGGCCGTGGCGATGGCGGCCTGCACGTCCTCCAGCCGATAGGGCTTCGTCAGGATCGCGTCGAATCCGTGGCTGCGGTACTCGGCCAGGACCGTGTCGCTGGCGTAGCCGCTGCACAGGATGGCGGGCACTCGGGCATCGATCTGCCGAACGACCCGGATCGTGTCGGTACCCCCCATGCCTTCGGGTACCGTGAAGTCCAGCAGCATCAGGCGGAACGGGGTGCCTCGTTCCATGGCCTCGCGGTGCAGCCGGATCGCCTCGCGGCCGTCCGCCGCCGTCACCGCGTCGAATCCCAAAGCGTCCAGCATCTGGCGAAGCACGTCCCGGACCAGCGGCTTGTCGTCCATCACCAGCACGGGCATGCGGGTGACGCCGACCTCCAGGGACGCGTCCGCAGCCTGCCCGTCGGCCGCCTCGTCGGCGGTCGGCAGCCAGACCTGGAACTCGCAACCTCCGTCCTCGCGGTTGCGAACCGTGACGGCACCCTCGTGCCGCCGCACGATGGAATACACCGTCGCCAGGCCCAGTCCCGTGCCGGTCGGCTTGGTCGAAAAGAACGGCTCGAAGATGCGCGACAGGTCGTTGGGGGCAATGCCCGCGCCGCGATCGAGCACCTGGAAACGCACCCAGCGTCCCGCCGGAATCCGGGTGCCATCGATGTCCCGCGGATCCGCCAACGTCTGGGGTGCCACGTCCAACTCGACGACGCCCCGGCCGTTCATGGCCTGGGTCGCGTTCAGCAGCAGGTTGTGCAGAACCTGGTGGATCTGGCCTTCGTCCGCCAGGACCGGCGGCGTGTCGGGCGCCACCCGGGCGTCGATCCGGGTTCCCGATCCGCTCGCGATCAACGTCGTCACCTCGCGAACCAGCGGGGCGACCGGGACCGGCTTGCGGATCGGCAATCCGCCCTGGCTGAACGTCAGCAACTGGCGCGTCAACCCCTGGGCACGCAGGCACGCCTGCTCGGCCTGGGCCAGTCGGTCGTTCACGGGGCCGTGTCCCGGGGCGCCCATGCGCGCCAGTTGCACATAGCCCAGGATCGCCGTCAGCAGGTTGTTGAAGTCGTGCGCGATACCGCCCGAGAGCACGCCCAGGGATTCCATCTTTCCCATGCGGATCAGGTCCGCTTCCAGCCGTCGCAGGCCCGAGATGTCCCGCAGCACGACCACCATGCCGATGCGCCGGTCCGCCTGGTCACGCATGGGCGCGGCGCTGTAGGCGACCGGGATCTCGACGCCGGCGCGCGTCCGCAGCAGGATGCCACCGTTTCGTTCCAGACCGTCGATCACGCCGTGCGCCAGCTCCTGGATCGGGGTGCGAGTACGCTCGTCCAGCAGGTCCAGGATCTCGGCGATGACGTGGCCCGCCGCGTGCGCCTGGGGCCATCCCGTCAGCTGCTCGGCAACGGGGTTCATCATCAGGACACGGCCGTCGATGTCCGTGGTGACGACTCCTTCTCCGATCGAGCGCAGCGTCACGCGCAGCAGCTCCTTTTCCTCGGCCAGCCGGCTCTGGGCCAATTGCCGCTGGGAGGTTTCGCTGGAAAGCCGTCGCGACGTGCGCTCGTCGTGGCCGACCATCAGCATCCACATGGGGTCGCCATAGCGATCCCGGATCACGGTTCCCGTCACGTCGTAGGGGATTTCCTCGTCGTCGGTGCCCCGCCCATGGATGCAGGCGCGATGGGTGCCGTTGGGGGAGGCCAGCAGCGTGTCCACGAAGTGGTCTGCCGCCTCCGGGGTCGCCGCCAGAATCGTGCCGGGACGCCCGACAAGCTGGTCGCGCGTCATGCCTGTGAGTTCCAGCGTCCGGTGGTTCGCATCCACGAGCCGGCCGTCGGCATCCAGCAGGATCAGGACGTCCCGGGTGCCCGCGAGGACGGCGCCGGCGACCGAGTCGGAGGTCAGTTCCATCATCCGGAAGCGGGTCATCGAAACGGTCACGGCCGCGACGAAGGTCACCGCCAGCAGGTGCGTGACGGCTGGGAAGGGCGGATCGAAGGCGTGGCGCAGCGTCATGTCCAGGATGGAACCGACCAGGAAGGGTGCGATGCCGAACCACGCGATCGCCTGCGACTGCCGCTGGACCCGTCGCCAGCCGGCCTGCCGTCCCCAGCGAAGCACCTGGACCAGGGCGACGGCCAGGACCACCACGTGCCACAGGCGGAAGGCATAGAAGCCCGGCAGGAAACCGGGGTAGGTGGGCACCCAGCCCAGGGGGGTCTGTTCGAAGCGAAGCGTCCCGGAGAACACGGAAACTTCCTGGTAGGCCAGCGTCCCCAGGAAGGGGGCGAACACCAGGAACAGCACCCAGGGGCGCATCGCACGGCCGCCCCGGGTCAGGGCCCAGGAAAACTGGAGAACGAACGGAGGGAACAGCGTCCAGCCGATCGCGCCGACGCGCGCCCAGTTCCGGGCCATGCCCTCGTCCGTCGCGATGACGATGAACACCATGGACAGGGACCAGAGGGCCAGGCAGGCGGACAGCCAGACCAGCATCCGGTTCATGCGGTTGCGTGCCGCGCCGGCCAGGGCGTGTCCGCCCAGAAGCAGGTAGGTTCCCGCCGCGAGACCGGACAGGATCGCCAGCAGGTTCATTCGCGATTCCCTCCCGCCGAAACGCTGGCGGCCACGTCCAGCACGGGCACCAGGGCCTCGATATGCCGGATGCGGTTGTCGTCCCACTGGAAGGGGGCGCTTCGGTTGCCCAGGAACAGCACCAGGTCCGAGGCGCCGGCCCGCGGGATCGGAAACGCGGCGCGCGCGCCTCGGGCGGCACCGTTGCCGCTGCCCGGCGGGCCTTCGATCACCGGTCTCGAGGTATCGATCGCCTGGCGACAGACGCGTCTGGCCTGTTCGACCATGGATTCCAGGGCGCGGCTGGGGGCAGGGCTGGCGGCCAGCACCTCCAGCCGTCCCGCGGCACGGTCGTCCAGCATCAGCATTCCCTGATCGACGCCGGCGAAGCGCACAATGGGCAGCAGCACGGCGTCCAGGGGCGCCTCGCCGCGCGCGACCGAGGCCAGGGAGGTGTGCGCCCACTCGAACGTCTCGATGCCGCCGTCGGGCACCGCGGTCTGCAGGGCACCCGGATGCGAGCCCGGAAATCGTTCGGCGTGGGGCAGTTGGAGCAGGTTCGCCAGCGAGGACGCGGTGCGGTCCGCCTCGTCCTCGCCGCCGGCGGGTTCCCCCAGCGTCCGCGCCAGCATTCGCTTGAACGGCAGGCAGTCGTCCGCGGTTCGCAGCCGCTCGTACGCCCGGCGCAGCAGGGTGCGGCCCCGGGGGGAGGCGATCCCTCCGGCCATTGCCCCGGCCATCGCCTCGCACTCGGCGGCGACCACGGCGTCGGGGGGACAGCGGGCGGCGTCGGCGACCAGGCGATCAATCCCGCGGGCTGCCCGCGCGCGACGGTCCTTCAGCAGATCCAGTTGCACCGCGGCCAGTTGGACGTGCAGGTGGTACAGCGGAAACGGCCGGGCCAGACGCATGCCCCGGTCCACGATGCGTTCCAGCAGGTCTACTCCCGCGGGATCGGGGGCCGTGTCCAGAAGGGCTCCGGCGCACGCCTTGGCCGCGACGGAAGTGCTGATGGCCTGGTGGCGCGCCGCGGGACGTGCCGAGTTCAGGAAGCGAAGGTAGCCTTCCGCGCATCGCAGGGCGCGCTCGGGCTCGCCGCCGTCCCGGGCCGCCTGGACCTCCCAGGCCAGCAGATAGCCTTGCAGCACGCGATCGGTCTGGACGAAGGGCAACTGGCCGGCCTGCTCGATGATCTTCCGGGCCAGTTCGGGCCGTCCGACCGCCAGGGCGACCCAGGCGCCGCGGTTGTGTCCCCAGGCCAGCGCGAAGTCGCGTTGCTGGACCAACTGCAACTGGGTCACGAAGGCCGAGACGACCTGGAGCCCCTCTCCCGGGCGGCCTCGCTCCTGGACCACGTCGAACAGGTAGGACAGGAAGAGGCCCGTTGTCCAGGAGTCGCCGACGCGGGCGATCAGCGGCTCGACGACCGCGCGTTCCTGGTCGAACCGCTCGAACTCGCCCATCGCCCCGTAGATCATCAGACGGGTGCCGCGAGTCAGCGCCATCACGGCGTCATCCCCGGAGGCCTCGGCGACGGCGACCGAGGCGTCCAGCATCCGCCTCGACAGGACGACCTGACCGGCGGAACTTGCCAGTTGGCCCCCCGTCTGGGACAGGATGCGCGCATAGGCCGAGCAGTCGCCGGACCGGCGTGCGTGGTGCAGGGAATCCAGCAGAGGGACGTCCGCGGCGGACCCCTGGGCGAAGAAGCGGGCGCGTGCCTCGTGGTTCAGGATGTCGGCCAGGACGGCGCTCTTGCGCTCGGGCGTGGCCGAGGGCGCGCACGTCGGCACTTTCCGGGTCTCCCACCAGACCTCGCGCAAGGCCCGTCTCCACTTGCGCAACAAGAACGCGGGGCGTGTCGCGGGGCGCTTGTAGCCCAGCACCTCGGCGGCCCGCATGTGGCCGGCGACGCAGTCTTCCAGGCGCCCCATCAGGAACAGGGCATCCGCCAGATCGCGGTGGGCCATCGCCAGCAGCAGGGGTGGCGGCTTCAGCGAGACGATTTCCTGAAGCAGGCGGGAGGCATCTTCGGGATGCCGGGCCGCGGCCATGGTGCTGGCGATCAGCAGCTTCAGCCGGATCTGGGCCTCGTCGTCGGAAGGTCGGTCGCGCAGGCAAGCCAGCGCTGCCTGCGCCAGATCGATGGCTCCCAGGGCGGCTCCGCCGGCCAGCGCGGTCCTCGCGGCCTCCTCCAGCACGGGCACGTCCTCGGGACGCGGGTCCGCGTGCAGCAGGTGTTCGGCCCGGCGGTGCGGCGACGCATGAGGGCGCTCGGCGGAGCTCCCTTCGGCGGTGCCTGTCTTGCAGGCCTCACCAAGGTACTCCGCCGCCCTTCGATGCAGCAACCTGCGGGCCTGGGGGTCCAGATCGGACAGCAGGGACTCGCGCAGCGAATCGTGGGCGAAGTCCAGCAGGCCGGGCGAGTCGCTTCGGACCGGGCGCAGCACGCCCTCACGTTCGGCGGCGGCCAGGGCATCCACGATCCGGTCCCGCCCAAGCTCGGGACACATCGCGGACAGGACGGCCACGTGAAGGGAGTCGCCCCAGACCGCGCAGGCGTGCAACACCTCGACGGCCTCGACGCCGAAGGCCGCCATTCTGCGCTGGATGCGATCGACCGTTCCGGGCGAGGGCAGCAGTTCATTCAGGCGCGCCGTGTCGATGGACCAGTCGTGGCCGTTCCATCGCACCAGGTTGCCGACCTCGGCCTCGTGGAGCAGGGCGTGCAGCGCCGCCGGGTTGCCGTCCGTCAGTCGCAGGAAGACCTGGGCCATCTCGAGGAGTCCCGGCGGGTCGCCAATCCGTTCGTTGAGCAGGGTCCGCACGGCCTGGAACGAGAGCCCGCCCATGTCCAGCCGCAGCGTCGCGCCGGGTGCGATGTCGTCGAACGGTCCTGGAAGGTCGCCGGGGCCCTGGTGCGGCCGGCTGCAGCCCAGCATCAGCAGCGGGTGTCGCGAGACCGCCGTCGCCAGGCGGTCGATGATCGCCAGGGACGCGGCGTTCGTCCACTGGAGGTCGTCCAGAAGCAGGCAGAGCGGGGTCTCGGGACTGGCCAGGGCCAGCGGTACCTGGCTGAGGGCCGCCAGCAGGCGCTCGCGCGCGACATCCGCGGGCAGCTCCGGCGGCATCGGCGCGTCCGCGTACCGCCTCGCCAGCCAGGGCGCGAAGGGCCGAAGCAGCGCCCCCTGGTTGCCCACGGCCGCGTCCAGGCGCCGATGGACCGCGTCCCGCAGGCGGGGCTCCATGTGCAGCAGGGCGATGCCCATGCCCGCCAGCAGTTCTCGCAGCGCACCGAACGGGTAGGCCACGTCCGCCTCGCGGGCCTTCGCGCGGATCACCAGCCCACGGCGCCTGCGAACCAGGTGCGCGGTCTCCTCGGCCAGCCGCGTCTTTCCAATGCCGGAAGGGCCCACCAGCAGGACGAACCTTCCGGCGCGGCGCTCGAACAGCCGATCGACCTGCTCGTTCAACTGACGCTGCTCGATCGTTCGCCCATGCAGGCGGCCCTCGGCCGAAAGGTCCCGAAATACCTCGCCGACCCGGGATACGTCGCCGGCACGCAGCCGCACCAGGGCCTCGCGCAGGGCATCGACCGAGCGGAAGCGGTCGATGCGGCGGGGCCGCAGCAGCCGAAGGACAACGTCGTCCAGTGCGGCGGGGATCTGGGGCACCAGAGCCGAAGGGTTCAGCAGATTCGAGGTCAGCTTCTTCTGCTGGACATCCGGTTCGCGGTGGGCCTCGAAGGGCGTCTGGTTCGTCAGAAGCCGGTACAGCAGCGCGCCAATGCCGTACAGGTCGCTTTCGGGGCCGACAGGGTCGTCCAGCATGCCCAGCTGCTCGGGCGCCTTGTACAGACGGGCCTCGGCGAACTCCTCGGCCGGGAACATCGCGACGCCGGTCCCGACCAGCGGCCACAGGCCGACGCCGTCCAGCAGCAGCCGCCCGTCCTCGGGGCATCGAACGGTGGCCGGGCGGATGTCCTGATGACACAAACCAAGTTCGTGCAGCGCCTCGATTCCAGGCAGCAAGTCCAGAACGATGTCGATGGCGTCGTTCGGAGGAAGCCCGCCGCCCCCACGCAGCCTCGACTCCAGGGTGGGGCCTTCCGGAAGGGTCGAGACGATCTGGATGAACTCCGAGCGAACATCGACCTGCCTCAGTCCGACCAGCCGATCGTGTCGGAATCGCGTCGCCAGCACCACGTGGCGTTCCAGCACCAGGTCCAGCATGTCCCGGTTCAGGGAGGGGGACAGCCGGAGCTGGCGCAGCAGAACCTGCGTTCCCTCGGGGGACTCCAGATCGGTGGCCGTCGCCAGCAGATCGGGGAAGGGGCGATGCACCACGTCCAGCCGAAAGCGGCCATCGACCACCGCTCCGGCCGTCTGGGGGCCTCGCTGCGGCGCGACCTGGGTGGAGGGCGCGGCGGGGGTGTCCGCGGAGCGCAACTCCAGCCCCGACGGCAGCGGGGGCACATCGACGCCGACCTCCGGCAAGAGCGACGCGAGCACCGCGCGGATCGTGGAGGCCGACGCCGGCCGGTCCTCGGGACGCTTGCGCAGGCACTGCATGACGATCCGCGACAGGGGTGCCGGAACCGGCCAGGGCGCCAACGGCTCGATCGGAGGCGGCTCGGCGAAGCAGTGCGCCTGCATGACCTCGGCGGTGGAGTCGTCGTCGAACGGAGGCCGGCCCGTCAGCATCTCGAAAAGAATCACTCCCAGCGAGTACAGGTCCGAGCCGAAACCCGCCAGACGCCCGGATGCCTGCTCCGGGGACATGTAGGTGGGGGTTCCCAGCGCCAGCCCTTCCGGGTCGTTGCGACCACCGGGACGCACCACGCGAGCGATGCCGAAGTCCACCAGTTTGGCCATGGCGCCGAAGCCATCGACCTCGCAAACCAGGATGTTTCCGGGCTTCAGATCCCGGTGGACGACGCCGCGGGCGTGCGCGGCGCCCAGGCCCGAGCAGATCTGCGTCCCCAGATCCAGCACCCGCGCCACCGACAGCGGTCCCGGTTCGAGCATTCTGGCCAGCGTCACGCCATCCAGGTACTCCATGACCAGGTACAGCAACCCGTCGCTGGTCCGTCCGAAGTCGTGAACCGTGACGACGTTGGGGTGGTGCAGGCCGCTGGCCGCGCGGGCCTCGGTGAGGAACCGGCCAACGGCCGTGGCGAAGGAGGGGGCGCTTCGGTGCAGCACCTTGACCGCGACCATCCGGTCCACCGAGACCTGGCGCCCCAGGTAGACCGTGCCCATGGCGCCTTCGCCGATGCGCCGGACCAGGTGAATCCGATCGTCAAGCGATCGGCCGACCAGTTGATCCTTCAACCGCCCGCTCCCGAACCGTGAGGGGGACGCAATCGACAAGCGCCACGAAACGAAGCCCAGCGGATGATACATCGGGCCGTCGGACACGAAAAGCGCGTTCGGTCGAAACCAGGGCATGATCGGGGGAAACCCTGCATCTTGCCCGGTGCATTTCGGACTTCTTGCGGCTAGAATCCCGGCCCTGGGGCGCGGACCTCGGTGGACGCGGACGCGCAATCGCTTGCGGAGGCACGGATGGCCACAAGACGGACGTTCCGGGGAGGAATCCACCCCGACGATCACAAGGACGCGACCTGCGCGTTGCCGATCCAGGAGATGCCGCCGCCCGCGCGCGTGGTGCTTCCGCTTCGGCAGCACCTTGGCGCGCCCGCGAAGGCGCTGGTCCAGGTCGGGGAGCGGGTCGCGCAGGGGCAGGTCGTCGGCGAGTCCGGCGGATTCGTGTCGGCGCCGGTCCACGCGTCGATCGCCGGCGAGGTCACGGCAATCGCGAAGTACCGGCACCCCGGCGGCTTCATGGCCGAGTCGGTCGTGATCGAGGCCCGGGATGCCGCGCCCGCTCCGGCCGAGGGCCAGGAACCGATGCCGTGGCCGCCCCATCCGTTCACGCTGCCCGGTGCCAACCCCGACTACGAGTCGATGGCTCCGGACCTGCTGCGTTCGCTGATTCGCGATGCGGGCGTCGTCGGCATGGGCGGGGCCGCGTTTCCGACCTTCGTCAAGCTGTCTCCGCCGCGGGGCAAGCGGGTCGAGTTGCTGGTCATCAACGGGGCCGAATGCGAGCCCTTCCTGACCTGCGATCACCGGACGATGCTGGAGGAGACCGACAAGGTCGTTCACGGCGTGCGGATCCTGATGCGGGCGCTGGACGTGGCGCGCGCCATCGTCGGGATCGAGGACAACAAGCCCGACGCGATCGATGTGATGACCCGGGCGTTCGCGCAGGTTCCCGGGGTTTCGGTCGTGGCGTGCCAGGTCAAGTACCCTCAGGGGGGCGAGAAGCAGTTGATCAAGGCATTGACGGGGCGCGAGGTGCCGCCGCCTCCCGGACTGCCGCTGGACGTGGGCGTGGTCGTCCAGAACGTGGGCACCGCGGCCCGCGTGGCCGACGCCGTGATGTCCGGGCTGCCGTTCATCGAGCGGACCATCACGTTGTCCGGCCCCCGGATGGCCCAGCCCGCGAACGTGCGGGTACGCCTGGGGACGATGCTGGGGGACGTGGTCGCGTTCTGCGGCGGCCTGACCGGCGATCCGGAACGCGTGATCATGGGCGGCCCGATGATGGGCGTGACCCTGTCCGACATGGAGGTTCCGATCGTCAAGGGGACGTCGGGATTCCTGTTCTTCGATGCCCAGTCGGCGGCGGATCTCGAGGCGGGGCCCTGCCTGCGGTGCGGGCGCTGCGTCGATATCTGCCCGTTGCGGCTGCGGCCGGCGGAAATCGCTCGATTCGTCGAGGCGGGCGACCTGGACGGCGCCCAGGCGCTGCACGTCCGGGAATGCATGGAATGCGGGTCGTGCAGTTACGTGTGCCCGTCGAACCGCTGGCTGGTCCAACTTTTCCGCATTGCGAAGGCGAAACTCAATGAACGAAAAGCCTGATGTCGCCACGGCCCCGGCGCCGGCCGCCGGGAATCCGGCCCCGGCCGCCGCGCCCGTCAAGGTCGAGCCGCCGGCGAAGCCGCTGCTGAAGGTCGGCCCCTCGCCGCACCTGCATGATCGGGATTCAATTGCCCAGATCATGTTCTGGGTGGCGATTGCGCTGCTGCCCGGGGTTGCGGTGTCGTTCTGGTACTTCGGCCTGGAGGCCGTCCGGACGATGACGCTGTCCGTCGTGGCCTGCCTGGCGTTCGAGGCCGCGTCGCTGCGGCTGCTGAAGACGCCCGGGTCGCTGAAGGACGGTTCGGCGCTGGTCACCGGCATCCTGCTGGGCATGAACCTGCCGCCGACCGCGCCCTGGTGGCTGATCGTCGTCGGTGCCCTGGTCGCGATGGTCATCGCCAAGCACCTGTTCGGCGGGCTGGGCGCCAACATCTTCAATCCGGCGCTGGTCGCGCGCGTGTTCCTGCTGGTTTCGTGGCCGACGCTGATGACGACGTGGCTGAAGCCGGGGGTGCGCGGGCTGGTGTCCGCGGACGATCTGGCGGCGGTCACGGGCGCGACGCCCCTGGGGCTGCTGAAGGAGGGGCGCCTGGCCGAGATGGCCGCCTCCACCAGCACCGACCTGTTCCTGGGCAACGTCGGCGGCAGTATCGGCGAGATATCCGCGGCGGCGCTGCTGCTGGGCGGCATCGTGCTGCTGGTCCGGCGCGTGATCACGTGGGAGATTCCCGTGGTCTTCATGGCGACCACGTTCATCGCGACGGGTTTGGCGTACTGGATCGGCGGACCCGAGCACTACGCCAGCCCCACGTTCCACCTGCTGTCGGGCGGCCTGGTCCTGGGGGCCTTCTTCATGGCGACCGACATGGTGACGTCGCCCTTGTCGTTCCGGGGACGCGTGGTGTTCGCGTTCGGCTGCGGCCTGTTGACCGCCCTGATCCGCCTGTTCGGCGGCTATCCCGAGGGGGTCAGCTTCGCGATTCTGTTGATGAACGCGGCCACCCCGTTGATCGACCACCTGATGAAGGAGCGGACCTTCGGGACCGTGCCCAAGCCGAAGGCGGAGGTGGCGCGATGAAGCAGGAAGTTCGCTACGTCGTGGTTCTGACGCTGATTGCGGCCGGCGCTGCGGCGCTGCTGGCTGTGGTCAATCAGGTGACGGCCGACCCGATTGCCCAGGCGCGCCGCAACAAGACGCTGAATGCCCTGAAGCAGGTGCTGCCGGAGTTCGACAACGCCCCGGACCAGGAAATGCGGGTCGTGTCGGATGTGGACCCCCAGACGATGCCCGCGTCCCAGCGGGATCGGTTGCCCGTGCTGTTCCCGGCGCGGATGGGGGGCGAGCTGGTGGGCGTCGCGGTCCGGGTCACCGACCCCAGCGGCTATTCCGGCGATGTCGTGTACATGGTGGGGTTGAAGGGGGACCCGGCGGCCCCGACCGTGGTCGCGTACGACGTCCTGTCCCACAAGGAAACGCCCGGACTGGGCACCAAACTGAAGGAGCCGGCGTTCCAGGGGCAGTTCCAGAACCTGGCCTATCCGGCGTCGGGCGACCTGAAGGTGCGCAAGGACGGCGGCACGATTGACGCGATCACCGGGGCGACCATCTCGTCCCGGACCGCGACCCAGGCGGTCAACCGGGCGGTGGCCTTGTTCCGCGAGCGGGCGGCCGAACTGGCCGCGGCTCCCGAAGCGGCCCCGGAGCCCGAAGCCCCCGCGGCGGCTCCGGAGGCAGTCCCCGAGTCCGAGGCCCCCGCGGCCCAGGAGGTGGACCGTGGCTGATACGACGCTTTCCCAGGTGTTCTCGCGCGGGTTCCTGAAGGAAAATCCGCTGTTCGTGCTGCTTCTGGGCATGTGCCCGGCGCTGGCGGTGACCTCGACGGTGATGAACGGTCTGGGCATGGGCGCGGCGGTCGTGTTCGTGCTGACGTGTTCGAACCTTTCCGTGTCCCTGCTGCGCAAGGTGATCCCGTCGGCGGTTCGGATCCCGGCGTTCATCGTCGTGATCGCCTCGTTCGTCACCGTCGTCGATATGGTGATGGAGGGCTTCGCTCCGGAACTCCACGAATCGCTGGGCGTGTTCATTCCGTTGATCGTCGTCAACTGCGTGATCCTGGCCCGCGCCGAGGCGTTCGCGTCGAAGAATCCTGTGCTGGGCGCCGTGATCGACGGCCTGGGTATGGGGCTGGGCTTCACGTTCGCCCTGGTGGTGGTTTCCGCGTTTCGTGAATTGCTGGGCAGCGGTTCGCTGCTGGGGATCAACCTGCTGGGGCAGGGCTTCGCCCAGTCGCCCGTGCTGGTCATGATCCTGCCGCCGGGGGCGTTCCTGGCGTTGGGGCTGATCATCGCCGGCCTGAACAAGCTGAGGAGGGCGTAGGATGGACATTGCCGGATACCTTGCCCTGATTGTCTGGGCCGTGTTCGTCAACAACCTGGTGCTGGCCCAGTTCCTGGGCATCTGCCCGTTCATGGGCGTGTCCAAGAAGGTCGAATCGGCCGTCGGCATGTCCGCCGCGGTGCTGTTCGTCACCACGATGGCCGCGATCATCACGTTCCTGCTGTACCAGGGCCTGCTGGTTCCCGCGAAGTTGCAGTACCTGCAGACGATCGTTTTCATTCTGGTGATCGCCTCGCTCGTCCAGTTCGTCGAGATGGTGATCAAGAAGGTGTCGCCGACGCTCTTTGCGGCCCTGGGGATCTTCCTGCCGTTGATCACCACGAACTGCGCGGTGCTGGGCACCGCGATCCTGGCGATCAAGAAGGACTTCGACTTCATGCAGACCCTGGTTTTCGGCGTGGCGTCGGCGCTGGGGTTCGGGCTGGTGTTGATCCTGTTCGCGGCCATTCGCGAGCGCCTGGCGGTGAACGTCGAGACGCCGCGATCGATGCGCGGGGTTCCCATCGGACTGGTGGCGGCGGGTATTCTGTCGCTGGCGTTCCTGGGCTTCTCGGGCATGGTCAAGTTGTGATGGGCGCCCGGTTGTCGGCCGGGCGGGACGGGGACGGACGATGGACATCAATGCGATCCTGATCGGAAGCGGCGCCTTGGGCAGCGTGGGTGCGGTTGCCGCCGGGGTGCTGGCGGTGGCGTCCCGGGCATTCCACGTGGACGAGGATCCGCGTATCGCGCGGATTGCCGAGATCCTGCCCGGGGCGAACTGCGGCGGTTGCGGCTATCCCGGGTGTTCGGGTTTCGCCAAGGCGATCGTCGAGGGCCGTGCGGATCCCGCCGGGTGCGCGCCGGGTGGAAACGACCTGGCAAAGCAGGTCGCCGCGATCCTGGGGATCGAGGTCGAGGACCGCGTTCGGATGGTGGCTCGCGTTCGTTGCGGCGGCAAGCCCTCCGCCTGCGGCAGCCGCTTCGTGTACAAGGGCGTGTCGTCGTGCAAGGGGGCGGCGCTGCTGTCCGAGGGCGGGATCAAGGCATGCCCCTACGGGTGCGACGGGCTGGGCGACTGCGTCGAGTCGTGTCCGTTCGACGCGATCCACATGGGGCCGGACCAGTTGCCGATCGTCGATCTTCAGAAGTG
>JARKOL010000094.1 GCA_029975745.1 Myxococcota bacterium | reverse complement strand
CGTGTCGCCTTCGGACACGCGGTACTGCTTGCCGCCGGTACGGATGACTGCATACATGGTAGGCCTCCGCCATCCCAAAACGGACGACGATTGTATTGAAAGACGACGGCATGTCAACAAGTTTCCACAGCCCCCGAAAATCAGGTCCGAAACCGCGCTACGGGGGCAGCGCATTCGTCAGGCCCGCGCCGACCTGGCCGGCGCCTCTTTGACAAGGGGTCCGCGGAACGCTAGGATTTGCTCTATTCGGACCATGTGGGTCCGGGTGGGACATTTCCTGACACCGGAGACGACACGATGAAGCGCCTCGTTGCGATGATGGTTCCGCTGTTCGCCCTGTTCCTGTTCGTCGGCGCGGGTGCGATGCGCGCCGAGGCCAACCCGGCCGACAAGCCCTGCGCGAAGGCCGCCGAAGGCGGATGCCCCAAGGCCGCCGCCCAGGGATGCCCCCACGCCGCGGCGAAGGCCGAGGCCGCCCTCGCGGACAAGGAGGCCGGGTGCAGCAAGGACAAGGACGGCAAGTGCCCCTGCAAGAGCAAGGACGGCAAGTGCGATTGCGCCGGTTGCGGCTGCATGGACAAGGACGGCAAGTGCGCCTGCGCCGACTGCCCCCACAAGGACAAGGACGGCAAGTGTGCCTGCGGCTGCAAGAAGGCCGGCAAGTGCCCGCACGCGACCGGCTCGTAGCCCCGTCGGATCTTCGCCCTCCCGACCCCGTCGAACACGCCCTTTACGCCGGGTGCAACGGCGGATATCTTCGTTCTCGTGAAGACGCTTGATCGATTCGGAGTACGAAGCCGGCTGGCGTTCGTGCTTGCCATCAGCGCGGTCCTGGGCGTCCTGGTGCTGGTCCCCGTGATCCGCCCCATCTCGGAGTCGTTGCTGGCCCGCCCGGTGGGCACGCGCCTGCTGTCCCTGGCCCGGTTCGCCGCCGCGACCGCGCCGACGCACGCCGCGGACTGGGACTCCTGGGCCCGGCAGCTTCCCGTGATGCTGCCCGAGGTCCGGGCGGCCATCCTCCCGATGGAGCCGGGGACGCCCGAGTTCGTCGCGGCCTGCCGACAGCTGGGACTGGATCCGAGTCGCGCGGCCCAGGCATTTGCCGAGGGCGAACTGTTGACCCGGATCGGGCTTTCCCGAGGCCAAAGCCTGCCCGGCACCCCCCGTGCGGCGATCTGGGAGGCCATGGCGGTGGTCCAGGACCTCGCGGGAAGGCGCGGCCTGCTGGTTCTGGTGGAGCGGCCCGAGGCCCGCGCCCCGACGGCGTCCTCGTGGGGTCTGGCCACGCTGTTCGGGCTGCTGGTGCTCTTCATCGCCCTGCTGGGAGGCTTCCTGGCCGGCTACTTCCTGCTGGTGCGACCCGTCGCGGCCGCGGCCACGATCGCGCGACGCTCGGTGCGATCGGATCACCCGGCCCATCCGGCGGATCTGGCCGTCATTCGGGCGTCGCTCGACGCCGCGGTCCGGACGGAACGCGAACTGGCAACCACCGTCGAACGACAGGGAATCCGGATCCGGCAGATCCAGTCCGACCTGAAGGGCGCCCAGGCCGGCCTGATCCGAGCCGAAAAGCTGGCGTCGGTCGGGCAACTCGCCGCGGGAATCGCCCACGAGATCGGCAACCCGATCGGCGTGATCCTGGGCATGTCCGAGATTCTCAAGGATGGCGAGGACGCCGAGCAGACCCGCGCGTTCGCGGCACAGATCCACGCGGCAACGCTGCGGGTCCACGGAACGCTGAAGGATCTGCTGGCCTTCGCGCGCCCGGTCCGCGAGGAGGGCGCCCTGGCCGACGTCGCCGTCGTGGTCGACCAGACGCTGAAGCTGCTCCAACCCCACCGATCGTTCGGTCAGGTCCGGGTCGCGACCCGCATCGACGCATCCCCCCTGACCGCCGAGATCCGCCCCTCCCAGTTGCAGCAGGTCCTGGTCAATCTGCTGCTCAACGCCGCCGATGCCACCAAGGGCAAGGGCAATCTGGAGGTGTCCGCCCGGCGTGCCGACCGGTTCGTCGAGATCCGGGTCACCGACGACGGTCCCGGAATCGCGGCGGAGGAACAGGAACGGATCTTCGACCCGTTCTACTCGACCAAGCCCCCGGGGGAAGGCACCGGACTGGGCCTGTCGATCTGCGCCCAGCTCGTCGAGGTGTACGGCGGCGAGATCACGGTCGAAAGCACGCCGGGGAAAGGCGCCACGTTCCTGCTCCGCCTGTGGAGCGCGGGACCGGAGGCGTTCGACCCGCCCGCCGGGTAGCCGCTTCCCGGACCGACTCCACACGTTGCGCATCAATTTCTCGGGATATAAACTTCTTGCGTAGGGGGTGCGCATGGAATTGAAAGTTCTGGTCATCGATGACGAACCGGGCTTCCTGCAGATGCTGCAGGTCATCCTGTCCCGCGCCGGCTATCAGGTTTCGTCGGTCACCTCGGCCGAGGACGCGCTGCACCTGCTCCAGCACCAGCGGTTCGACCTGTGCCTGTGCGACCTGAAGATGCCCGGCATGGACGGCATGGGATTCCTGAACGCCCTGCGAACCGACGCGATCCCGATGACCGTGATCGTCATGTCGGCCTACGGCTCGAACGATGCGGCCATCGCGGCGATGAAGGCGGGAGCCTACGACTACATCAACAAGCCGTTCCAGGGCGAGGAAATCCTGCTGACACTGCGCAAGGCGGAGGAGCGGGAGCAACTGCGCCGCGAGAACCTGGAGCTCAAGTCCCGCGCCGGCAGGGCCCCGGCCAGTACCGTCGTCATCGCGAAGGCCGAGGCGATGCGCCGGATCATCGCCACCGCCGGCCGGATCGCCGCCTATCGCTCGACCGTGTTGCTGACGGGCGAGTCCGGCACGGGCAAGGAGGTGCTGGCGCGCCTGATTCACGAACAGTCCCCGCGGGCGCGGATGCCGTTCGTCGCGGTCAACTGCGGCGCCATTCCGGCCGGCCTGATGGAGTCCGAGTTCTTCGGCCACGTCAAGGGAGCCTTCACGGACGCCGCCGGAAACAAGCGCGGCCTGATCGAGAGCGCCGGAGGCGGCACCCTGTTCCTGGACGAGGTCGGCGAACTGCCGCTGCTGCTTCAGGTGAAGATCCTGCGCTTTCTGCAGGAGGCCGAGATCCGGCGCGTCGGGGACACCCGCTCCCAGAAGGTCGATGTCCGGGTGGTGGCGGCCACGGCCCGGGATCTGGTGACCGACGTCGCCTCGGGGCGGTTCCGCGAGGATCTCTTCTATCGGCTCAACGTCGTGCCGATCCGGATTCCGGCGCTTCGGGAACGACCGGAGGACATCCCGGAACTGGCCGAACACTTCCTGCGGCGGACGTGCGAACGCCTGGCGGTGACCCGGCTGACCGGCTTCGCCCCGGACGCCATGCGGGCGCTGATGGCCTACGCCTGGCCCGGCAATGTCCGGGAACTCGAGAACCTGATCGAGCGCGCGGTCGTGCTGTCGGACACCGCGGAAATCACGCGGGACGCATTGCCGGAACACATCGCCGAGGGGGCCGATTCGGACGGCCAGCGGTCCGTGATGAACCTGGTCGGCCTGTCGGTCAAGCGGAACTCGCGCACGCTGGAACGCACCCTGATCTCCCGGGCGCTGGAGGAAACCGACCAGAACCGGACCCGGGCCGCGAAGCTGCTCGAGATCAGCCACCGCGCCCTGCTCTACAAGCTGAAGGAATACAACCTGGGCAAGGGGGAGTAGGGCCCGTCCGCGGCGCTATGGCCCTTCCCGGTCCGCGGCCGTTCGCCGGGCAAACGACTCGATCGCCGAGGCCAGTGCGCGCGCGATCCGGTCCTGGTAGGCCTCGCGCGCCAGCATTCGCCCTTCCTGGGGATGGGTCAGGAATCCGACCTCGACCACGACCGCCGGCATCGATGCCTGGCGGAGCACCGCGAAGTTCGCCTGACGCACGCGTCGCGACACGGCGTCGGGAAGCGCCCGGATCAGGGATTCCTGGACCACGGCCGCAAGCCCCGACGACTCGACCATCGTGCCGTTGCGCCGCAGGTCGGACACGATCGCCGCGACCATCGGGTCCCCCGCCGCCGGCAAGGGAGTGACGGCGCTCTCGTTCTCCCGAAGCGCCAGGGCATCCGCCTCGGGGTCCGACCCCCTGACTCCCAGGAAGAACGTTTCAATCCCGTGCGCCTCGGCCGACTCCGAGGCGTTGCAGTGCAGGCTCAGGAAGGCGTCCGCCCCGACCGCGTCCGCGAATGCGGTGCGCTCGGACAGATCCAGATACCGGTCGTCGGTTCGGGTCAGGACGACATCCACCTCGCGCGAACCCGCCAGCAACTGCGCGACCCGCAGGCCCAGTGCCAGCGTCAGGTGCTTCTCGTGAATGCCGGCGACCCCGATCGCCCCGGTGTTGTGGCCGCCATGACCGGGATCCAGGACGACCTTCAGGCGCCGCACCGAACCCGACGCCGGGGGCCCGGACTCGCCGGGCGCCGCCCAACCCAACGTGCCCGTCAGGAGGACCGCCGCCAGAACCAGGGTTGGAATCCCACTGCCGCGGGCCATGCCCACCTCCGCCGGAATCATACCCGCAGCCACCGATGGGGGCCAAACCCCGGCCGCGGCCGGAAGGCCTGGCGAATCCCGCGCCTGCCCGCGGGTTTGCGGCAACGCGCCGCCGGCGCTACAATAGTCGCGCCTTGCGGGTCGTGTTCCCGCCGGGCCTGGCTCGCAAGGATGAGTTTTCGTGGACAAATTGTCGAACCCGGGATCCCAGCTGACCTGCTCGTTCTGCATGAGAACGCAGGCCGAGTGCCGCTGGCTGATCGCCGGCCCCAAGGTCCATATCTGCGACCGCTGCGTCGCGGAATGCAACGACATCGCCGCGGACGAGGTGAACCTGACCCATCGGGTCCAGCACACCAGCGCATCGCTTCCCAAGCCACGGGATATTGTCCGCGTCCTGGACGACTACGTGATCGGACAGGACCACGCCAAGAAGACGCTGGCCGTCGCGGTCTACAACCACTACAAGCGCATCGAGTCCCGCAGCCGAAGGCGCGTCAACGACGTCGAGATCCAGAAGAGCAACATCCTGCTGATGGGCCCCACCGGGAGCGGCAAGACGTTGCTGGCGCAGACCCTGGCACGGGTCCTCCAGGTGCCGTTCGCGATGGTCGATGCGACGACGCTGACCGAGGCCGGCTACGTGGGCGAGGACGTCGAGAACGTCGTCCTGGCGCTGCTCCAGAATGCCGGATGGGACGTCGATGCCGCGAAGCGGGGCATCATCTACATCGACGAGATCGACAAGATTTCGCGCAAGTCCGACAGCGCCTCGATCACGCGGGACGTGTCGGGCGAGGGCGTCCAGCAGGCACTGCTGAAGATCCTGGAGGGGACCGTCGCGAACGTGCCGCCGAAGGGCGGCCGCAAGCATCCCCAGCAGGAGTACATCCAGGTCGATACCACCGACATCCTGTTCATCTGCGGCGGGGCCTTCGTCGGGTTGGACAAGGCGGTCGAGGCCCGGTTGCGCGGGGGCTCGATCGGGTTCGGGACGCGCGCCGGGGCGCAGGTGAAGTCCGACGTCGGCGAGCTGCTGCGGGAGGCGCAGCCCGAGGATCTGATCCACTTCGGGCTGATCCCGGAATTCGTCGGCCGATTCGCCGTGATCGCGGCCCTGGGAGACCTGGATCTGGAGGCGCTGGTGCGGATCCTGACCGAGCCGCGAAACGCGCTGATCAAGCAGTACCGCTGGCTGTTCCAGATGGAGGGCGTGAACCTGAAGTTCACCGAGGGCGCCCTTCGCGCCGTGGCACGGCTGGCGACCGAGCGTCGATCGGGGGCTCGCGGGCTGCGGGCCATCATGGAACGAGTCATGCTGGACGTGATGTACGATCTGCCCGACGCCCGTGACGTCAAGGAGGTCGTCATCCACGAAGAGGCGGTCCTGGAAGGCAAGCCGCCAATCCGGATCCTGGCGACCGATGCCGAAAGCGCCTGACCCGGAGGCATCCGGACGGATGAAGCACCTGTTCGCACCCTGGCGCATGGCCTACATCCGGAAGCCGGACGCCCCGGCCTGCATCTTCTGCGATCTGCCGACCCGGGGACCGTCCGAAGGCACGCTGGTGCTGCGCAAGGGCGAACATACCTTCATGGTGCTCAATCGCTACCCGTACGTCTCGGGGCACCTGATGATCGTGCCCTACCGGCACCTGGCCAGCCCGACCGACATGACGGCCCCGGAATGGGCCGAGATGAACGCGATGCTGTCGCTGGCGTTGAAGGCGCTGGCCTGCGAGTACCACCCGCAGGGATTCAACATCGGGATGAACATTGGCCGAGCGGCCGGCGCGGGCATCGCGGACCACGTCCACATGCATGTCGTGCCCCGGTGGAACGGCGACAACAACTTCGTATCGGTGCTTTCCCAGACTCGGGTCATCCCGGAGGATCCGGTCGTCACGTACGAGCGACTCGTCGGGGCGATCCGGACCGTCGAACAACAGGAGGTGGATCGATGAGGACTTGGGCAATCGGGTTTGCTGCGACCCTGCTGGTGGCATCCTGGGCACAGGCGCAGTCCGGTGTTTCCGAAGGGTTCTACAAGGAAGGCGTGCAGATTGGCGAACAGGCCCGCAAGTCCCGGGATGACGTCAAGCTGGCGGAGGCCCTGGCCAAGTTCCAGAAGGCCGCGGTCCTCGAGCCCAAGGTGTTCAAGTACCAGTTGAACATGGCGTACGCCTACGACTGGCTGAACCGGCTGCCCGAGGCGCAGGCGGCCTACGAGCGGGCACTGGCCCTGGCATCGACGTCGGCGGACGCCCGGCTGGGCCTGGCGGACGTGCTGCGACGGCTGCGATTCCTGGATGCGGCCGAGGCCGAGTACCGCAAGGTGCTCAAGGCCCGGAAGACGGACGGCTCGGCCATGCTGGGCCTGGCGGCGATCGCCGTCGAGCACGATGACCTGGACGCGGCGTTGGACTGGTACAAGAAGATGCTGAAGGCCAACCCGAAGAGCAGCGAGGCGGCGTTCAAGGCGGCCAACATCCTGTGGCGCAACAAGGACTGGGACGGCGCGGTCGAGTTCTATCGCAAGACCTTGGAGATCAAGAGCAACTACCCCGAGGCGCGCTTCGGCCTGGGCCTGGCGCTGCGGGACAAGGGCGACACCGAGGCGGCGAAGGTCGAACTGCGGCAGGCCTGCAAGGACGGGATCAAGCCGGCGTGCGGCCACGTGTACAAGCTGGAGAATCCATAGACTGAACCTTCTCTTGCCACAGGTCGCCCCGTGAGCCTGCCCCTGACTGTCCGCGCACCGCTGGTCGTACTTGCCTCGGCGGCGTGCTGCACCGTGGCGCTGCCGGACCTGGGGTGGTGGCCTCTGGCGTTCGTCGCCTGGACCCCCCTGTTGACCCTCCTGCCGGACCTGACGCGCCGCGGGGCCTTCCTGGCGGGCTGGGGACTGGGAACGCTGGCCCACCTGGGCATCTTCCCCTGGATCGTCCACACCGCGACGGCGATGAGCGACTTCTCGACCCCGGCGGCCATCGGGGTCCTGGTCCTGTTCGCGATCCTCCACGGAGTCGCCTGGGGCCTGGTCGCGCTGGGAATCCGGACCCTGTCACCGCGCGGATCCGCGGGTGCCGTCGCCGTGGCCGCGGCCGTGACCGTGACCGCGGAGTTCCTGGCACCCCAGTTGTTCCCGTGGCACCTGGGCAGCGCGTTCTGGCGCGTTCCCATCCTGCTTCAGGGCGCCGATGTGACCGGCATGGCCGGCGCCACCTTCGTGGCCGTATCGGTCAGCGCGGCCCTGGCCGGCATCCTTCGGGACGGGGCTCGGTCGGGCAGGATCCGACTTGCCGGCCCCCTGCTGGCGTTGCTGCTGTTGGCCCTGTGGGTCGGCTACGGCGGGGTGCGCCTGTTCCAGGTCCGTCAGGAGGCGGCTGGGGCGCCGACCGTCCGCCTGGCCCTGATCCAGCCGGACATCACGGCCCAGGAAAAGCGGATTCGCGACCACGGGTTCCGCGTCTCGCTGGTCGAGCGGTTGTTCTCGATCACCCGCGGCGCGGACCTGGCCGGAGTGGACGCGATCGTCTGGCCCGAGGGCGCCTTCCCCTACACCTTCCTGCACGGCAGCGAAGACCTGATGGCCGAGCGCAAGCGCCCCGTGGCCTCCCTCTCGCGCACCGTGATCGACGAGGTGAGGCGACTGGGCCGTCCGCTGATCCTGGGCAGCATCACGCGGGACTCGGACGGACGTGGACACAACTCCGCGGTCCACATCGGGGCCGACGGCTCCATTCAGGCGCGCTATGACAAGCGATGGCTGCTGGCGTTCGGCGAGTACCTGCCCCTTTCCGATCGATTCCCGTCCCTGAAGGGCCGGGTTTCCGGGGTCGGAGACCTGTCTCCCGGCAAGCGTCCCGTCGCATTCGAGCTGGGGGCCGCCCGCGCGGCGGCATCAATCTGCTACGAGGCCATCCAGTCCGACTTCACCCGAAAGGCCGTGATCGCCTCGGGTGCGGACCTGATCATCAACCTGACGAACGACGGCTGGTTCGGCGACTACGGCGCCCCGGCACAGCACCTGATGATCCAGGTCCCCCGGGCGATCGAGCTGCGCACGTCCCTGGTTCGCGTGACCCAGACCGGCATCACCGCCGTCGTCGGGCCGACGGGGGAGTTCCTGGCCGAGACCTCGCTGCACGAGCGGCGCGCGGTGGTTCTCGACGTGCCGCGGATGGCGCCATCCAGCCTGTACGCGGCCATCGGGCCGGTGTTCGCCTGGATGTGCGTCGGCGGAGTGGTCCTGGCGGCGGGGATCGCCTGGCGACGCTATCGGATCGGAAAGAAATCCCGCGCAACGACCACCGGATAGTCCAGCACGGTCTGCAGCAGCAGCAGCCCCATCAGGAACAGGATCGTCGTCGTGGCCGTGAACAGGGTCACGTACTCGTGCCAGACGCGGCGACGGACCAGCAGGGCCAGCAGCAGCGTCGAAACCCCGGAGGACAGCAGGGCGAGGAAGATCAGCAGCCGCACATCGACCAGGATCCAACCGCCATAGACGCCGCCGAACACAAGGCCTCCTCGAGCTTCTGGCACCGTACGGTAGGCCGGCAGGTTGCGCCCCGTCAAGCGCCGGAGCTCCCCGGGGCCGACGAGGGGTTCTCGGCGTCGTTGCGGGCGATCTTCAGGCGCGTCACGAAGCCGGCCCCCTTCGGAACCATCTCGTGGACGCACTCGGTCACCAGGTACCGCCCGTCGAACCGCTGCCCGAACCCCCGCATCCGAACCAGAACCCCCGGCACCAGCGACGGATTACCCGGCAGATCGACGTCGGCGGTCAGGAAGTCCATCGCCAGCCGATCGAACAGGGCCTGGGCAACGGCCTCGGCCTCCTGCTGGCTCTCGACCGGGTGATCGACCACGGTCAGCACCTTGCCCTCGGTGGGCTGGCCGTACAGCGCCTGTCCGGTGACGCGATGCCCCGGCTCGCCGCCGAAGTCGCGCGACGGGGACCGAGCCACCCCGACGATGGCCCGCTTGTTCATGGCGTCCCAGCCCCGCACCTCGACGGCGGCCACCTGGCGAACCGTGGACATCGAGAAGCGCGCCTCGCGGATCGCCTCCTCCTTCTCGCCCCGAGGGGCCTCGCGCACCAGCGTGACCACCGGGTCGGCCGACAGTTCCGGAGCCGTGAACCGGATCTTCCGATCGTCCTGGGGCGTGCCGGCCCGGACATCCTTGCCGCCTTCCTGGGCCAGCCACTGGAGCATCTGATAGTCCGACGCATTGAGCTGGGGCACGTAGGTCACCCGCGTGCGCGCGGATTCGACCTGGTCCGCCGACAGCGAGTCGCGCGTCCCCGACCCGCCGCCGGCATCCTGGATGACGTCCCGGACGACCGAGGGCTGGTGGTCGTCGGCCTGAACCCCGTCGCCCCAGGTCCGGGATCGGGTCCCCCGAGTCAATCGATGGGAGCGGTCGTACCCGCCCAACGAAACCGTCGATACGCCCTCGAAGCGGAAGTGGGGCTCGATGTAATGCACCTCGCCCCGAAAGACCGGGACCTCCTGGCCGACGTTGCCCAGCAGGATCTCGACCTCCCGCCCCGGGGAAAGCTCGTCCAGCACCGTGACGCGGGCATCGGACCGCAGGTCCAGTTCCACCGTGAACATCGCCGGGGCATCCAGTCGCAGATCGACGCGCAGCGACTCCAGGCTGCCCAACGGCGTCTGGGTCGTCGAGCCGCCCGCGGTCGAGGTGATCCGCTCCCGACCGTCGATCTTCAGGATGCAGGACTTGACGTCCCTGGACTCGGCAGGCATGGCTCCCCCTATTTCAGGATCGGCGGGACCAGCAGCTTCGTCCCGGGTTCCAGCGTCATCGGGTCATCGATCCCGTTCGCCTCGGCGATGCGGCGCCACTGGGTCGCGTCCTCGTACTCGCGCCACGCGATGCTCTGGAGCGTGTCTCCCCGCCGCACGGTGTGGACCTTGGCATGGTCGGGGGACTGGGGGTCGCGCTGCATCTGGCGATCGACCGAGGTCGCCTCGACCAGCTCCAGATCGACCTTCGCCCGCACCGGGGTCCCGTCGTTCAGGAACATCACGTAGTTGACGACGACACGTTTCACGTACCACTGGCACGAGTTGTAGTCGTCGTTTTCCGCCATGAACTGGCCCCACATGAACAGCACCTTCGGCGGGCGGTGCAGCCCCGGGTCGAAGTGGGCCAGCGCCTCGAGCTGGTCGATGAACCGGGTCCGGACGTTCTCCTTCGTTTCGTACGTGTCGAAGTACAGGCTCGAGACCTTCAAGGTCCGGGACTGCCCGTGGGTCCACTCCTTCTCGCCGGAATCCATGCCCTGGCGTCGCTGCTCCTTGAACGTGGTGGCCTTCTCGACGGTCACCGTCTCGGGGTTGTACAGGAAGGTGAAGTCCGACCCGCCCCCCGCGGCCCCGGGACCCGAGGCCCCCTTCTTGTAGCCGCTCCAGTCCGAATCCACGACGTGCAGGAAGGCCTTGGCCAGCTCGCCGCCGCCCGCCCCGCGCCCAGCGCCCGGTTCAGCGCCCATATGTCCCCCTCCGCTCGCCGTCCCGCTTCATGCGACGCAGGATGCGAGTCGTCATCTCCTCGGCCAGCCGATCCAGATCGACCGCGTCCTGGGCGCTGCCCCTGCCCGGCTCTGCCCCCTGCTGGGGCCCCTCGCCGGAGGCCTCGGTGGTCCGGGGGGCCAGCCTCGCCACGGCGGACACCGCCCCCAGGGATGTCGCGACCAGAGGCCAGGCCTCCCGGGACGACGAAAACGCCCCGATTGCGGGCACCGCCCGCGCCCCCTCGGGCGGTACGGATACGCCCGACTGGACGCCAGACTGGACGCCCGGTCGGACGCCCGGTCCCCGACCCGGCGCCGGACCCGCGCCAGCCCACGACCCCGCACCCGCGACAACACTCCCGACCGGATCAGACGATGCCGCGATCGACCGCAAGGCCCCCAGGGACGGCAGCGATCGTTCGCCGTCCCACCGGCGGGCGCTCGCGGATCCCGCGGGCCCGGACCCCGGGCCGCCGAGCGACCCCGACTCCCGGGCCTCGAACCCCCGAGGCAACGCCTCTGGGCGCACCAGGCCGCCCAGGAAGGGAAGTCGCCTGGTCCCCGCCGCATCCCGGGACGGCCCGACCACCGCGGACGCCCTGGGGGATGCCGCCTGACCCATCCGGTCGCCTGCACCCTCGATCCCCGAGGCCAGGATTCGCCCGGCACGCCTCCCATGCAAGACCCAGGAAGCCTTCTCCAGCGGACTCCTCGCTCCCATCAATGCGGCCGACGGCCCCCCCGCCAGCGCGGATGCCCTCGGCGGAAACGACTCGACGGCAGAGAGCCGTTCCTCGACATCCCCCGCCTGGGCGGCCAGAAGGCGTACGAAATCCAGGGTCCCGGAGATCCCTGTCGTGCCGAAAGCCGCCCCGGGCCACGTCGTCCCGGCGAGCAACCCGGTCGAACCCGCCGACATCGCCCCACGCACGGAGCCTGCGAAGGCTCCCCCGGCCCCCTCCGCCCCCGAGCCCCCGTCTTGGCCGATATCCGTGGTCGCCACCCCCTTGGACACCAGGGCCAGGACGCCCGCCGGTACCGCACCCCACGCCCCGCCCCGAGGGCGTTCCGTTCCCAAGCCCCCGCGAGCCTTGCCTGGAACGAAGGCCCCGGACTGGAGGACCGTGGCGACCGCCCGGGCACGCGCCCCAAGGGCCATCGGTTGTCCGGCCGGTCCCGGCCGCCCCGCGGAATCGATCGGTCCCGCCCACCTCGCCAGGACTTCGGGGACCCGGGCCGCGAGCCGAAGCGCCTCGTTTCGCCCACGTGCCGGCCCGAGGCTCCCCTCCACCCCCGGGAACCGCAGACGTTCAAGCCCAAGCAGCACCCGCGAAACGTCGCTCGCCCCCCTGGACAGGACGGACCGTGCGGACCGCGGGTCCTCCGCCAGGCTCGCCGCGACGGCCGATGCCGCCCCGACGTCGCCCACCCGGGCCATCGCCCGAACCCAGGGGCTCGAGGGAACCGAAAACGTCAAGGATCCCAATGCCGTGGGGCGGCGGGCCAGGACTCGAGCACTGCCTGCCACGCGAGGCTCCGCCCCCGCCGACGCGGGCGACGGAAGGGAGGCCGCCTCGCCCTCGGCGACTCGCCCGGCGGCGATCGTCGGCGAACGCGCCGGCGTCCAGGGGCCTCCCCAGGCCGTGAATCCCGCAGGTTCGATCAAGGTGCCGGCGCCAGCCCCGCCCGCAAGCCCCACAGAACGTCGCGCCAGGGGCATCACGATCCCCCGCGACTCCCCCGCCCGTTGCGCGGCAGCCAGGTGCGCACCGGGGCCCGGACGCGTCCCGAACTCCCGAAGATCCGGATCGAGCGCCACAAGCACGCGCCGGAAGGCCTCGACGTCCGTTCGCCAGTGCCGGGTCGGTCCCGGACGCATGCCGGCGGGAATCAACGCAGGGACGGTCCGAGGGGCCGGAGCCCTCACGGCCGAGGAGCCGAGAGCGCCCGGAGACCCGGCATCCCAAGGCGTTGGGCCACCGGCGACGCCCGCAGCCTCCCCGACCGAAGCCGCACCCGGCAGCCGGGGCAGGACGCGACGGATCGATGCGAGCAGCGGCGCGGCTCCGGGTCGCGCCAGGCCTCCTGCGGCAAGCCGGGCCGAGTCGCCAACCGGCCCCAGCAGGTCCGCCACCCGCAGATCGCCCAGGGACGGCCCCTGCACGGCCTCGCCGGCCTTGTCCGAACGCCCGGGCCCGGTCAGGATCCGCAGGATCTCGCGTTCCGAGAAACGGGCGTCCCCCCCCGGTGCCACGGGGCGACCGTCCCGAACGGGTCCCCCGCCGGTGCCCCCGGCAGCGGGGAACAATCCGATCGAGCGCGCCGCCGCGCCCCCCCCGGAAGGCGCCACGCCCCGGGGTCCACGACCGTCCCGAGCAGGTGCCCCGAGCGGGAGGCGGCCCGGCACGACCTGGGGCGGCGCACTCCCCCGCTTCCCGCCCGCCACACCGCGCCAGATCCAGGAGTCCATGGGGTCATCGGAGGGCCAGGCCGTCAGACGCAGGCCCACGGGATCCTGCGTATCCAGCGCGAACGGCCAGTTGGCTCCAGGTTGCAGGACGTCGGTCGTCGGCAATCGACCCAGCAGGCCTTCCAGACGCGAAACCAGGGAAAAGGGCCGGAGCGCCGCGATGTGCGGGAAGCCCTGGAGCCGCATCGGCCAGTCCGCGGCCCCCGCGTCGGTCATTCGCCTCAGCGTGGGCGGAGCCTCCCACGCATCAACGAATCCGATCCCCGTGGCCGCCTTCTTCCGCGCTTCGCCCATCGGTCTCCCGGGAACCTATTCGCCCCCCGGACCTCCCTTCGCCGGCTTGTATTCGAAATCGTCGTAGGCGATCTCGATCTCCTCGACCGCGATCGCGCTGTCCATCGCATTGAAGGCCGGACCGGCATATCGCGTCATGAAGGCCCCGAACAGGTTGTAGCGCCCGATCTCGTCGCCGGCGGCGTTCTGGATGACCACCGAGATCGTCGCGCGCTTCACCTGGGACTGTCCGGCGTCCATGATCGCGCTCATCCAGTCGAAGAACTCGCTGGAGGCCGCGAAGAACCCCTTCTTCAACGTCAGGGGCGTGAACGCGCCCTGGCCGACCAGGCTGACCTTGTGCCGGTGGTTGCCCCCCTCGTGGAACTGCACCGGGTCCGCCCGCCACTCCAGGCCCTGCGCCTCGCGGAACCGGGCACACCGGATCCCGTCCACCTCGACGTAGAACGAGAACTGGACATCGGGGTCCTTTCGCCCGGTGGCGCCTCCCGGCTTCTGCTCGGCCATCCGAAGCCTCCCTCGGCCTCGCGGTCACCCCGCCTCGGCCGCCCCCTGCATCTCCTGGGTCACGCGCAGGATCAGGAACTCGGCGGGACGCACGGGCGCCACCCCAACCTCGACGACCAGGCGCCCCGCGTCACGCACCTCGGGCGGATTGGTCTCGCCGTCGCACTGGACGAAGAACGCCTCCTCGGGGACATCCCCCTGGAACCATCCTCGCTTCCACAGCGTCATCAGGAACGCCGTCGTGAACCGCGCCACCGACTTCCACAGGGCCGGCGTGTTCGGTTCGAACACGACCGTATGCAAACCGGCAGCCATCGACTTGCTGACGACATTGACCACCCGCCGGACATTGACGTAGCGCCACGCCGGGTCCGTGCTGGCCGTCCTGGCACCCCACACCCGCAATCCTCGATTGCCCTGGGCGACCAGGCAGTTGATCCCCTCGGCGTTGAGCGAACCGATGTCGTCGTCCCGAAGCAGCAGCCCCACGTCCTGGGCATCCTCGATCGACTCGTTCGCGGGGGCCCGGTGTGGCCCGCTTGCCCCATCGCACCGCGCGAAGAGTCCCGCGACGTGCCCGGAAGGCGGGACCCGTCGTCCCTCGCCGCGACTCTCGACGCGCAGCCACGGGAAGTACAGCCCCGCAAAGCCGGAATCGAAGTTCAACCGGTACTCGCGAACCCGATCCACCTCGCCCGGATAGGGCGAATCCAGTATCGCGAATCGGTCCGCCAGCCTCTCGCATTGGGCAATCATGGCGTCGTGGACGATCTCGACATCCTTCAGCGTCGAGAACGGATCGTCCCGGCCCTTGGCGTCCCGGGTCCACAGCCACATGACGTCCGGCGCCGCCAGCAGGTCCACCTCCTCCACCGCCTCCAGCGCGGCCAGGCCGGACCGGAGATCCGGCCCATCCACCCGACCGATGAAGTCGTCCGGCGTCACCCCATCCAGGCCGTCCGCCCCGCCAGTCAGCGGCAGGCGTTCGCACGGCGCCGGCAGATCGCCGGCCTGCGGCAGCCAGGCGCCCCCATGTCCCCCATGCACCGCCAGTCGAATCAGGCGAGAACGCCGGTTGACCACGCGCTCCACGAACCCGTCGGCGGCCGGATGCAGCGACAGATTCGGGAAGTCTTCGGTTGCGAAGGGGGTGGTGACGGTCAGCCGGAACGCGATCGGCTCGACGTAGGTCGGGGCGGCCGCCGACCAGGAACGCTCCAGCGGCAGTTCCGGATCCCAGAAGAGGTCCTTCCCCTCGACGCCCCGGACATGACGGAACGTCTCCCCGTCCTCGTCACTGAGCCGAATCAACGTTCCGGGCCCGATGCCGTGGGTGGAACGAACGCGCGCCCGGGCGGCCCCGGCCTTCGCGTCCAGCGTCAGGAACGTCGGCGACCCCGAGGATTGCGCGGCCACGGTCAACAGGATCGCGTTGCCCCAGGCCCCCTCGCTGGACGCCCGCACGTGAAGGGACGGCAGGCCCCGGCCGTTCCCCAGTTCCCGCTCGGCGAACGCCGCGGGCTCACCGCCGCTGCGACCCAACCTGTGGGCCACCCGAACGACGTAGCACTCGCGCCCCCCGTTGCGGAAGAAGCCCTCCACGGCCGGTCGCAGGAAGGAGTCCAGTTCCCCGAACACGTCCAGGAACTGGGCAATGGACGCGATCCGCACCGGTGCGTCGATCGGACCGCGCGCCGCCAGGCCCACGAACCCTGGGATCCCCGATCGCGCCAGTTCGATCCCGACGGGCCGCTGGGGAACCGGTGCCGCATACACGCCCGGTGGACGAATGTCGGGGGTCGGCGCGCGCATGGCCCAACTCCGGGGTTGTCAGCCCAGCCGGGTCTTGTTGATCTCCTTGTTGATCTCGGAGATCTCCTTGACCCAGATCTGCCGCTCGCGGTGCTCCATGTCCAGCACCTCGTCGGGCGACCAGTGGAAGTGATAGGCGATGTACGCTACCTCCTGGTACAGCTTGTCCAGGGGGTAGCTCAGGATTCCCCCACCGAGAGTTCACCTCCCAGATCGACCTCGAACCCGTGCTTGCACTCCGGGCACGCGACCTGTACGCGGCTGGTCCCGTCCTCGTTGATCCGTCGGTAGAAGTCCTGCAGATACGCCAGGTCCGACGCGTACAACTCCTCGATGACCGCCGGATTGATGGACTTCAGATCGCCCAACTTGGTGATCACCCGCGACAACAGAATCACCACCAGGTACGCGCGGTTCTGCTGGACTCGATAGTCCTGCAGCGGCAGGATCTCGTCCTTCGCCGTCGCCAGCCGCATGATGCCCTTCTGGTGAACCTTGCCATCCTTGTCCACGTAGCCGCGGGGCAGCGTGAACTCGAATTCCGTACGAAACGCCATGTTTCACCCGTATCCTGGGGTTGCCGCCAGTCCCGACCGATGCCTAGGCATTCCCGGTCGGGGGTTCGCGTCACGCGCGTTCGATCTTCTCGACCGCCAGCTCGATCTCCTCGACGTTGACGTCCGTCCCCTTCCCGTCCAGCGTGAAGCCCTTCCACTTGCAGGGCCAGCCTTCGAAGAAGTTGTAGCGCATGATCTCTTCCCCGTCGTCGCCGCACAGGACGATCGAGCCGCTCTTGCGCTCCAGCTTGCCCTCGACGACCTTCTTGCGCCACTGCCACAGGTCGTCGGTGTTCACGAAGCCGCGCTTCAGCACGATGTTGCTGAACTTGGTCCGCCCGGGCCGCTTGCGCAGGACCAGGTCGTCACCGTCCTGGTACTCGACAATCTCGGTCTCCGAGTCCAGGCCCTCGACATTGCGGAAGGCCCCCTGGGTCACGCCCTCGATCTCCACCCTGAAATTGAAATTCCCGATGTGATCGAA
>JARKOL010000088.1 GCA_029975745.1 Myxococcota bacterium | reverse complement strand
GCGTAGGGCCAGGGACCGATGCGCCGCAGCTCGGCGTACCCGCGGCGCAACTGCGCCACTTCGGGACGCATCAGGTAGGCCGTGTCGATCACGGTGGTCCGGACCAGGCCGTGCTTGCGCGTCGTCACGATCAGTTGGCGGGCGTCGTACTCCTCGTCCACGGCGATGTCGAATGTCACGGGGTCGGCGTTCGGGTGGAACTCCGACATGTAGCGCTGGATCCGCCCCGTCAGCGCCTCGACCCGGGACGCCTGGCGCAGATCCTCGGGGGCGAAGTCCGCTTCCCAGAACGCCGCCTGGATGATCCGGCTGTCGGCGCGCTGATCGATCGTCGCGCAGACCTTCTCGGCGTGGCTGACGCGCAGCAGGTACGCCTTGACCTCGGACGGGGTCATCGGAACCATCTGGCCCGCGGGTAGCACGACGACGCCCTCGACGCCGTTGCCCAGCAGGTAGTCCTCCATCGCCTTCTCGTCCTTCAGGTACAGTTCGGACTTGCCGCGCTTGACCTTGAAGAGCGGGGGCTGGGCGATGAACAGATAACCCCGCTCGATCGCCTCGGGCATGTGCCGGAAGAAGAACGTCAGCAGCAGCGTGCGGATGTGCAGGCCATCGACGTCGGCGTCGGTCATGATGATGATCCGGTGGTACCGGATGCGGTTGATGTCGAAGTTGTCGGGACCGATGCCGGTGCCCAGCGCGGTGATCAGCGTGACGATCGCGTCGCTGTTCAGCATCTTGTCGAAGCGCGCCTTCTCGACGTTCAGGATCTTGCCGCGCAGGGGCAGGATTGCCTGGAACGATCGGTCACGTCCCTGCTTGGCCGAGCCGCCTGCCGAGTCGCCCTCGACGATGTACAGTTCGGACTTGGCCGGGTCCCGTTCCTGGCAGTCGGCCAGCTTCCCGGGAAGCGATGCGCCGTCCAGGACGCCCTTGCGCCGGATGATGTCCCGCGCCTTCCGGGCCGCCTCGCGGGCGCGCGCCGCATCGACCGTCTGGCCGACGATCGCCCGCGCCACGCCGGGGTTCCGTTCGAAGAAGTCCGACAGCCCCTCGGCCACGGCCGTCTCGACCGCGCCCTTCACCTCGGACGAGACCAGCTTGTCCTTCGTCTGGGAACTGAACTTCGGGTCGTGGACCTTGACGGACAGGACGACCGTCAACCCCTCGCGGACGTCGTCGCCGGACAGCGTGCCCTTGAAGGTCTTGAGCAGGTTTTCCTGCTCGGCGTAGCTGTTGATCGTGCGGGTCAGCGCGGCGCGGAATCCGGCGACGTGCGTGCCGCCGTCCCGGTTGATGATCGTGTTCGTGAAGCAGAACATCGTTTCCTGGAACGACTTGTTCCACTGCATCGCGACCTCGATGCCGACGTCCTCGCGCGTCGCGTTGACGTAGATCGGACGGTCGTGGACCACTTCCTTGTTGCGGTTCAGGTGCTCGACGAAACTGACGATGCCACCCTCGAAGTGGAAGATGTGATGCCGGTCATCGACGCGCTCGTCGGTGATCGAGATCGTCAGTCCCGGGTTCAGGTAGGACAGCTCGCGAAGCCGCTGCGACAGTGTGTCGAAGTTGAATTCCGTGTTCGTGAAGACCGTGCCGTCGGGCAGGAACGTCACCTTCGTCCCGGTGCGGTTGGTGTTTCCGGTGCGCTCCAGCGGCGCCAGCGGAGCGCCCTTGGCGAACTCCTGGACGAACAGTCCGCCTTCGCGTCGGACCTCCATGCGCAGGTGCTCGGACAGCGCGTTGACGACGGACACGCCGACGCCGTGCAGGCCGCCCGACACCTTGTACGAGTCGTGGTCGAACTTGCCGCCAGCGTGCAGTTCGGTCATGACCACTTCGACCGCCGACCGTCCCGTGTCCTTGTGGATGCCGACGGGGATGCCGCGACCGTTGTCCTCGACGGTGACCGCGCCGCCGCGATGGATGATCACGTCGATGCGGTTGCAGTAGCCGGCCAGCGCCTCGTCGATGGAGTTGTCCACGACCTCGTACACCATGTGGTGCAGGCCGGAACCGTCGTCCGTGTCGCCGATGTACATGCCGGGACGGGTCCGTACGGCCTCCAGCCCCTTCAGCACCTTGATGCTTTCGGCCGAGTAGCCGGAGGCCCCGTTCGAAATCGTGTCCTGGGTCAGAATCGAGCCGTTGTCGTCTTGTGCCATTCGTCCTTCCCGATTGGTGCGGACCAGGGGTCCGAAAAGTCGCGGAATGATACCTTGGAAGGGGTGAACTGTAAAGGGTCACGGGCCCCCAAATCCTGCATCTCGTCAAGGGAATCGGCCTCCGCGTCCTTTGCGGTATCATTCCCGTCGAGGTGGGAACTTGGCCGACTCGCGCGACGACTTCCGGAACCCTGGACCCCCGCCGGACGACGTGCGTCGTCGGGTGCTCGGGGCCGTGCGCCAGGGGCTGGGTCTGGGGGCCATCGCGGTGCTGTCCCGGGAGGCGGATGCGGGATGTCGCCTGGTCGCGTGCGATGTGGCGGACGGTCGCGTCGCCCGGCCGGAGGGGACGCTGCTGGACACACTTGGGGCGGCGGCCGGCGCCTGGCGGACGCGCCAGACGGTCGTACTGAACCAGGACGCGCCGAGGCCGATGGCGGTTCCCTACGCGGAACGGTCGGTGACGGTGGGGGGCGCGGTGGCCCTGGTCCTGGAGGGCGGGCTGGTCTGGGCGGATCGGGTCGATGGACCCCTGGGAACCGCCCAGATCGACGCGGTGCGCGAGGTCGGGCGATTGCTGGACCTGCGGGACGCCTCGGAACGCAGCATCCGGCAGCACGCGGCGCGCCTGGACGAACTGGCCGCGACCGTCGAGGGCGTGCGTTCGATCCTGGCCGGGGGGTCGGAGCGCGAGGCCGTCGCCGCGCTGGCCGAGGCGGCCGCCCGCCAGGCCGAGGCGGCACGGGTTCTGGTGGTCCTTCTGGGGGACGAGCCGGGACGCGCGATGGTCGTCGGCGGGGCCGGCGCGAGGGCGCGGGAGGCGGTCGGCCGGACGTTCTCGATCGCCGACGGCATGCTTGGCCTGGCCTTGCGCGCCGGCGTGGTCATGCCGCCCGGCGGGCACTACCAGGCGGCGATGGGACCGATCCTGTCGCCGGGGGTGCCCGTACACGTGCGAATCGGCGAGCCCCTGGCCCTGCTCCTGCTGGGGGCTCCGGAGGACCCGCTCGGGGCCGTGGTGCGGGTCGGAGGTCGTCCGGACGCCTCGATTCACGGACTGCGGACCCTGGCCGACACGGCGGCCCTGCTGATCCGCCAGTTCCGGCTGCGGGAACGCCTGGCGCGCGACGCGATGTTCGACGGTCTGACCGGGCTGTACAACCGGCGCGCCCTGTCACTGCGCCTGTCGGAGTCCTTTGCCGCCGCCCGACGCCATGACCAGCCCCTGGCGCTGGTCATGCTGGATCTGGACCACTTCAAGGCGGTCAATGACCTGCACGGGCATCTGGTGGGGGACCGCGTGCTGCGGGAATTCGCGGACGTCATCCGATTATGCCTGCGCGAATCGGACTACGCGGGGCGGTACGGAGGCGAGGAGTTCGCCCTGGTGCTGCCAGGGGCCGATGCGAACGGGGCACGCGGCGTCGCCGAGCGCATCCGCCAGCGGGTCGAGGCCAGTCGGCTGGTCGTGGCGTCGGCCGCGCTGACCGTGACGGTCTCGGGTGGCG
>JARKOL010000085.1 GCA_029975745.1 Myxococcota bacterium | reverse complement strand
GGCCAGGCGCCCCTCGAAGGCCCACTTCAGGATGGATTGGCGGAGGCGGGTGCAGCGGGCGAAGTTGCGCCGTACCTCGCTAACCAGTTCGTCCGCGATGGACAGGAGCCGCTCGATCTCAATCACTGTCCGGTGCTGTTCGGCCAACGGAGGGAGGGGCACGGCAAGTCTCTCGAATCTGCTCTTGTTCAGAATGGGCAACGTGGTGGAGGAGGCGCTGCCGATCACTTCACCCTGCCCCAGCGGGCCACTGAAGAACCAGAACAGGTACGGGACTTCCCGTAGGCTCGGCTCCGGCACGAGAGCGTTGATCTGCTGGTTGGTCGCGCAGACCACTCGCGCGAGCCCGGTCTTGCCGATGGTGGCGCCGATGCAGGTCACGAGCACGCTCCCGGCAGGGAGAAGGCGGGCAAGCCGTGCTCCTGCTTCCGTGAGAGTCTGCCTTCCGAAGCAGACCTGATAGCCTGCATCGAGATCCGTCGGCTTGATGAATGGAACCGGGCCCCCGTAGTAGTCCGGCCGTGCGGTTGATGGTGTCGTGCCCGTAACCGCTTCGCCGATTTGATCCACAGAGGCCCAGCACCAACCCTCCGGCAGTTCGGGCAGGTCGGTCGTGTCGGGGGCGGCGGGTTCCTGGTACTTGCCCTTCCGGCCGGATTGTTCCCACCGGCGGCGGCGCTCGTCCAAGATCCGCTCCAGCAGGACGCTGGCCGGTTCGTAGGTACGGCCTTCGGCCCGCGCCAGTTCCGCTTCCGTCGGAACCAGACGCCCCTCCACCGCCGCTTTCAACACCGACGCCCGATACCGCTTCAGGTTCCGCTGCACCCGCTCCAGCAAAGCCACGGCCTCGTCCAGCCGCGAGAAGTAGTCCTCCAGTTCGTCCGCGAGGCGTTCCTGCTCTTCCCGAGGGGGAAGCGGTAGGGGTAAGTCGGCAACGGTGAAGGACGACAGGTGCTTGACGGTGATCGAGGGCGTGTTCGCGTTAACCGCATTCAAGTAGCCCGGCAACACGAACGACAGGTACCGTCGGGACAAGAACCTTTCGTCAGGGGTCACCTTGCAAACACGTTGGTTCAACAACGCTTCCGGGCCTGCCCACAAGGCGCAGTTGAAGTCCCCGTCCATGCCGACGACCAGTTCGCCCGGTCTGACAACGTATTGGGGATCAAACTGCCCGACGAAGCGGGCGTCGGTCGTGGCGGACAGAACATCGCGGATACGAAGCAGCGGAAAGCCCTCGCCAGACGTGAACTGCGACGATGGGAACGGGAAGCCGTTGAGGATATCGGCCACATCACCAAGGCGAACCCGGTGCCAAGTATGGTGCTGGGACAATAAGCCGTTCTGGTTCTCAGCCAAGATTCCGCAGAGCGATGCCGTGAAACTCACGCCGCCAACACCTCATTCAACTCCCGCAACACCGTCCCCAGGTCCTTGCCAAACACCTGCGACGCCCGGCCCAGGCCGCCCTGCTCGGCGAACGGGGCGTAGTCGAAGTCCTCGACCTCGATCTCCAGGCTGGTCGCGATGTGGTCGCGGATCATCTCCAGCCATTGCGCCTGCTGGGCCGTGAACCGCCGCCCCTGCGCCTGCTGCTGGGCCATCCATCCGGCGAACCGGACGCGCACCTGCTCGGCGTAGGGCACCAGTTCGTTCTGCTGCCGCAACGCGAACCGCACCAGGGACACGATGTCCGTCAGGATCCGGCGGCCAGACCCATGGACCTGGTCCTTGCGCAGCAGTTCGTAGGCGCGCCACAACGCCTCGGGCGTCCACAGGCGGGGCGGTTCCTGGATCGCCTGGGCCAGGGCCTTGATGTCCGCGTATCGCAGCCGCTTGCCGTAGGGCTGGCTGTAGAAGAACGACAGCGCGTCGATCTCGTCCTTGTGTTCGGCCAGGAACGCCTCGAAGGACTGGACCATCTGCGTGGCCTTGTCGCGGGCGGCGTCCGAGGGTCCCGCGAACAGCAGTGCGTCCCGGGACACGTCGTCGATGAACTGCTCGAACTGCGCCTTCAGCGTCAGGATCAGTTCCCGCAGGCCGGGATTCGTGGCCAGGGGCTTGACCGCGTCCATCATCAACCGGCGGGCGGCCTGCGCGACCTGGGCATCCGAGGGTTCCTGGTCCGGCGACAGCCCGAACATCCCGCGGGCCTGGGCCTCGTGCCGATCGACGTCCAGCGAATCCACGATCGCCCGGTTCAGGTCCGCCAGGTCGGGGCCGCCGGATGCCTCCTTGACCCGCTGGACCTCGGCCGGGCCGCACTGCCGGGACAGGCGGGCCAACCGCGATGCCAGCGAGGACAGGGTATCCGGATCGACGCCGCCCATCGCGACGTGGTCCAGCAGCGCCTTCGTCGAGACCTTCTTCTTGCGCTCCAGGGGATGTGTGTCCGCCAGCGTCGAATCCGTGATCCCGACGCAGTCCACGATGACGAAGTGCGTCTTGGCGACCGCATCGGGCGTCACGTCAATCAGTTCGTTGGGATCAATCACCCGGACGCCGCGGCCCTTCATCTGCTCGAACAGGACACGGCTCTTGACCGAGCGCAGGAACAGGATGATCTCGACCGGCCGGATGTCGGTGCCGGTCGCGACCATATCGACGGTGACGGCAATGCGCGGGTCATAGGAGTTGCGGAATTCCTGGATCAGGTCGGACGCCTTCGCGCCGGTCGTGCGGTACGTGATCTTCTGGGCAAACGCGTTGCTCCCGCCGAACTCCTCGCGCAGGATGTCGATCTCGTCCTCGGCGTGGCTGTCGTCCTTGCAGAAGACCAGGGTCTTCGGGACCTCCTTGCGGCCCGGGAAGATCTGGGTGAACAGCCGGTCGCGGAAGGTGCGGATGATCGTCCGGATCTGGTCGCGGGACACGACCGAGCGATCCAGGTCGTCCCCCTTGTAGGTCACATCCTCGTCGAGCGATTCCCAGCGGACGGCACGTGTGCGCCGGTCCCGAATGCCCAGACGCGTGTCGTTGGTCGCCTCGATGGTCGCGCCGTCCTGGGTGATCTTCGTGCGGATGCGATAGACCTCGAAATCGACGTTGACGCCGTCGGCCACGGCCTTTTCGTGGGGGTACTCCATCACCAGGTTGCCGTTGAAGAAGCCGTAGGTGTGCTTGGCCGGGGTCGCGGTCAGGCCCACCAGGAACGCGTCGAAGTACTCCAGCACCTGGCGCCACAGCGTGTAGATGCTGCGGTGGCACTCGTCGATGAAGACGACGTCGAAGAACTCGGGCGACAGCGTCGGGTTGTACACGACCGGCAGCGGTTCCTTGAACGGGGATTCCGCGACGAACGGGGAAGTGTCCTCCTGGGCCGGATCGAACTCGGGCTCGCCCTTCAGCATCGAATAGAAGCGCTGGATCGTCGTGATGACGACCTTGGTCGAGTCGGCGATGGTGTTCGAGGTCAGGCGCTGCACCTTGTAGAGCTCGGTGAACTTGCGCCGGTCGTCGGGCGTGCGGAAGTTCTGGAACTCCTTTTCGGCCTGCTCGCCCAGGTTGCCGCGGTCCACCAGGAACAGCACGCGCCGGGCGCCCCCGAACTTGATCAGCCGGTAGATCTGGGTGACGGCGGCGATGGTCTTGCCGGAACCGGTCGCCATCTGCAGCAGCGCCCGGGGCCGGTTCTCGCGAAGCGAGCGTTCCAGTTTGTGGATGGCCTCGACCTGGCAGCCGCGCAGGAACGCCGGGTCCAGGGGCGGCAGCGTCCGCACGCGGCCTCGCAGGGACGACGGCCTCGCCGGGTCGCCATAGTGGGCCACCGCGTCGGCGACACCGGGGGCGTCGGACCAGTGCTGCGTCCAGGTCGGCAGCGGATCGGCGACCAGCCATTCGGCCAACGTCTGCGGGCGGTGGACGCGAAAGACCCGGCGGCTGCGTGGGTCGGGGTCCAGCAGGTTGGTGAACTGGGTCTCCTCGCCGTTGGACTCGTACAGGAACGGCAGCGGCACGACCGGCGGGTGCAGGGCCGGGGGCAGCCCCTTCGCGTACTTCGACGACTGGACCTCGACACCCTTCAGCGTGTGGCCGGGCTTCTTGGCCTCCAGGGCACCGACCGCCTGGCCGTCCACGAACAGCATGTAGTCGGCGTGGCCGGTGGACAGGGGGAACTCGCGGATGGCGACGCCCTGCGCGGCGAAGACGTTCATGTCGGCGCGGTCCTGGACGGCCCAGCCCGCCGACGCGAGGTCGGTGTCGATCTGCTTGCGGGCCTCGTGTTCCGGCCCGAGTGCGGGTGGTGCCACGGACTTGCCCCCCAACAGCACATCACTGGAAGCGCTCAAGCGTGGCACGGACAGCGGTGCTCAGCCGAAAGTCCGAAGCCATCGGCAGCATTCTAGCGCGGGGCAGTGACAGCGCAAGCTTCGCGCGTGCCCCGTTTCACCTCGGCCACCCGACCCAATGCACCCGTACCGTCCGTCCGACCTCGATATCCCCAACGCCTGCCTGATTCGTGGGTGAAGGCTTGTACACGCCGATCAGGGGGGACAGGGGCCCGCCCGAAGCACCGCGACAGCGCTTCGCCGGGGTGGACTCGTCCTCGCGAATGACCGTCGTCGGGTCGAATCGCGCATTGACACGACATTTTCGAAAGTCATCTAATTATGTTCGGCGCCACAGGGGGGAGTCATGCGGAACGCGGGTCGGCATGCCGCAAGTGTCATCCTCGCAAGTGCGATTCTCGCGGCGGCGTTTCTGGTATCCAGTTGCGGCACGAGCGGCGCAGGTCTCGATTCCGGCACCGGAGACACCGAGGAACGGGACCCGGGTCCGTCCGGTCCCGGCGACGAGGGCGTGGGCGGATCGGACGAGATCACGGGCGATGCCCCTTCCAGCGACCTTCCACCCGACGACCCGTCCGGCGAGGCGAACTCGGAGGATGCGACTCCTGCCGAACCGTCGATCGTCGCGATTCCCACGCCAGTCGTGATGAGCGGCGTCGCGTGCGACGTGGCGACGCAGCGAACGCTGACGTTGTGGAACCAGGGCGCGGCGCCGCTGGCCGTCCAGGCGGTCGCCATCGAGGACGACCCGTATGGAGTCCTCTCGGTCGATGACGCGCCGTTCGTCCTTGCACCGGACGCATCGCGCCCGCTGACGCTGGGCGCCCAGTGGACGCCGGTTGCGACGCGCTTCACCGCGACCCTGGTCATCCTTAGCGACGACCCGATCCGACCCCGGCTGGAAGTCCCGGTCCTGGTCGCACCGGCGGAATTCCCGACCTGCAAGGTCGCGTTCCAGCCCAACACCCTGTCGGTCCCGGACCCGGTGGACGCGCCGCGCGACTTCACCGCGAACGTGGTCAACACCGGGGCCGGGAACTGCGACCTTGAGCAGGTGGTCGTTATCGACTGCCCGGCGGACGGTGGGGACTGCCCGGACCCCTTCGAGGCCGCGGCCAGCCACGTGTTCACGGTCCGGGGCGCGCCCGACGAGGTGCCGATCCGAGTGGCCCCTGGCATGAGAGCAACGCTGAAGGTCCGCTTCCTACCGCCCTGGTCCGGCGAACCGGCGACCTACCGGGCGCTGCTGGCCGTCCGGCTGCGTGGCGCCACGGGCTGCAATTCTACCCAGGCGATCGACCTGCCGGCTTCCATGGACACCCCGAACGTCCTGCTGACGGCCGCGCCCTGCGTACCGCCCGAGCCGATCGGTTGTCCCGCAACCGCGTGCGGCAACGCGAAGCCCTTGGCGGACGCGGATGCCGTGGTCGCCTACCTGTCGGGCCTGGAATGGAACCTGGACCGGCCCTGGTGCCTGCTGGGTGACGACGTCACCGTTGCGGGGCCGATCGAGATCGACGCCGCCTCGATCCCGCTGCCCGCATTCTGTGACGGCGCGGACGCACCGTGCAGCCGCGGGTTCCGGCTGTGGTCGGCCGTGCCCGGAGTCGCCTGCCTGGACGAGGGCGAGCCCCTGTTCTGCGAGCGGATCCGGATCGAGGACGCCCGCTTCCGAGTCCGGGCGGCCCGGATGCGCCTGAACGGGCTTGCCCCGTCCTGGCTGGGCGTGATCGACGTGCTCGGGCCTTGCGACGCGGCGTGCGCCGAGGGCGAACTCGCGTGCCCCGACCATACCTGCTGGCCCAACGCCCTGCTCCATTGCCAGGGCTGCCTGGGGGGCAGCGATGCCGTCTGCGGCTGCCGTGACGAGGCCGGGCCGCTGCCGGACGACTCGCGGTGTTTCTGGGTCAGCGGCGACGTCATCGGGGATGGCTGGTGCCGGTGCGGCACGTGCAGCACGACGTATCACTAGCACGCGGGCCGCGATGCGGATGGCTCCGATGCTCCGACTGCTCGGAGATCGCGGGTCGATGTCACCGCGGGATCAGGCGGAAGACGCTCCAGCAGGTACGCATCGCACACGGGCGGATTGTGTCCGCCGGTTGCCGTGTGGGCCACGCCCCGTGCAGTTCAAGTCACCAGGTCCTCCCCGGCGGAGGTCTCGCAATCGCACGGAGGTTCCGATCCGCCTGCGATGGACACGAGTCATCATACGCAATTGCATCGGGCATCATCCCAGGATGTGGTGGCTCGTGCCAACGCAGTAACTCAAAGTTGCCACAGCAAAGTTCACCCTGGACAACCAGAAGTTCAAGTCCGCACCATTGATCTGGGGCGACGAGGTTGAGGTGCTCGGTGAACCAAAGGGTGGGGTTTGGCGTGGGTCAAGGCGATTCGACCTTCATCGTGACACCCGGCCGAAAACGCATCCTCGTCGATGGGGGCGCCAACGACAGGGCCCTGCGGTTTCTTGCCTGGAAACACCGCGTGAACGCTTGGTTTCGCGGGTGCGTCCTTCGGGACGCGTCACGAGGTCATTCTCGACGACGTTCAGGTTCCAAGGGCTTCCTCCCCTGCTCGCCTGGACCTATCGAATCCCGCCCTGCCGCCGTTTCATCGGCTGCTTCGCCGTGCTAGATTCGGCGCGGCCCGGAACGGCGATGGACGATGTCCTCTGCGCCAGCCCCAAGTGGCGACACCACGATGCCGGCACCTCGCGAGCCGGACGCCTCGGCCCGGTTCGACCCGGTCCTGACGCCGAACGGACGCCTGGTGGTGCGGGAAGCCGAAGCCGGCGACATCCTGGAACCGGACCTGGCCCGGCGCCTGGTCGCGGCGTTCGCGGCGGGGCCGGGCGAAGGCCTGCTGCAACTGGGCGCGGGCGAGGTCGGCCGGCCGCTGCCGCCCGCGCTGCACTTCTGGCGCGATTTCGCGGGTCGCTACGTGACCGCTTTGTGCATCCGCCCGGATCCGGAGGATGACGGCCGGCACGACGAGGTCCCGCCGCCCGCGCCCGACGAACTGGCCGCGCTCGTCCAGGATGCCCCGCCGATGACCGGCGGCGAGTATCTGACGGCGGCGGTCCTCGACGCCCTGTGGCGCGCGATCGACGGCGCATTCGTCGCCCGGCGCGCGGCCTTGGGCGCATCCGTACAGGATCTGTTGCACGGGTTTCACCCCAACTGGAACCGGGTCGGGCGCGTGCATTTCCACCTGGCCGAGAATCGAAAGGACCCGGAGGCGCCCTTCGCGTTCATGGCCACGTATACCACCCGCCTGTCGGCCCACGCGGCGGCCCAGCACGTGCCGCTGGGCCAGGCGTTGCGCGAGTACGCGGGCGCCGCGAACCGGGAGCGGCTGCTGTCGCTGCTGCTGCCCGTCCAGCGCGCCACCGAAGCCTGCGCGTGGCTGCGGACGCTGGTGGAATCCGGAGAGATCTTCCATCCCCTGCGATGGACGCCGCGCGAGGCCGTTCGCATGCTGCGTGACCTTTCGGCCCTGGAGACCGCGGGGGTCGTGGTGCGGATGCCGGCGGCCTGGGGGCAGAGCCGGCCCGCCCGGCCCCAGGTGATCGCCACGATCGGCGGCGCGGCGCCGTCGCGGGTCGGCCGGGACGCGATGCTGGACTTCCGCCTGGATGTCGCGCTGGACGGCGAGCCGCTGACGGTGGCGGAGATCGCGGACCTGCTGCGGTCGTCGGAAGGCCTGGCGATGATCCGCGGCCGCTGGGTCGAGGTCGATCCGGCCCGCCTGCGGCGCGCGATGGACCGCTACCGCGAGGCCGAGCGGCTGGCGAAGCGTCAGGGTGTGACGTTCGCCGAAGCCATGCGGTTGCTGGCGGGCGCGGACGCGACCGGCGCGGACGACGACCCGCGAGACGCGGACTGGTCGGCGGTGGTCGCCGGTCCGTGGCTGCGGCAGACACTGGCGGGGCTGCGCGGCCCCGAGGGGCTGGCGGACGTGGATCCCGGTCCCGGCCTGCGGGGCACGCTGCGGCCCTATCAGCAGGTGGGGCTGCGCTGGCTGGTCCTGATGTCGCGGCTGGGGCTGGGGGCGTGCCTGGCCGACGACATGGGGCTGGGCAAGACGATCCAGGTGCTGGCGCTGCTGCTGGTCCGCAAGGCACACGGCGACGCGGGAGGCCGTCCCAGCCTGCTGGTGGCGCCCGCCTCGCTGCTTGCGAATTGGGCGGACGAGATCGGTCGGTTCGCGCCCGGCCTGGCCTGCGTCGTCGCGCACCCGTCGCGGATGCCCGCCGCGCACCGGAAGCAGCCGCCGCCCGGCCACCTGGACGGCATCGATCTGGTCATCACCAGCTACGGCTCGTTGCTGCGAATGCCCTGGCTGGTGGACACGGCCTGGGATCTGGTCGTCCTGGACGAGGCCCAGGCGATCAAGAATCCCGACGCCCGGCAGAGCCGCGAGGCCAGGCGGCTGCAGGGGCGGGCCCGGATCGCGCTGACGGGCACGCCGGTCGAGAACCGCCTGGGCGACCTGTGGTCCCTGTTCGACTTCATCAACCCGGGCCTGCTGGGGTCCTCGCGGGAGTTTTCTGCCTTCGTCAAGCGCCTGGCCGAGCGGCCGCACCATGCCTACGCCCCGCTGCGCGACCTGGTGCGCCCGTACATTCTTCGTCGCATGAAGACCGACCGGGCGGTCATCGCGGATCTGCCCGACAAGACCGAGGTCAAGGCGTTCTGCGGCCTGACGCGCAAGCAGGCCGTGCTGTACCAGGCCGCGGTCCACGAACTGGCCGAGGAACTCGACGGCCTGGACGGCATCCGCCGCAAGGGGGTCGTGCTGTCGTTCCTGATGCGCTTCAAGCAGGTCTGCAACCACCCTTCGCAGTGGCTGGGGGACGGCGCCTGGGCCGAGACCGACAGCGGGAAGCTCGCGCGCCTGCGCGAGGTCGCCGAGGTCGTCGCGTCGCGCCAGGAGAAGATGCTGGTCTTCACGCAGTTCCGGGAGACGACCGGGCCGCTGGCGGCGTTCCTGGGGGCCGTGTTCGGTCGCCCGGGGCTGATCCTGCACGGCGCAACACCGGTTCGCCAGCGTGCAGGACTCGTGGAGCGCTTCCAGCGGGACGAGGCGGTGCCGTTCTTCGTGCTGTCGCTGAAGGCGGGGGGATCCGGCCTGAACCTGACCGCCGCGTCCCATGTGGTCCATTTCGATCGATGGTGGAATCCCGCGGTCGAGAATCAGGCGACGGACCGGGCGTTCCGGATCGGGCAGACCCGCAATGTCCTGGTCCACAAGTTCCTGTGCCAGGGGACCGTCGAGGAGAAGATCGACCAGCTCATCGAATCGAAACGACAACTTTCGCGCGACATCCTGGAGGGCGGCGCCGAGGCGCTGCTGACCGAGATGGGGGACGAGGAACTGTTGCGGCTGGTCGCGCTGGACGTGAAGGCGGCGTTGCAGGAGGTGTAGGCGGTGCGGGGCAGGAAGGGGCGATCACGCCGGGACGACGGCTTTCCCCGGTACGTGCCGGTGGCCGAGCGGCGACGCGAGGCCGAGAAGGCGCTGAAGAAACTGGCCGGAAAGGGCCAGGCGACGTCCCCGGTCGTGATCCGGGGCACCCGGATCGCCACGACGTTCTGGGGCAAGGCCTGGTGCGAGAACCTGGAACGGTACAGCGACTTCTCGAACCGGCTGCCGCGGGGGCGCACCTACGTCCGCAACGGATCCGTCCTGGACCTGCAAGTCCTGCCGGGCAAGGTCGTCGCGCGGGTCAGTGGAACCTCGCTGTACCAGGTGGAGGTCGCGATCGCGCTGGTGCCGCCCGCGCGGTGGCGCGCCTTGTGTCGCGAGTGCGGCGGCGCCGTGGACTCTCTGGTCGAACTGCTGCAGGGGCGGTTCTCCAGGGCGGTCATGGAGCGGATCTGTCGCCAGGGGACCGGGTTGTTTCCGGCGCCGTCCGAGATCCGCATGTCCTGTTCATGCCCGGACTGGGCCACGATGTGCAAGCACGTCGCGGCGGTCCTGTACGGGATCGGCGCGCGGCTGGACGAGCAGCCCGAACTGCTGTTCCGGTTGCGGCAGGTGGACGAGAACGATCTGGTCGCCCAGGCGGGCACGGGGCTGGCGGGGACGGCGGAAGTCCCCGCGTCCGGGCGGGTGGTTCAGGATGAGAACCTGTCGGCGCTGTTCGGGGTCGAGATGGCCCCTACGGCCGGTGCGGCGGCAACCGGTCGGGCCGTCGGGACGGCAGGCGGGCTGGCGGATCGGGTGGCGGCCCGGAAGCCGGCGGCCCGATTCGGGGGTCTGCCCTCCGTCGATGCGGTGCTCCCGAAAGGCACCCGGGTGCGCATGCTGTCGGGGATGTACCGGGAGCACATCGGAATCGTCACCTGGGTCGGGTTCAAGGGCGAGAAGGTCACCTATGCCGTCACCTTCTCGATCGACGGTACAAGGGCCACGACGCAGGTCGCGCGCAGCAGCGTCGGCAGGACCTGGGAGCTTGCGGGACCGGTCCCGTCAGTTGTCGATGGCGAACCCGAGCGGGGTGCTCCCCAACCGCGGCCCATCGTGTCGGCCGCGAAACCTGCCGTGGTGCCGACGGGACCCGGACGCCAGGGCAGGGCGGGCCACGAAGCGAAGTCCATCGTCGGCACCTGGCGAATCGCCTGGATGGCGGCATGGAACCAGGACGTCATCGACCAGGAAGCGCTCGCGTGCATCGAGATCGACCGCCGTGGCACCGGGAGGTTCGGGTTTGCCGCGGTTCGGGGCGAAATCGACGGCCGGGTCGGGATTCGCGACGGGCGGCCGGCGGTCGAGTTCTCCTGGGCGGGCATCGACGACGGCCACCCCTGCTGTGGCCGGGGATGGGCGGCCATGCTTCCCGACGGGGCGCTGGAAGGCCACCTCTACATCCACCAGGGCGACGATTCCGCGTTCCGGGCGGTTTCGTTCGGGGATTCTGTCGGGAAGCGGACGGCGAACCGTTCGCGACGTCCTGGGTTGCCGCGGGGGCCGGCTTGAACCGTACGGATCCGGAGTAGTCGATATCGCCTTGACCTCGGCCTGCCAGTCGTGGGCGTGGATGTTGGCGGCGGGCTCTCCCGCACCGGCCGTCACGACGCCGCCCCGCAGTTCTGGTATGCTCGCGGTCCAGTCGGGGGGCGCGATGCGCGAGCGCGAATACGAGGTCATGGCGTCGGTCGAGGACCGCCACTTCTGGTTCGTGCAGACGCGGGCCATCATCCGGGACGCGATGGTCGCGGCGGGCCTGGGGCCCGACAGCCGCGTGATGGACCTGGGCTGCGGAACCGGCGGCACGATGCGGACGCTGAAGGACCTGGTGGACTGGACGGGCGTCGATGTCAATCCGTTCGCTGCCCGGCTGGCCCAGGAACGCAGCGGAGCGCCGGTGGTCGTCGCCGAGGCGGCGCGACTGCCGTTTGACGACCAGGCGTTCGATGGCGTGACCGCGCTGGACGTGCTGGAACACATCCAGGACGATGCGGCGGCCCTGCGGGAGATCCGGCGCGTGCTGCGGCCCGGCGGGGCGCTGATCGCCACGGTGCCGTGCCATCCGATCCTGTTTTCCAGCCATGATCGCGCCCTGCAACATGTCCGCCGCTACACCCGGACCGGCTTCCTGGAGCGGCTGCGGGACGCCGACTTCACGGTCCAGCGCGCCACCTGGGTCAATTCGCTGCTGTTTCCCCTGGCCGCGGCCACCCGCCTGGCGGATCGGCTGCGCCCGGACCGCAAGGCCACCAGCGACGCCGCGCTGGGCCTGGGCCCCCTGAACGACGTGTTCCTGCGGGTGTTCGGGTGGGAGCGCCGCCTGCTGCGCCACGTGGACATGCCGATCGGCCTGACGCTGATGGTCGTGGCCCGATGACGCGCCTGGATTCCCGGGCTCTCAAGTTCGAACGACGAATGGCCGAAATGAAACGGGCTGCACCGGGACGCACGGGAGGTCGGACGCACCGATGAGTTTCCAGGGAAGTGATCAGCGCCGCGAACCGCGCTTCCGCATCAGGGTTTTCGGGGTGTTTCGGCGCGACCTGGATCCGGACGAGTCCGAAATGCTGATGATGAACATGAGCATGGGCGGCGCGTTCGTGCGAACCGACGCGCCGGCGCCGCCGGGGTCGCAGGTGTTGCTGCGGGTGTACGAGGGCGAGAACGCCACCCCGATGCCCATCCAGGGCGAGGTCGTCTGGGCACGGCTGCCGGGTCAGGGAACGCCGGTCGGCATGGGGATCCGGTTCACCCAGGTCGGCGCCGACGAGCTGGTTCGGATCAAGTTGTTCCTGGCCCAACTGGTCGAGGAAGACCTGTTCCCTCGGTGACCGGACGCCGCGCTACTTGCCGACGCAGAACCTGCGAAACACCCGGTCCATGACCGCCTCGGTCACGGTGGCGCCCGAGATCTCGCCCAGGTGCGCCAGCGCGGCCCGAAGGTCCGTCGTGGCCAGGTCCAGCGGGGTGCCGTCGGCCAGCGCCCGCAACGCCGACTGGGCCCGGACCCTGGCCGCCGCCAGCGCCGCCACCTGCCGCTCGCCCACGACCAGGGGCTCCGAGGCCCGCCCCCGGCGCATCACCCGGGCGACCCGCTCGGTCAGCAGGACCCGCAGCGCTTCGATGCCCCTTCCATCGCGCACCGAGCACGCGAGGGTCACGGGCGCGTCCCCCTCGCCGGGCAACACGACGCCCTCCGTTCCCCGGGACGCCCCGTCCCCGTCCCCGCTCGCGGCCGCCCACAGGTCCGCCTTCGAACGCACCACGATGTCGGGGCAAACGTCCAGGGCCGCCGCATCCCCCTCTCGACGGGCATCGGTGCCGTCCACCACCAGGACCCGCACGTCGGCACGCGCCATCGCGTCCCGGGCCCGGGCCACGCCCTCGGCCTCGACCCCCTCGGCGGTCCGCAGGCCCGCGGTGTCCAGCAGCGTCACCGCCACGCCGCCCAGCGGCAACCGTTCGCCCACCACGTCCCGGGTCGTGCCGGGCTCGGGCCGAACGATGGCGCGATCCTGCTCCAGCAAGGCGTTGAACAGGCTGGACTTGCCGGCGTTGGGCGCCCCGACCAGCACGACCTGGACCCCCTCCACCAGGGGCCGCAGGGCCCGGGCCTGGTCCAGCCCCTGATCCATCGTCGCGATCGCCTGGGACAACGTTTGGGCGGCGGCCACCCGATCGACCACCACGCCGTCGTCCTCCAGGAAGTCCAGCGTCGCCTCCCAGTCTGCCAGCAGGTCCAGCAGGACATCGCAAAGGCCGGCGATGCGCCGGGACTGCGTGCCGGCAAGCGCCGACAGCGCCACGTCGATCGCCGCATCGTGCGACGCGTCGGCCAGCAGGGCCACCGCCTCGGCCTGGACCAGGTCCAGCCGCCCCAGCGCCACGGCCCGACGCGTGAACTCGCCGGCCAGCGCCGGCCGCGCCCCGGCCTGGACGCATGCGCCCACGACGCGGTCCAGCAGCAGGGGCCCGCCATGGCAGGTGAACTCGACGGATTCCTCGCCGGTGAAGGACGCTCCCGCGGCAAGGAACACCGCCGTCGCGTCGTCCAGTCCCCTCCCGTCCCCCGGATCGACCAGGCGCACCCGGACCAGGCGACGACACTCGGGCGGCTGGGCAAGCCCGGGACACAGGCGCAGGGCCAACCGATGCGAGCCGTCGCCCGACAGCCGGACGATTCCCAGCGCGGCTCGACCCACGCCGGTCGCCAGCGCCACGATGATGTCGGATGGCACGCCCATCGAGTGCTCCCTGCCCGGCCCCCGCCAAGCATACCCCAGAACCGGATGCCGCCTTCGAAGCACCCCCCGGGCCGGCCCCAGCCTTGCCCGAGCGGGCCCCCTGTGCCATGATGCGACACTCTCGCGAGCCAGGGGAACGGCATGGCCGGACGCAAGCGCAAGAACCCCGACGATTCGCCCGCCGGACAGGCCGCGGCCTGGCTGGACGACGCCTCCGGCCGGATGGTCGCGATGCAGGCGGACCTGGTCCGACGCAACGCCGTCGGCCCGACCAACGACGGCCCCGGCGAGCAGGAGAAGGCCGACTTTCTGGCCGAGTTCCTGGAGGCCGAGGGGCTCGGGCCGGTCCAGCGCCTCGTGGACGATCGGGGCGACGTGCCGCGTCCCAACCTGTACGTGACCCTGCCCGGCCGGGACCGGACACGGACGCTGTGGTTCATGACGCATCTGGACGTCGTGCCGCCGGGCGACCGGAACCTGTGGAAGTCCGACCCGTTCGTGTTGCGCGTCGAGGGGGACAAGCTGGTCGGCCGGGGCGTCGAGGACAACCACCAGGGCATGGTTGCCTCGGTGTTCGCGGCGCTGGCGCTGCGGGGCCTGGGACTGGTGCCGGAGTGCGACATCGGCCTGCTGTTCGTCGCGGACGAGGAAACGGGCAGCACCCACGGCCTGCGATGGCTGCTGGAACGCCACCGCGACCTGTTCCGCCCCGAGGACGCCTTCGTGGTGCCGGACGCCGGCAATTTCGACGGGTCGATGATCGAGGTCGCCGAGAAGTCGATCCTGTGGCTGCGCTTTCGGACCGTCGGCAAGCAGGTGCATGCCAGCACCCCGAACCAGGGCATCAACGCGCTGGTGGCCGCATCGCAACTGATCGTGAAGCTGCGCGACCTGTACGACCGGTTCGACCTGCGCGACCCGCTGTTCGACCCGCCGATCTCGACCTTCGAGGCGACCCGCCGCGAGGCCAACGTCCCGAACATCAACACGGTTCCCGGCGAGGATGTCTTCTTCATGGACTGCCGCATCCTGCCGCAGACGCCGCCCGACGCCGTGCTGCGGACCGTCCGCGAGATCTGCTCGGACGTGGCTCGCAACAACCGAGTGGTGGTTTCGGTCGAGGTCGTGACCCGCGAGGATGCGGCGCCGCCGACCGCGTCCGATGCCCCCCTGGTGGGGCAACTGGCCCGGGCCGTCCAGCGGGTGTACAAGGTCGATGCGCGCCCCCGGGGGATCGGCGGCGGCACGGTCGCGTCCTACCTGCGCCGCAACGGCTGGCCGGTGGCCGTCTGGTCGCGAATGGACGAGACCGCGCACCAGCCCAACGAGTACATCTGGCTGCCCAACATGGTCGGCGACGCGAAGGTGTTTTCGGTGCTGATGATCGGGGAGGCGGCCCAGGCGGCCCACGCCCCCCGGGTCGCCTGAGGGCGGGCAGCCCGCCTCAGGACTTCTTGAACCGAAGCCGCCACGGCATCTTCAGCGATTCCCAGAAGATCCCCTGTCCCAGCTTCGATTCGCCGCGGGTGCGGTCCGGGAACGTGATGGGGATCTCCCGGATCCGGAAGCCCTTGCGCGACGTGCGGAAGTTCATCTCCATCTGGAACGCGTACCCGGCGGCGCCCACGGAGTCCAGGTCGATCGCCTCCAGCACCTCGCGCCGCCAGCACTTGAAGCCGCCGGTCAGGTCGGTCACGCGGATGCCCAGGATCGTCCGGGCGTAGAAGTTGCCCCCCTTGCTCAGAATCTTGCGCCGCAGCGGCCAGTCCTCGGTCGCGCCGCCCCGGATGTATCGCGAACCGATCACCACGTCGGCGTCGGCGATGACTTCCACGAACTGCGCCAGGTACTTCGGCTGGTGGCTGAAGTCGCAGTCCATCTGGCAGATCAGGTCGTAGCCCTCGGCCAGGCACTGCTTGAACCCGGCCACGTAGGCGCGTCCCAGCCCCTGCTTGCCCTCGCGGGACAGCAGCTTGATCCGGGGGTCCTTCTGGGCCAGGTCGCGGACGATCGCCCCGGTGCCGTCCGGCGAGTTGTCGTCCACGACCAGGATGTCGGCCTGGGGCACGACCTGGTGGATCTGGGGGATCAGCAAGGCGACGTTCTCGGCCTCGTTGTAGGTTGGAATCACGACGATCATTCGCTCTGCGGGCATTCTCCACTCCTGCAAGACCCGATCGGAGCGTAGCACGCCGCACCGGCCCATGCCAGGCAAGGACGGATTCTTGACATGCCGACGCCGCCGAAATACCGTGTCCCCGCCCTCTGGCTCCGGATCGCCCATGCGCCGCAGCATCGCGTTCCTGTCGTTCCTGATGGTCGTTGTGGCGGCCCTGCCCGCCCTGGCCCGGGAGGACGGCGCCCCGGCGCGCGCCCTGGGCATGTCCGATGCGGTCCGCACCCTGGGATTCGGGACCTCGGGCCTCTACTACAACCCCGCCGCCATGTCCCAGGGGATGCAGTACGCGATCGACGCGGGATACGGCTACCGCAACTGGGCGTCGCGCCACAACTTCCACGTCTCGCTGGTCGATTCCAAGACGAACCCGCACGTGGCCGGCGGCGTGGCGTATTCGTATTCGCGAGGCACCCGGGACGGCACCCTGACCCAGACCCACGACATCCGCAGCGGGGTGTCCTCGTCGTTCCGTTCGAAGAGCGTGTTCTTCGCGTACGGCGGCGGCTTCCGGTACATGAAGATCTCGGCCAAGAACAGCAAGAACACCCGACTGAACTACGACAAGTGGGCCCCGACCCTGGACGTCGGCGTGCTGCTGGGCGTCAACGACCTGTTCTACATCGGCGTGGCCGGCATGAACCTGATCAAGATGCCGGTGTCGAAGACCCTGCGCACCACCGAGAAGGGCGTCCCCTATGCCCCCCGCTCCGTCGGGGTCGGCGTGGGCATCGTCTATTCCATCCTGCACTTCGGGGTCGATGTGGACATCGACCTGCAGTCCAAGGACAAGGCCACGGTCAGTCCCATGTTCGGCCTGGAACTGACGCTGGCCCAGGCCATCGCCGTGCGGGCAGGGTTCGCCTGGGATCGGGTCGGCACGATCGTCCGGGACCAGAAGCGCATCAGTGCCGGGTTGGGGTATGTCTCGAAGTGGGTGGGGGTGGACGTCGGGTACGCCCACGACGTCACGCGCGCCGAAAACTGGGTCATCGAATCGTCCATCCGCGTCTTCCTGCCGTAGGGCCTGATCGATATTTCGCATTACTTTCCGTAAGTTCAACCCGCTCCCGACCCGCAACCGGCACAGATCGTCGCGCCCCGAAACCGGAAAGAGAATGGGATTGCGTGGTTGCAGGTGGATCCCGTAAACTAGGGGCCTGTTGGCCACAGGCGTTTTCGGCCGTTTGGTTCTTGCCACCACAGGGGGGAGGCTCCCATGACCTCGAAGTCGCTCACGACGTTCGTTTCCTTGATGGTCGCGTTCTCGCTGGTCGCTTGCGGCGGGGGTGACGGCAAGACCGACCCGGGCTGGGATGATGACGTCCCCGGGGACGTGCTTCCGGACAACGTGCAGATTGATCCGGGCGAGGCCGACGACGGCGTGACCGAGGATCCGGGCCGGCCGGACCCCGGCGTGGATACCGGCGACCCCGGAACCACCGAAGACCCGGGGACCATCGACGATGTCGAGCCGACGGACGCGGGGGACGCGACCGAGGATCCGGGCACACAGACCGACGTGGTCGAGCCCTACTGCCCCTGCACAACCGAGGACTTCTGGTACTGCGGCACCGACGGCCAGGACTACCAGGGTGCCCGCTGCGCCCAGTGCGCCATCTGCGCCCCGGGACCCAATTGCGTCGGCTGCACCGGCTCGGTCAACTGCGGCGAGAGCACCGACGACTTCATCCTGCGGAAGGGCAAATGCTCGGAGTGTCTGGACTGCGACCTGCAGGACGAATGCGACCGGCTGTCCTTCGCGAGCTGCGGCAAGGTCTGCGCCAAGGTGGACGGGGTCGAGGCCTCCTATCCGGACCTGTGCGTGCTGAAGACGGCGTCCGGATGCAGCGACGACTACGACGAGCTGATCCTGAACTTCGGCGACTGCCCGCGGCCGACGTGCGAACCCTGCCTGGGCCAGCCCTACAACCCGGTCTGCGGCTCCAACAGCAAGACGTACTGGAACAACTGCGAGTTCAACAACGCCGCGACCTGCTTCGGGGACACCGGCGTGACCCGGGCGTGTCTGGGCGCCTGTACGACGGATTCCTGCACGGTGTGCCCGAACACGTGCGACCCGGTCTGCGGCGACGACAACGTGACGTACATGAATGCCTGCGCGGCCACGACCTGCGGCACCAAGGGCAAGCTGGTGGCTTACAGCGGCGTGTGCTGCCCGGAATGCGACGCCCAGCCGACCAACCCGGTCTGCACCACCGCCGGCCACCTGCGTCGGAACTCCTGCTACGCGGCCTGCCAGGGCGAGACCCTGTGTCCCCAGACGGGCGAGGCGGTCTGCGGCAACGACGGCAAGGACTACGTCAATACGTGCGAAGCGAATTGTCGGGCCGGCGGCGTGCTGCACGACGGGCCGTGCGTCGGCATCTGCGAGCAGTGCCCGCGGACGCTGAACCCGGTGTGCGGCGTGGACGATCGCGGCAACTTCCGCAGCTACCAGAACGACTGCTTCAAGACGTGCCTGGGTGGAACGGGCGGCACGGCGGGCCTGTGCTTCACCGGCTGCCAGAACATCTGCGGTTCGCTGTCCACCCCCATGCCGTGGGACCCGGCCGGCCAGGTCTGCGGCGCGGACGGCTTCACCTACCCGACGGCCTGCTTCCCCGAGAAGTGCTTCGGTGGACTGGCGTACGTCGCCGGCGCCTGCCCGTAGGCCCGGGCCCGACACCCCGCCCCAGGACTACGCTTCCCGATCCGGCTTCCGACCGGCCACCTTCGGCGCGTCCCCGTCGTCCAGGTGATCCAGATCGTCGGTCCGGAACACCGCCAGGTCCACCCCGCCGGCCCCCCGCCCCTCGACCGTGTCGCCCGGCCCCGGCTCGGCCCGGCGGCCCAGCTTGTGCGGCTTCAGGCGGAACAGGGGCGACTGTTCGGCCGACGCGACGTTGCGGGAGTGCTTGACGATCCGGTCCAGCGTCGAAACGATGCTGGCATGAACGATGCCGTGCATCGCGTCGTCGTCCCGGGACAACACGCGTTCGGTGTAGCGATCCCGGATCCGGACGGACAGCGCCTTGTATTCCTCGCGCGCCTTCATGATCGCCTCGGCGGACTGGTCGAAGGACTCGTTTCGCGGATTCAGGGATTCGACCATCAGCCCCAGGACGTGGTCGGCCTTCTGGTACAGGGCGACCAGCAGTTGCACGGTCTCGTCGTCGAACCAGACCTTGCGGTCGTTCTTGTCCCGGATGATCTCGATCAGGTTCTCGGCATGATCGCCGATGCGCTCGATGTCGGTCACGGTGCGCTGCAGGTACTGCAGGATCACGGCCTGGCGGCGCGAGAGCCGCCGCCGACTGACCCGGAACAGGTAGTCGTTGATCGTCTCCTTCAGCAGATCGACCGACTCCTCGTTCTGGAGGACCGCCGACATCTTGTCGGACGATCGACGCACCATGCAGCCCATCGCCTGGCGCACCATCTTGCGCGCCAGGTTCGCCATGCGACGCGTCTCCTGGAGCACCGCGACGATGGCCGTCTCGGGCGTGTCCAGGTAGTCGTCCTCGAGGTGGCTGCGCGCCACCGGGGCGGACCGGCTGGGGGTCATCTTGCGGATCAGCAGGGCAAACGGGCCGGCCAGCGGCAGCAGGATGAGGCCGTTGACCAGCTGCACGCCCGTGTGCGCGTTCGCGATCTGGCGAACCAGATCCTGGCCGACCAGCGGCAGCACCATGGCGTACAGCGGGTACATCAGGGCGGCGGCGATGCTGCCCAGCACGTTGAACATCAGGTGGGAAACGGCCGAGCGGCGCGCCTCGATGTTGGTCCCCAGACTGCCGAACAGCCCGACGACGCAGGTGCCGATGTGGGCACCCAGCACCAGGGGAAACACCTGGGACAGCGAATCGAACGCCCCGCCGTGGGCCAGCGCGAACAGCATGCCGACCATGGCGCCGCTGGACTGGAGGATCCCGGTGAACAGCGCCGACAGCACGATGCCCAGTGCCATGCCCCCGGCCGTCGCCCCGTCGGTGTGGGCCAGGAACGGCTGGATGTACCCGCCCTGCTTCAGCGGCACCACCGCGTCCGACATGGTGTTCATGCCCAGGAACAGCAGGCCGATGCCCAGGATCATCAGGCCGACCTCACGGACGGCGTCGCGACGGGACAGCAGCTGCATCAGGAAGCCGATCGCGATCGCGAAGTAGCAGTAGGAACCGATGTGGAACGAGAACAGCTGCATCGACAGCGTGGTGCCCAGGTTGTTCCCGATCATGATCGGGATCGAGGCCTCGAGGGTCAGGAGGCCCGCGTTGATGAACCCGATCAGCATCACCGCGCCGGCACCCGAATGGACCAGGAAGCCGATGGTCGTACCGGCGGCGGCCCCGGTGGCCCGATTGCGCGTCAGGCGTGACAGCAGGGTGCGCATCCGTGTCCCCGCGAGCGCCTGCAGCCCCTGGGTCATGATCTTCATCCCGTAGATGAAGAGCCCCAGGCCCCCAAGCAGGGTCGCAATCAGGAACAGCACCTGCGATGCGGTCATGTCGGACATCTCCCGTGGTGTGGAACGATCGCCTTTGACAGGCGACCTCAACCGGACGATTCTGCACCCGTTCGCCGGTTTTGGGGAAACGGAAGATGACCAATCGCGAACCCAAGTCACGAATCCCGACGGACGGTGCCTCGCGCCAGGGCGGCGGCGTCAGCCTGGGAGACCTGCTTCGGGCGCGGGGACTGGTGCCCCAGGACCCCGTGGCGCCGCCTCTCCCGGCTGGGGATGCCCCTGACCGCGGAAGCGGGACCAGCGACCCTGCCCGGGCCATCGGCATGCCCGCGTTCCCAGGCAAGGTCGTGGTGCGACTGGAGCGCAAGGGGCGTGGCGGCAGGACCGTGACGCGCGTCCAGGGGCTGGGCTGGCCGGACGAGGCCCTGGCCGACCTGGCGCGAACGATGGCACGAGCGCTGGGATGCGGCGCCGGGACCGAGGACGGCGACGTGGTCCTTCACGGGGACCAGCGGGACCGGGCGGAGTCCTGGCTGGTGGCCAGGGGGGCGCGTCGGGTCGTGCGATGACCGCGGTGGTCCGGGGAAGGCCACGGGTCCGGGGCACGGCGGGTTCAGGTGCTGCCGCAACAATGTTCGTCCAGCGGCTCCGTTTCGATCTGGATCGTCACGTGGTCCAGCCCGAACCGATCGTGCAGCGTCCGACGCAGGTGCGCCAGCAGGTCCGACGGGCACGCGTCGGCATCGGCGACCACGTGGCACGACAGGCTGTCCATCCCGCTGGTGATGGTCCACACGTGCAGGTCGTGGACGTCCCGGACACCGGGTGCCGAGGCCAGCGCCTGGCGAATGGCCGACACGTCCAGGTGCGCGGGGGATCCCTCCATCAGGATCCCCAGCGTTTCCTGCAACAACCGCCACGAGGACACCAGGATCAGCACCCCGATGGCGACCGAGGCGACCGGATCCGCCCAGTACCAACCGAATCCCCAGATCAGCAGGCCGGAGACCATCGCGCCGACGCTGCCCAGCGCATCGCCCAGCACGTGGAGCCAGGCCCCCCGGACGTTCAGGCTGTGGGCACGGTCCGCCGACAACAGGGCCAGCGCGACCAGGTTGACGGCAAGGCCCCCGGCGGCAATGGCCAGCATCGGCCCGCCACGCACCGTCGGAGGCGCATTGAAGCGATCCCATGCCTCGATGAAGATCAGGATCGCGATGGCCCCCAACGCCGCGCCGTTGATCAGCGCCGCCAGGATCTCGGCCCGGTGGTATCCATAGGTGCGTTCGGGCGTCGGCGGACGTCGGGCAATCCACAGGGCCGCCAGCGACAGGGCCAGGGCGGCCGCATCCGACAGCATGTGGCCGGCATCGGACAACAGGGCCAGCGAGTTGGTCCACAGGCCGCCGACGACCTCGACCCCCATGTACGCGACGATCAGGGCCAGAGTCCAACCCAGGCGGCGGGAAGCGCGCGCGCGGCCATCGTCCCCGCGCGCCGGTCGGCCATGCCCGTGGTCGTGTCCGCTCATCGGCGTCCTTGAAACCTCCCCGGGGCGGATGGGGCGTGCCTATTCGATCCCGACGGATGTCTTCATGAACTGGACCCGCTCGTAGGCGTCTGGAGTGCGGGTGCGGGCGCGGCTGAGCATGCCCTTGAACTCGTCGATGCGGGCGAACCCGTGCGCGTCCATCCAGGCGGCCAGTTCGTCCCGCATGCGGCCCAGGTGCCCCAGCCCGTGGCGGTACAATGCCGAAGCCACCTGGACGGTCGAGGCACCCGCCAGCAGCGCCTTGACGACCGCGGCGCCATCGTGAACGCCGGTCGTCGCGGCCAGATCGCCGTGGACATGGCCCGCCAGGATCGAGATCCAGCGCAGCGGCACCTGCATCTCGTGTTCCAGGCTGTGGATGGCCCCGCCGACAATCTCGACCCGGTCGATGTCGAAGTCCATCCGATGGTAGCGGTTGAACAGCACCAGGCCATCCGCCTCGCGCGACAGGCCGGACAGGAACCCGGCCAGCGCGGTGAAGTGGGAGCCGACCTTCAGCGACACCGGGATGCCCACGCGGCGCTTGACCGAACGGGCGATCTCGAAATACGTCGTCTCGAGTTCCGCAGCGGTCTGGGTCATCCGGGTCGGCGGCAGATAGACGTTCAATTCCAGCGCGTGCGCCCCGGCCTCCTCGACCCGCGATGCGAACTCGGTCCAGGCCCCGGCCGACACGCAGTGGATGCTGGCGATGACCGGGATCCCGGCCAGGGCGCGCGATTGCTCGACCAGATTCAGGTAGTGATCGACCGCATGATCGCGACCGTAGGCCGTGATGTAGTCGTACGCCTCGGGGTGGACCATCGCGGGGTCGCCGGGCGGGTACAATCCTTCGACCTCGTGGGCAATCTGCTCCTCGAAGATCGATTTCAGCACGACCGCGCCGGCCCCCGCTTCGGCACAACGCCGGACGCCGTCGATCGACCCGGTCATCCCGGAGCTGGCGACCAGGATCGGGTTCGCCAACTCCAGTCCCAGGTAGCTTGTCCTGAGGTCAGCCATCGTGTCCCTCCGCGAGTTCCGGGGCCGGCCGGGCCGGTGGCGCCGCAATGGCAGGAAACGCCTACGCCAGCGCCTTCGGCACCTTGTAGTTCAGTTCGGACTCGATCTGGGCGCCCGCCAGCTTCTCGATCAGGAAGCTCAGTTCCATGGTGACCTCGATCGCGTCGTCGGTGACCACGACCCAGGTCTCGGCGCCCTTGCCGGTCATGTGGAAGCCCTCGGGGGTCGCTTCCTGCTTCATCATGTACTTGCGGGACAGGTTGTCCGCCATCGGCAGCGCGCGCTTCAGCGCCTCTTCGCGGCCCAGGGTGTGCGGGAAACGGTACGTCTTCTTGCCCATGGATCATCCTCCTCGCCAAGGGGCGACACGAGGTTGCACCAGTGCGGGCCCCGCGTCAACGCGAAAAAGCGTCCCCGACCGCGGTTGCGTCAGGTCGCGGGCGGCTCCTTGACACCCCCGACATGCGGGGCGGCCACGGTGCGCGCCAGCAGATCGGGATCCGGCACGTTCGGCAACAGGATTTGTCCCCGACCCGCCATCCGTTCGTTCCAGGCACGGGCGGTTTCCACCGCGCCGTCGTTGCACGCCCAGGACCGCCGGGCCACGCCGCCCATGACGTCCCAGTCCAGTCCGGATGCCAGCACCGCATCGATCCGCTCGGACCCGTCCAGCACGATCCCATTGCCGCCGTTGATCGACTTGCCCACCCCGACGCCGCCCCCGTTGGACAGCACCACCCAGGTCATGCCCCGGGCGACGTTGCCGGCGAAGCATTGATGAGCCATGTCCGCCGTGGGGCTGGAGCCGTCGCGAATGTTGGCGGTTTCGCGGAACGGCGAATCGGTGCCCGACACGTCGTGGTGGTCCCGGCCGATGACGACGGGACCGATCCGGCCTTCGCGCACCATCCGGTTGAAGGTCCGCGCGATGCGCACGCGCCCCTCGGCATCGGCGTACAGGATCCGCGCCTTGGTGCCGACGACCAGGGCGTTGCGCTCGGCATCCCGGATCCAGGCGTGGTTGTCCCGGTCCAGCGCACTGCGGGAGGGGTCGATGCACGCCATCGCGGCGGCGTCGGTGGCCCGCAGGTCGCCATCCGCCCCGGACAGGCACACCCAGCGGAACGGCCCGAAGCCGCGGTCGAAGCACAGCGGCCCCATGATGTCCTCGACGTAGGACGGCCACACGAACCCGTCGTGGGTGTCGCGGCCGTTGCGCGCGACCTCGGTCACTCCCGCGTCAAAGACCGCCTTCAGGAACGCGTTGCCGTAGTCCCAGAAGCGCGCGCCCCTGGCGACCAGGCGCTCCAGCACCTGGAAGTGGCGCCGCAGGCTGGCATCGACATGCGCCCGAAAGGCCGCCGGGTCGTCGCGAACCAGGTCCCGTCCCTGCGCGAACGTCAGTCCGACCGGCGTGTAGCCCCCTTCGTAGACGGCGTGGCACGAGGTCTGGTCACTGAGCAGATCGACGGGCACCCGATGCGTGTCCAGGTGCCCCAGCAGATCCACGACGTTGCCGTGGAACGCGATCGACAGGGGCCGCCCGTCCGCCACGGCCTGACGGGCCCAGGCGACGCACTGGGCGGGATCCGCCGACACTCGCGAGACCCACCCCTGATCGTGGCGCGTCGCGATCCGGCTTTCGTCCACCTCGGCCACGATGCCGACACCCCCGGCGATCTCGACCGCCTTCGGCTGGGCACCGGACATGCCCCCCAGCCCCGACGACACGAACAGGCGCCCCCGCAGGTCGCCGTCCGCGGGAACGCCCAGGTAGCGTCGCCCCGCATTCAACAACGTGATGTAGGTCCCATGGACGATCCCCTGGGGCCCGATGTACATCCAGCCGCCGGCCGTCATCTGGCCGTAGTTGACGACGCCCAGCGCCGCCAGCCGGTGGAAGTCGTCGGGGTTGTCGAACATCCCGACGACCAGGCCGTTCGTGACGATGGCCCGCGGCGCGTCGGGCCGCGACGGGAACAGTCCCAGCGGGTGGCCGGAGGACACGACCAGGGTCTGGTCCTCGGTCATCCGGGCCAGGAAGCGCATGATCAGCCGGTACTGCATCCAGTTCTGGCAGACCTGGCCCGTTTCGCCGTACGTCACCAGCTCGTAGGGGTACAGCGCGACGTCGAAATCCAGGTTGTTGTCGATCATCACCTGCATCGCGCGCCCCGCCAGCGTGCGCCCCGGGTACGCGTCCACCGGCCGGCCGACCAGGCGACCCGCGGGGCGAAACCGATACCCATAGATGCGGCCGTGGGTGCGCAGCTCGTGCAGGAACTCGGGGGCCAGCGCCTCGTGGAACCGCGAGGGAACGTAGCGCAACGCGTTGGCCAGGGCCCGCTCGGTGTCGGCGCGGCCCAGCCGCAGGCCCCGGGATGGCGCCCGACGAATCCCCGGTTCGAACACGGGATCGGGCGGCAGGCAGTCCAGTTCCAGCACCGGGTCCGGCGAGTCGTGATCCATCCTGGCACCTGTTTCGGGCGCGTCCGCACGCGTCAGGTCTTCGCGTCGGCGCTCCCGGGTAGTTCCCCTTCCAGCAAGCGGGCAATCGGCTGGGCGCCGGGCACCCGGTCCAGCACGATCTTCAGCACGGCGGTGATCGGCGCGGCCAGCAGCATCCCGGCAATCCCCCACAGGATGCCCCAGAAGATCAGGGCCAGCAGGATGGTGATCGGGTGCAGCGACAGGGCCGACCCCATGATCTTCGGTTCGACCACGTTGCCGATGGTCAGCTGGACCGCCCCCGGAATCACCAGCACCAGCAGCACCATCATCGTCGTGTCGTACTGGACCAGCGCGACCGGCAACGGCAGCACCGTCGCGATGATCGACCCGACCGACGGGATGAAGTTCAGCAGGAACGCCAGGACGCCGAAGACGACCGCCAGATCCAGCCCCAGGATCGTCAGGATCACGGCCACCAGGACGCCCGTCAGCGCCGAGGTCGCCACCTTGACCAGGATGTAGCGGCGCACCCGCATGTCGATCTGGCGCCAGATGCCGGACTTGTGCGAACTTGGCGTCCGCCCCCCCACCAGGTACACGACGAACACCAGCACCAGCAGCAGGTTTCCGGCCCACAGCGCGACGTTGTTCAGCAGCTTCAGCAGCAGGTCCGCGAACGGCAGATTCGAGACCCACTCGCGCAACACGCTGCTTTCCAGAAGCGCATCCGGCGGGTCCTCGACGACCGGCGCGAGGGTCGGCATTGCCAGCGGCGCATCCCCGCCCGACGGCCCGGGATCCCCCGGCGCCAAGGGTCCGTCGAACACCGTCGCCAGCCGGTTCCCCCACTCGCGCGCCA
>JARKOL010000044.1 GCA_029975745.1 Myxococcota bacterium | reverse complement strand
GTGGTACGCGCCGTTGGCCATCAGGATCTTGCGACGCTGGGTGTGTTCGCGAGCCGTCTGGATCGCGTACGCCGTCACGTCGGACCCGTTCTTGCCGAACGCGCACCAGTCGATGGCCGGAATCATGCCGACCAGCTTCTCGGCCAGCTCGACCGCCCGCTGCGTCGGGTGGTTGAACGCGGCGCCGCGCGTGCGCTGTTCGGCCGCCGCGGCATCGACCACGGGATCGTTGTAGCCCAGAACGATGGGGCCGTAGCCGGCCAGGTAGTCGATGTACTCGTTGCCGTCCACGTCGATGTATCGGCAGCCTTTCCCCGACTCGGCGAAGTACGGGAAGGAACCGGGCACCGCGAACGCCGGGTTCTTGTTGCCCGAAATGCCGCTGGGAATCACCTTGGTCGCGCGCTCGAACAGCGCCTTCGACTGGTCGAAGCGGTACAGATCCATTTCCCACCTCCCGGCGCCCGAATCAGGCCAGGTACAGCCCGACCCGGTCGAACAGCGTGTTGAATTCGTCCGCCAGCGTCAGCGACCCGCTGGCCCGGATGTCGCCCGCTCCGTTGGCCGCGAACGTGTCCACCTGGCCCTTGATCAACGCCACGGCCAGGTCCACGTCGCGAATCTCGATGGTCGTCGTCGGGTCGTCAATCGCGCCCGCGCACGCCTGGATCTTCCCGTGATCGATGACGACGTGGGCCTTGGGTCCCCCGCCGATGTCGTAGACCATCGTGCCCGACGGCATGTGACCCGCGATGCGCCGGCCCTTGGGTTCCAGTTCGGCAATCGCCGCCGTCGCGGCCAGCCCGACCAGCAGGCTGAGTTCCACGTGCTTCGCCCGGAAGCCCGCGTCGGCCATATCGACATCGGACGGCTTCAGGTAGCGCGTCAGGATGTCCGTCAGGCGCGTCAGCTTCTTCAGGTCGCCCATCCGATGCACGCCCTTCAGTGGAATCGGCGTGACCTTCTGCCCGTCGAACATGGCGTTCAGCTTCGCCGCCGACGGGAACAGCAGGCACACGTTGGCCCCACCCTCCTTCGCCGCCGTCACACCCCCGTTCGCGAAGCGCAGCACGACCCGCGGCCCGCCCAGCACCTGGAACGCGATGCCGACCTTCATTCCGGCAACGAGTCCACGCGCCTCGTCATCCAGCCGGGCCAGGTCCCCCAGCCGCGGCAGAACCGCGTGCAGATGCATCTGCGCCCGGACCGCGTCCCGCAGCCCCGTCGCCGGCAGGACGCCCAGCCGGCCCAGAACCGACGTCACGACCTTGTCCATGACCGCCCTCCCGTCATCCCATCGTCAGCGCGTCCAGGTGCTGCATGAAGGCGCCGATGTCCTTGCTGCCCTCCATCGCCCCCTCGACCCGCAGGAACCCCTCGCGCACCGCTTCCACCGTGCCCACTCGCTGCGTCAGCACCTCGAATGCCGCGTCGATGTCCCGGAAGATCATGTGGACGTAAGGCCGCCGCCGCGTGTACGTCCCGGCGCCGGCCTTGGAATTGCCCGCCTTGACGCGCAGGTAGTTCGCCGGCCCGCCGCCCTCCACCGTGAACTGGAACACGCGGTCCGGACTTTTCTTGGCATAGGGTGCCAGCACCTCGTCGCCCCCCTTGTTCAGTTGCGACAGTCCGCTGGCGATCATCTGCATCAGCATCCGGACCTTCAGCGCCTTCTCGGCCGGGTCCGTCGGCATCGCGGTCGGCATCAGGATCTTCAGTTTCAGCATGAAGGGCAGGAACCGCATCAGCGTCGGCACGCCCCGCAGCCCCGCGACCCCGGGCAACGCGGTCCCGCCGGCAAAGAAGGTGTTCAGCTCCTTCAACGTCTTGAACGTCAGCGTGATGGACGGCTCGGGATGCCGACCCGGCTTGACCTCGATGCCGTCGGGCGACATGCCGACCCAGGCCGCCTGCTCGCTGTCGCGCGCCGCGAACTGGATCACGCCCCCCGCGCGAATCAGGAACCGTCGATAGCCCGGACGCTGCGCGAGCACCACCTTGACCAGCGGCAGGGCGGACCGCAGGAACACCCGCGCCCTGAGTTCCTCCAACGGCGCTGCCATGTCAGATTTCGTCCTCCCAGTCCTCGTCCTGCTCGAAGTCCTGCTTCAGGATCAGGCCGATGGCCTCCAGGATCCCGTCGCCGTCCAGCTTGTACAGGTGCAGCAGATCCTCGGGGTACCCCACGATCGAGAACTGGTCCTGGTACCCCAGCTTCTTGAAGGCGCACCCCTTGCCGGACGCCGCGATGGCATCGGCCACCGCCGTCCCCAGCCCGCCGATCGTGGAATGGTCCTCGACGGTGATGATGCGCCGCGTGTCCTTGACCGCCCGCACCACCGCATCCACATCCAGGGGCTTGATCGTGTGCATGTCCAGCACGCGCACCGACACGCCCTGTTCGCGCGCCCGGTCCGCGGCCTCGACCGCGTGGACCACGGTGACCCCCGTCGCGATCACCGTCACGTCGGTGCCCTCGCGCAGTTCGATCGCCTTGCCGACCTCGAAGTCGAAGTCCATCGACTTGTGCAGCGGCGGCTCGAACCCGCGCCCGATGCGGATGTAGACCGGGCCCTCGATCTCGATCGCCGCCGCCACCGCGCGCGCCGTCTCGTAGGCGTCGGCCGGCGCGATCACGGTCATCCCCGCGAACGTCCGCATGATCGACAGGTCCTCGGTGCAGTGGTGCGTCGTTCCCGCGGTGCCGAACGACGTGCCCGAGTGCGTGGCGATGATCTTGACGTTGCGCTTCTGGTAGCACAGGTCGGTGCGCACGAATTCCGCCGCGCGCATCGACGCGAACGTCGCGAACGTGGACACGACCGGAATCAGGCCCGTTTCCGCCATCCCCGAAGCGACCGCGATCATGTTCGCTTCCGCGATCCCGAAGTTGTAGAACCGCTCGGGGATCACCTCGCCGAATCGACCGATCTTGGTCGATTTCGCCAGGTCGGCCGTCAACGCCACCACCTTCGGGTTCTGCTGGCCGATCTGCGTCAGCACCTCGCCGTACACCTCGGCCTGGGTCATGCTGTCGGCATCCTCGACCGTCCAGGTCAGCCCTTGCGCCTTCGCCATGGGTCGTTCCTCCGCGAAACCCGGGGACGCACCCCGGGCGCTTGCCGTGCTACTTCATCCGCCGGACCGAAGCCAGCGCGCGGTCCCGCATGTCGTTGTCCAGGCCGCCGTAGTGCCACGCCGTCTGGTTTTCCATGTAGTCCACGCCCTTGCCCTTGATCGTGTCGGCGATGATCATGACCGGGCGCCCGGTCTCGGCGTGGGCCGTTTCGATCGCCTCGCAGATCGCGTCATAGTCGTGGCCGTCGATCGACAGCACGCGCCAGCCGAACGCCTCGAACTTCTTGTCCAGGGGCTCGAGCGCCATGATCGATTCGGTGGGCCCGTCCAGCGACAACTTGTTCCGGTCCACGAACGCAGTCAGGTTTGTGGCCTTGAACTGGGCCGCCGCCATCGCGGCCTCCCAGACCGAACCTTCCTGCAGTTCACCGTCGGACATCACGCAGTACACGCGGTAGTCGCGCCCCTGCTGCCGCCCGCCCAGCGCCATGCCCAGCGCCAGGGGCAGACCGTGGCCCAGCGACCCGGTGGACACATCGACCCCGGGGACCTTCAGCCAATCCAGGTGCATGCCGAACGGCGAGCCGGTCTTGTTGAAGTCGTCCAGCAGCTTGGTGTCATAGAAGCCCTTGTCGGCCAGGATCACCGCGTGACCGACGCCGCCGTGGCCCTTGGACAGCACGAAGCGGTCCCGGTCCTCCCAGCGGGGGTTCCGCGGGTCGATTCGCAGATACTTGTAGTAGAGCGCGATCAGCAGGTCGTGCTGGCTCATCGCGCCGCCGACGTGCGCACCGCCGCACGAGTACGTCACCTCGATGATGCGTTCCCGCAGCCGCCGCGCCGTGTCCTGAAGGGTCTTGCGTTCCGCGTCCTGGAGCATGGGCACTTCTCCCGCGATGGGGTGTGGAAAACGAACCGTTCCCGGGATTGTGACCCTGGCCCACGCGTGCGGTCAAGAGGTGAATCGCCCGATCCATCCCCTCCCAGTCGGTACACGAAGATCCTCCCAGACCGTTGCCGCCGGGACCCCCTGAATCGGCGCCGACGGACCCGCGTTGACTTGCGTCCGGATCGGGTCGAAGATGAGTCCCATCCCAGGCGTCGTGTCGAACCGGTCGTTTCCGCTTTGCGGGGAGGCTTGCGTATGGTGGCGTATCTGCTGGGCCTTTCGATCGTGATCCAGGTGGCGGCGGCGGTTCTGGCGCTGCGCCTGATCTGGGTCACCCGCCGAAGCCTGGCGTGGATCCTGATCTGCTGTGCCCTGCTGCTGATGTCCGCCCGTCGCTGCATCACGCTGTACGGCGTGCTGGCCGGGTGGGGCGACGAGGCCATGTTCCACGGGACCCTGTTGTCCGAAGCGCTGGTGTCCGTGGGCATCTCGCTGGCGATGGTGTGCGGTGTCGCGCTGATCGCCCCGCTCTTCCAGTCCATCCAGCGCAGCCGCGAGGAGATCCGCCGACGCGAGGAGGATCTGCGGGTCACGCTGGGGTCGATCGCCGAGGGCGTCGTGACCTGCGGGACCGACCTGCGCGTGGCCGGCATGAACCCTGCCGCCGAGCAGGTGACGGGGTGGAGCGCGGACGATGCCACGGGACGGCTGGTGGCCGATGTCCTGCCGCTGGCGCAACCCGACGATCCGGACCGGCTCCAGGATCCCTTCGACCCCGTGCTGCGCGACGGCACGACGGTCCGACTCGAACGCCCGCTCCAGTTGCGGCGCAAGGACGGCGGGCACGTGCTGGTCCAGGGATCGGGCGCCCCGATCCGCGACGCGCGCGGCGGTGTCCGGGGAGCGGTGATCGCGCTGCAGGACGTGACCCGCCAGCAGCAGATCGAAGAGACCCTGCGGCACGCCCAGAAACTGGAAACCGTGGGCCGCCTGGCGGGCGGCATAGCGCACGACTTCAACAACGCGCTGTGCGGTATCCTGGGCTACGGCGAACTGCTGACGATGAAGACGCCCGAGGACTCGCCGCTGCGCGGCTACGCGGCCAGCATCGTCGAGACCGCGCATCACTCGCGGGAACTGACGTCGCGCCTGCTGACGTTCTCGCGCAAAGGCCGCGTGATGACGCGACCGATGGACATCCACGACTCGGTGCGGTTGGTCGCCGACCTGCTGCTGCGAACCATCGACAAGGACCTCAAGGTGGACCTGCACCTGGATGCGCGGGACACGACGCTGCAGGGCGACGCGTCCCAGATCCACAACGCGCTGCTGAATCTGGCGGTCAACGCACGCGACGCGACGCCGTCCGGCGGCCGGGTGACGTTCGCGACGCGCAACGTATCGTTCGACGAGCCCAGCGCCGATGCGATGCCGCCGATTCCGCCGGGACGCTACGTCGAGGTCGCGATCGAGGACACGGGCGTCGGCATGGGACCCGAGGTCATGGCGCACCTGTTCGAGCCGTTCTTCACCACGAAGCCCAGTGGCCAGGGAACGGGACTGGGGCTGTCGGCGGTGTACGGCGTCGTCCGCGACCACAACGGCGTCATCCGGGTCGAGAGCCGGCTCGGGGAGGGGTCGGTGTTCCGGGTGTACCTGCCGCTGTCCGAAGGCGAGGTCGCCGCAGTCGCGGTGCCGACCGCCGAGCGGCTCCGGGGCCTGGGAACGATATTGATCGCCGACGACGACAAGATCCTGCGCCGCCTGGGAGCGGAGCTGCTGGCCGAGATGGGCTACGAACCCCTCGTCGCCGAGGACGGATTGAAGGCGGTCCAGGCATTGCGCGGTCACGAGGGCCGCATCGACCTGGTGTTGATGGACATGGTGATGCCGGAAATGAACGGCCTGGACGCGCTGCGCGAGATGCGCAAGATCCGGCCAGACATCCCTGTCGTGTTCATGTCCGGCTACGAAACCGAGATCCTGCGCGAGGGCCTGCGCGAGGAACGGATCGACGGGTTCCTCCAGAAGCCCTACGGGATGGCAGAATTGGCGCACGCGGTGTCCGAGGCGATCCGCCGGGGTTGATGGTGAACGCGCCGGACCGGAAGGGATCGCCTGAATTGACAACGCGTTCGGGTCCCCCCAGACTTGCCGCATGGAATCCCTGGACGGCACGTCGGCATTCCCCGGCATCGCGTTCTTCGATGTGGATCACACGTTGGTCCGCGGCTCGACGGCGTTCCTGTGCGCCTCGATTCTGCGGCGCGAAGGCGTGTTGACGGGCGGCGACATGATCCGGATCGCCTGGTCCCACCTGCGCCACCACTTGGGCATCCTGGACTTCGAGCGCGTCTATGCGATGGGCGTGCAGCCCTTCGTCGGCACGTCCTTCGAGGACGGGCGCGCGCTGCTGGACGAGGCGTTTCGCGACCACGTGCGCCCGAACGTCCACGTGGATGGCCTGGAGGCCATGCGGGCGCACCGGGCGGCCGGTGAGGCCGTGGTGCTGCTGTCCGCGTCGTCGGTGTACCTGCTGGAGCGCTTTGCCGAACTGGTGCCGCTGGACGGCATCCTGGCGTTCCGTCAGCACATGCACCACGGACGATTCGTCGAGGACTGGGACCGGCCGATTCCCTACGGAGCCAACAAGCTGACGCTGGCGCGCCAGTGGGCCGACCGCCACGGAGTGCCGCTGTCCGCGTGCGCGTTCTACAGCGACAGCACTTCGGACCAGCCGTTGCTGTCCGCGGTCGGGCGGCCGTTCGCGGTCAACCCGGACCCTCGGCTCCTGCGCGCCGCCCGCCGCCTGGGGTGGCCGGTACTCCGCTGGCGCCGGACGCTGGCGGACGAGGTCCCGCCGAACCCGGCACGTGACGCCGTCGCGGGAAGGCGGTAATCATCGACCCGTGAGCGAACGCAGATGCAGCACCGCCCTGAACCGATCGGGCATCCCCGGCGTGGACTGGTGCGTCAACCCGTTCGTCGGATGCACCCACGCCTGCGTCTACTGCTACGCATCGTTCATGGGGCGGTTCGGCGGTCACGAGGCGCCCTGGGGCACCTGGGTCGAACCCAAGGTCAACGTCGCCGACGTCCTGGCGCGCGAGTTGCGGCGCCCCCGCACGGGCGAGGTCGTGCTGTCCAGCGTGACCGACCCCTACCAGCCGGCCGAGGCCCAGGCGCGACTGACCCGGGCCTGCCTGGCGGCGCTGGCCGGGTCGGGCCTGTCGGTGTCCATCCTGACCAAGTCGGATCTGGTCGTCCGCGACCTGGATCTGCTGGCGTCGTTCGGAGGGTTGCTGGGCGACACCCGGATCCGCGTCGGCTTCTCGATCACGACGCTGTCCGACGAACTGGCTCGAGTCCTCGAGCCGGGCGCGCCCCCGCCGTCGCGGCGTCTGGAGGCGCTGCGAACGCTGGCAGGCGCAGGGATCGCGACGTGGGTGTTCGTCGCCCCCGCATTGCCGGGCCTGTCGGACGGGCCGGATGCCCTGGCGACGATCGCAGACGAGGCCCGGCGCTGCGGCGCCCAGACCGTCGAGGTCGATCCGTTGAACTTCTATCCAACGGCCGTGTCCCGCCTGTTGGCGGCGTTGACGCCGGTGGCGCCCCAGGCCGCCAGGGCGCTTCAGGCCGCCTCTCGCGACCCCGCGAGTTGGCGGGCACGCTTCCGCCAGCCCCCGCCGCGGACGGCCTGAAATCGCCGGCTCTCACCGGATTCCCGTTTCATGCGATAAGAGCGCGGCGGATGCCACAGCGGCGAGGAGGCTGGGATGGCGAACGGGCGCGGACGTCTGGAGGCGATTGGGGGTGCATTCCGGATTGCCTTCGCGCTGGCAACCCCATTCCTGCGACCGTGGCGAACCCGGTGGGGCGCCACCTCCGAGGAAGTCACCCGCAATTGGGCAGGCGACCTGTTGGTGCCTGGGCCCGACTGGCAGTCCACGATGGCCATCACCGTGAATGCGCCGCCCGAACGGATCTGGCCCTTCCTCGTGCAGGTGGGCCAGGGACGCGGCGGCTTCTACTCGTACGAACGGCTTGAGAACCTGATCGGATGCGGCGTCGTGAACGCCGAGCGCGTGCTCCCCGAGCACCAGTCGCTGGCCGTCGGCGACCTGATCCGGCTTCACCGCCAGGGGCCTCCTCTGACCGTGGCGGTCCTGGAGACTCATCGCGCCCTGGTGATGCATGGCGGCCCCGCCGATGGCCTGGCCACGACCGGCACGGCGAATGCGACCGATGTCGAGTCCACCTGGGCACTGCTGCTGGAACCGGGCACGGACGGCACCACGCGCCTGGTCTCCCGAACCCGGTACCGCCATGGTCGGACCTGGATCGAGCGGCTGGCCGGCGGTCCGACGCTGCTGGAGCCGATCTCGTACGTCATGACGCGCAAGATGCTGCGGGTGCTGAAGCACCTGATCGAGCAGCCTTCCGGAAGTCCGTAGAACCGGCGCCCACCGCTCGGCAGCCAGGAACTGCCCAAGGGCTACCGCCGAGCCTTGTCCTTCAGCAGTTCCGCCAGATTCGCGAACGGGCGGTGGGTCAAGGGCGGCGTGGTGTCGATCGCGCCATCCTCTCCGCCACGAATGCCGAACTCCACCGAGCGCTGGTGCTCGTTGTCGTGGCAGTACACGCACAGCAGTTCCCAGTTCCTGCCGTCCGGCGGGTTGTTGTCGTGGTCGTGGTCCCTGTGGTGAACCGTCAACTCGCGCAGCCGCTTGCCCGAAAACTCGCGGCCGCACCGCCCGCAGATCGGCGGGAACAACTTCAGCGCCTGCGCCCGGTAACCGGCCTCGCGCTCGCGACGCTCCCGACGCGCCTGCTCCAGGAACGCCGCGCCATCCGAGCCCGGCCCCGTCCGATTCCCCGACATCACCACCTCCGAATGCCCCCGTGCAGGAGCGGAACGACCAAGTATCCCGACGAAGGCGCGTGGCCGCAACCGTCTGGATAGGGACGGCGCCACCGGATCGGAACGCACGCGTTCCCGGGCATTGCCGAGGTTCCTTCGGGTTGTCGTGCGCCCCCTACCCCGCCGCAAGCCCCCCATGCTACCTTCGCCGCGGAGGCTGCCATGTCCGACACCGAGTCCACGACCGCAAGCACGCCGGAACCTGCGAAAAGCCCCTGGCCCGTGATCCCGCCGCCACCACCGCCGCGATTCTGCCCGCAGTGCGCGACGGCCCTGGCGACCCGTTCGATCGAGGGACGCCCGCGCCTGGCCTGCCCGGACCCGACCTGCGAGTGGGTATTCTGGGACAACCCGGTGCCGGTCGTGGCGGCGGTTCTGGAGCACGAAGGCGCCGTCATCCTGGCACGCAACGTCCTGTGGCCCGAAGGAAGGTTCGGACTGATCACGGGTTTTCTGGAACGCGGCGAGTCGCCCCAGGAAGGCATCGTGCGCGAGGTTCGGGAAGAAACGGGGCTGCAGGGTGAGGTGGTTGCCCTGATCGGCACCTACCCGTTCCACCTGAAGAACCAGATCGTCATCGCGTTCCACGTGATCGGACGCGGTACGGTTGCCCTGGGCGATGAGCTGGCCGACTATCGACGAATCCCGCCGGAGCGACTCCAGCCCTGGCCGTCCGCCACGGGCGAGGCCGTGCGCGACTGGCTGGCGCAACGTACGTCGAATGCCGCCGCGGGCCCCGCGAGCCCCTTGAATCTGGGCTGCCACCTGTCGATCGCGAAGGGATTGCCGGCGATGTACGACCAGGCGCTGCAGGTCGGCGCCACCTGCGCCCAGATCTTCACGCGCAACCCACGAGGCGGCGCCCGGCGCTCGATCGATGACGCGGAACTGGCACAGGCTGCCACACGTCGCGCCGCGGCCGGCGTGAAGACGGTCATTGCCCATATCCCCTACACCGTCAACCCGGCCTCCCCGCGCCAGAACGCGCTGGACTTCGCCCGGATGGTGCTGCGCGAAGACCTGCGCCACGCCGATCGCCTGGACGCGCAGTTCGTGGTGTTCCACCCCGGTTCGCATGTCGACTCGGGGGTCCAGGCGGGCACGCGCCGCATCGTGGAAACGATTCGCCACGCGCTGGACGACTACGACGGACAGGCGATGCTGTTGCTCGAGGGCATGTCGGGCGGCGGCTCGGAGATCGGGGGCTCGCCCCAGGAACTGCGCGCCATCCTGGATGGCCTGGACGGCGACCCTCGCGTGGGCGTGTGCCTGGATTCGTGTCACCTGTTCGCGGCGGGATGGGACCTGCGCACCCGCGACGGCATCGACCGATGCCTGCGCGCGTTCGACCAGGCGGTGGGTCTGGACCGGATCCGCTGCCTGCACCTGAACGACTGCAAGTCGGCGCTGGGCAGCCACAAGGACCGCCACGCGAAGATCGGCCAGGGTGAACTGGGCGAGGAGGGCATCCGGCAGGTGGTCACCCATCCGTTCTTTGCGACGCTGCCGCTGTGCCTCGAGACGCCGGTAGACGACTGGCCGGAGTACGAGGCCGAGATCGCGGCGGTGCGCCGGCTGGCAGAGCCGTCCTAGGCGTCCGCGAGCGACTCGACGTCCTCCCAGCCCCCGTGCGCCACGTTGATCGCCCGGTCCAGCGCGTCCAGGATCTCGCGAGCAAATCCCCCTGGGGGTTCGCCCATCGATGACAGACCTTCGTCGCTCGACGGCGCGTCGGACGTCGAGGGCCCGTCCGAAAGGACGGCCACGTCCGCCGGGGTCGGCGCGGACGCACGCGCAGCCAGCACGCGCTCGCAGGACGTCGCAACCCGGTCGGCCTGGACGTCGTCGAATTCATCCAGGGTCTGACCGAACCGATCGTGGTAGTCGATCACCGCGGACAGGGTCGCCGCGAACAGGGTCGCACGATCCGTGACGTGCGGCCGAATGGCGTTGTACGCCACCCGGGCAATGTCCGGCATCCGATCCCGAATTGCCTGGGCCACGTGCGTCCGCCGGGACAGCACCTGCACCAGCCCGGGATTCGCCCGCTCCAGCGCCGCCTGGTCACGGGCAATCGCCGCCGCGTGGCGCGCCCGCAGGTAGTCCATCCGATAGCCGGTGTGGACGTACATCATTCGCGGCACCAGCGACGCCGACACGCGCTGCGTTTCCTTCAGCACGTCGAAGAACGCCTTGCGATGCGCCGGCTCGACGTGGCGCGTGAAGTACGTCATCGCCCCGGTGATCATCTTGCGGTTCTGCCACAGGTCGGCCAGCACCGCCTGCTTCACCCGAGGCTTGCGCACGATGCCGTGCAGGAAGTCCAGCGCCCGCCGCGTGTAGTCCTGGGGGTCATGGACCTGGTCCCAGTAGTCGGCCATCCCCTCCATCAGCTCGGCGCGCGTCATCCGGGCGGGAAGGATGTTGGTCGTGATGTCCAGCCTGTCGCGCATGTCGTCCGAGAACGCGATCAGCCGTCCTTGGCGCTTCAGTTGGTACCACATGCGGGTCCCTGGCGGCGCGATCAGCGGGTGGCACTGGTGGTGCGTCACCGCGGCCTCCCGAAGGAAGCGGGCTGTCCGATCGAACGCGCCCAGGTCGTCGCTGTCCGTCCCGATGATCATGTGCGCCATCACGACGATGCCGTACGACTGGATCTTGCGCACCGACTGGACGATGTCCCCGCGCAGGTTCTGGTGCTTGTTCATGTCCCGCAACGAGTCCGGGCTGGTGGACTCGATGCCGATCTGGACCTCCAGGAAGTTCGCGTCGGCCAGCAGTTCCAGCAGTTCGTCATCCTCGGCAATCGTGATGTCGAGCTGGGTCAGAAACCCCAGCGGCAGCCGGAACCCGTTGTTCAGCGGCACCAGCTTGCGCAGCAACTCCTTGACATAAGGGCGATTGGCCGCGAAGTTGTCGTCCGCGAACATCACCATCTTGGCGCCCAGGCGCTCCAACTGGCGCACCTCGTCCAGCACCCGGTCGATCGGCTTGACGCGCACCTTGCGCCCGTAGGTGTAGATCACGTCGCAGAACGCGCAGTCGAACGGACAGCCTCGCGCCGTCTGGACCGAGGCGGCGCAGTAGCGCGGCATGTCCCGTCCGATCAGGTCCCACCGCGGAATCGGCGTCCTGGACATGTCCGGCTTGGCGACCTGCTCGTAGACCGCCCCGGGACGCCCCGCCGCCATGTCGGCCAGGAAGCGGGGCCACGTGTCCTCGACCTCGCCCCAGAACAGCGTATCCACCTGCTGGTGCAGACGTCCCTGCATCGTCCCGGCCCCGATGCCCCCCACCACCAGCCGGGCCCCGGCGCACACCTTCCGGCAGGTATCGACGATCGCCAGCGTCCGCCGCATCTGGTTGGTCGTCAACGTGATGCCGACGATGTCGAACGGTTGTGACGCCAGCAGGCCGTCCACCGGACCGTGCAGGTTCTCGTCGTGCAGGCGGACTTCGTGACCCGGCGGAGTCACCGCCGCGACGGCCGCCAGCGCGTGGGGCGCGAAGAACGCCCCCGAGTCCAGGAACGGGATCTCGCGCACGACCCGCGTCAGGATGTCGTCACGGCTCCCGGGATTCACCAACAGGATACGCATGGGCCCTGCCCCTCTCGGCTGGTGGGCGGGATGATACTCGCCTTCGAACCAGGGGAAAACTCCAGCCCTCCCGGAACTGCCTCCGACTTGACCGCAAGCGGCCGCGGCGATTACGCTACCAAACGACTCAGCGTGCGGGAGGTCCCGTGTCGAGGTTCTTGCTTTCGCGCGCCTTCTTGCTGGCCCTGCCCCTGTTGCTGGCCGTGGGAGGCGACGCCTTTGCTCGGCCTGCCAAGAAGGCCTCCCGGGCAAAGGCCGCCATGGCGGACGACGTTGTGGAACTGGGGTCCCGAACGATCCAGTTCGGAACCTCACCGGACCAGGTGAAGGCCCTCTTCCCGGAGGCGGAACCCGGCGAGCCTGTGGGCAAACTGTCGATCCTGACAGCGGACCTGGCGACGCCTCCAGCCGACCCCGACGAGATGGCCGGCAGCGGGTCCCTCTATGCGGACTTCGGATTCGAAGACGAACGTCTGGTCCGGCTGGTACTTCGAACGGGGTGGGACGGAGACTACGAGACCGACCCGCTCTTCGTGCAGGTCTACCGGGGGTTGACCAAGAGGCTGGGCAAGGGCACCCCCTACCGTGGCCCGGCACCTGAAGGCGATATGGGAAGTATCAACCGCTGGGACCGAACCTGGAAGTCGGGCCGGTTGCGCATCCTCCACGGAGAGCTGGACAGCGACAGTGTCGCCGCCTGTGAGGAGGCGCTGCTGTTCCGGTTCACGGACACGTCGGCCCGACAGAAGGCCCTTCGATGATGCTTCCAGGGCCGCAGGCTTCACATGACGGCCCGTACCCGTTGGACGGATGATTCCCAGCCGCGAGGTGTCGCATTGGAGACGTTGCTGCGTGCCACAGGCCCCGGGACTCGGCTGCTGGCCACCATGGTGACGATTGTCGGGATGACCTCATTGGCGGGTTGCGACTCGTCGATGGACGGGCTCGATGGTCCGGGCTGCGGCTGCGCGGATGTCCCGACGGAGGATGTCGCGGTCGATCCCGGCGATTCGGGCGGCTCCGACGTGTCCGCGGCCGACGTGCCCGGGGACGAAGGTCTTCCGGATTCCGGCCCCGCCGATCCGGACGTGCCCGGGGATGACGGTCCCCCGGACCCCGGCCCCGCGGATCCGGGCACGCCGGATCCCGGCGTCGGACCGGCCAGCCTGGGGAAGGTGTCTCCGTCGGTGCTGCAGGCCGAGATGGCAACCAAGGACTTCCTGCTGATCAACGTCCACGTCCCGTACGCGGGCCAGATCCCCGGGACCGACACCCACCTGACCTACGCGAACGTCGATGCGATCGCCGCCTACATTGGGGCGGACGTGGACCGCAGAACGGTCATCTACTGCCTGACCAATTCCATGAGCACAAGTGCCGGCAATCAGTTGGTCGCCCGAGGCTACCGGGCCATCCGCTACCTGGACGGCGGCATGATCGCCTGGAAGAACGCCGGCTATCCCTTCGAGAGCGACTGAATCGCGCTACCCGGGCCGATCCCCACGGTCCTTCCGATCGACAGGATGCGCCCCCGGATTGATGTTGCGGACCACGGACGCCACCCAGTCGGTACTGAGGCCAGGGTCCTCACCGGCCTGCAGGACGACGGTCCCGTATCCGAACTGTGATGCCTGGACGGCGCAGTCCAGGATCTCGTCCGCGGTCATCCGGTAGCGCTCCAGGGCGCGGTTGTCGATGCGCAGTCCGCAATAGTGGCAACGCCGCGAACAATGGTTCGAGATTTCGATCAGCCCCCGAAGGTGGACCGCGTCACCGACCGAGCGCCTTCTTGTGGTGTCCGCCCTCCTCCACAGTACCTCCAAGAACTCGTCACGTCCCTCGCGAAGCCACGCCATCAGTTCGCTACGTTCCATGACAGCCCCCCCATCCCGCGAACGCATCGCCCATCGCCCATCCTTCAGGCTTCCAGGTATCGGGCCAGGACGGTTCTGGCCAACGCAACATCGGTCGTACCCAGAACCAGCACCCGACCATCCGAAAGGATCACCATCCGATCGTCCCCGGAAGCGAATTCCAGCAAGGCCCCGCGGATCGCGGCGTCACCGTGCGCAGCCAGGCGCTCGCGAAGGGCGGCCAGGTCCACCGGCCCCGGGGCCGCCGGCGTCAACTGGACCGCGTTCCGTCCGCACAATACCGTCGCGGTCATGTCAGGGGGCGCATCCAGGAACTCGAAGCGTCCGTGCCCGCAACAGGGACAGGCCGGGTCGCGAACGACCCGGACCGCGCGTGCGAGCCCCCGCCATACGTCGAGATCATGAAGACGGGGTTCGTGCTCCGACGCGTCCAGCAGGATCCGAAGCGCGAAGGACACCTGGAGCGCCGCCACCCAGGCCACCGCGGCGTTCAGCACGCCGTGCGAGCGGCAGGTCGGAAGACTGGTGGCGTCCGGAAGGTCCGGGGCGATGCAACGAAGACACGGTCCGCGACCGGGAAGCACCGCCATCACGGTACCCAGCGTGCCCACGACGCCCCCGTAGACCCAGGGCCTGGCCGTTCGCACCGCGACGTCGTTCAGCAGGTATCGGGTCGGAAAGTTGTCCGTGCCGTCCATCACCAGGTCGGCCGGCCGCAGGATCGCCTCGGCGTTCGCGGCGATCAGGTCGGCCGTCACCGGATCGGTCGCGACCGCCGGGTCGATGGCCTTCAGACGGCGGGCGGCGGCCAGCGGCTTCGGCCACGCCTCGCGGGCGTCGCGTTCGTCGTACAGGCACTGGCGGTGCAGGTCGGTCGTCTGGACAATGTCGCGGTCGATCAGGATCAGCCGGCCGATCCCGGCCCGTGCCAGCAGGTCGGCCTGCATGGACCCCAGCGCCCCGCAGCCCACGATCGCCACGGTTGCGGAGGCAAGGCGCGCCTGGCCGGCGGGCCCAATCTCCTCCAGGACGTGCTGCCGCGCGAACCGCGAATCCTCCGGAGCGCCGTGGGCATGGCACGCGTCAGTCGGTCGCATCAATCCACCCCTGTCCCAGGACACGATCCCCGTCATAGAACACCGCAGCCTGGCCAGGGGCGACCGCGCGAACGGGCCTTGCGAAGGTCGCCTGAACCGCGCCGTCATCGCGGACCTCGATGGTGGCGGGTGCGGCGGCGTGGCCAGACCGGACCTGGACCTGGCACCCCCGAGCGGATCCCGCTGGGCCATCGACCAGCCAGTTCACGTCCCGGACCCGCATCCCCCGGGTGTCCAAGCCCTCTGGACGGTCCGTGACAACCAGGGCTGCGTCCTCGGAGCGGATGGCTCGGACCCACAGGCGTCCGCGGGAGGCGATGCCCATCCCCTTTCGTTGGCCCACCGTGAAGTCGTGGATGCCCGGATGCCGGCCCAGTACCCGCCCGCTCTCGTCCTCGACGGCGCCGGGACGCGGCTGGCCACCGAATCGCAAGCGCAGCATCTCGGCGAACGACTGGCCCGGCGCGGTCAGGCAGGCATCCTGGCTGTCGGGCGTCTGGAAGGTCGGCAGGCCCCTCGCGCCGGCGATGGCCCGCACCTCGGACTTGGTCAGGATGCCCAGCGGGAACGCGACCGCATCCAGCGCTTCCCGGGGAAGGGAGGCCAGGAAGTACGACTGGTCCCGATCCCGGTCCAGCGCGCGAAACAGTCCGGGACCTTCGCCCGGAACCCGAAGGATGCGCGCGTAGTGGCCGGTGACCACCGCCGTGGCACCGGCCCGGCGGGCCCAGGCCAGCAGCATGCCGAACTTGATGTGGCGATTGCACGGCAGGCAGGGACTCGGAGTCCTGCCCCGCGCGTACGCATCCCAGGCGGGCCGCAATACCCGGTCCTCGAACTCCCGCGAGCAGTCGATCGCGTAGTGCGGGATCCCCAGGCAACCGGCGACCGCACGGGCGCGAGTGACCCCGTCGATGCCGCAGCAGGAGCGGCCCGCCCCGGCCTCCTCGCACCGGCGCAATTGCAGCGTCACCCCGATGGCGTCGGCACCAAGATCCCGCGCAAGCACCGCGGCGACGCTGCTGTCCACCCCGCCGCTCAGGGCCACGACGACCCGACGCGGCACGCACGCCTGCGAGGATCCCGAGACTGGCATCACAAGGACTCCCCGCGCATCAACGCCACGGCGCGCGCCAGCAGATCGACGGCGAGTTCCACGTCGGCCTCCCCATGTCCCCGCCCGAACGAGAACCGGACCGAGGAACGCGCAACCGCGGACGACACCCCCATCGCAATCAGCACGTGCGAGGCGCTGCCGTCCGTCGCGGTGCATGCGGACCCGGTGGAGGCCGCAAGCCCCAGCAGGTCCAGGTGAATGACCAGCATCTCGCCGTCGAGCCCTGCGAACGTCAGGTTCGAGGTGTTCGGCAAACGCGGGGCGCTGGCGCCGTTGATCGCGGTACCCGGGATGCGCGCCAGGACCAGGGCTTCGAAGCGATCACGCAGCGTGCGGACCCGGGTCGCGTCGGCAGCCAGGCGCGCGGCCGCCAGATCGCAGGCCTTTCCGAAGCCGGCGATTGCGGCAACGTTCTCGGTGCCCGGGCGAAGCCCCCGCTCCTGCCGTCCCCCGAACGCAATCGGGGCCAGGGGTGTCCCCGGACGGACGAACAGGGCGCCGATACCCTGGGGACCGTGAAGCTTGTGGGCCGAGAACGACAGCAGGTCGATGCCCAGGGTCGCCACGTTCACCGGGATCCGACCCGCCGCCTGGACCGCGTCGGTGTGCAGCAGCACGCCCCGCGCACGCAGGGCGCTGGACAGGGCCTCGACCGGCTGGATCGTCCCGACGTCGTTGTTGGCCAGCATGACCGAGACCAGGGCGGTACCGTCGCGGACCGACGCCAGCACGCGCGCCGGGTCGATACGGCCGTCCGCCTCGACAGGGACGAATTCCACGGCGCCGCCGGCCTCGGCGACGTGCCGACAGGGGTTGAGGACGGCCTGGTGCTCGATCGAGGTGGTGACCAGGTGAGGACGCCGCGATCGCCCGACGACGCCCAGGATCGCCAGGTTGTCCGCCTCGGTTCCGCTGCCGGTGAACACGATGTGCTCGGGCAGAGCGCCGACCAGGCCGGCCACCTGTGCCCGCGCGCGGTCGATCGTCCGACGCGCCGCCTGGCCCCAGGCGTGCAGGCTGGAGGGGTTGCCCGGCGCCTCGGACAGGGACGCGCACATCGTCTCGCGGACCTCCGGGTCCAGCGGCGTCGTCGCGTTGTGGTCCAGGTAGATACGCGTCACGAGGGACTCCCGGGGCGACGATCCCGTCGGGCCCGCCGGTCCGGACGACCGGGCCCACACGCGTCAGATGCAGTATTCGGGCGCCTGCGACGGCACCGTCGCCAGCTGCGCCAGCGTCAGTCCCGCCAGGACCCGATCCACCGCCGTCGCGACCTGACACCAGACGTCCCGCGTGGGACAAGCGTGCGAGCGAGTGCATCGCGAGGCATCCTCGACGCACTCCACCGGAGCGTGTCCGCCCTCGAGGGCCCGAACGACGTCCAGGGCGGTGATCCGGGAGGGAGTCAGGGCCAGCTCGTAGCCCCCGCCATGGCCACGCACCGTGCGAATCAGCGACGCGGACTTCAAGGCGCCCGCCAGGACGTGGATGTAGTTCGCCGAGACCCCCTGCCGCGCGGCGATGGCATCGACGCCCACGGGGCCATGCCCGTGATGCATCGCCAGGTCCACCATGATGCGGAGCCCGTACCGTCCGCGAGTCGATAGGCGCATCGACAAGCCCTCCCGAAGGTCGCCGCACTCCGTACCACGAGTAACATGAGTCAGTCAATCAATCCGCTTCACTGACGATGCGCCGCCAGGAAGTCGATCAGGTCGATGCGGGCCAGCAGCCCCAACGGGCACTCGCGGTGCGTCACCAGGACGCCGGTGCTGCCCGAGATCAGCAGACGGTATGCCTCGCCCACGTCGGCATCCTGCGCGACCTCGGGCAGCGGCCGTCCCATCAGTTCGCGGACGGGGCGCGCGGCCAGGTCGATGCCGTCGTACAGCAGCTTCAGCAGGATCGCCTCGTTCAGGCAGCCGACCGCGCGGCCGTCCTCCAGCACGGGGATCTGCGAAATGTCGTGCGCTTCCAGCAGCCGGATCGCGTCCGCCGCGGGCGCGTCCGGGCAGATCGACACCAGCGGGGGCAGGCCCGTCCCCTTGGCGGCCAGGACGTCCGCCACGGTGTGGCGCGGTCCGGGGGCGGGCAGGAAGCCCCGCTCCCGCATCCACGCGTCCGAGAAGATCCGGGTCAGGTAGTTCCGGCCCCCGTCGGGCAGCACCACGACCACGACCGTGCCCTCGGGCAGCCGCTGGGCGTACCTGACCGCCGCGGCCGTGGCCGTCCCGGCCGACCCGCCGACCAGCAGGCCCTCCTCGCGGGCCAGGCGCCGCGTCATCGCGAACGACTCGGCGTCCGTGACGCGGACGAACTCATCGACGACCTGGCGGTCGAACGTCGCGGGCACGAAATCCTCGCCGATGCCCTCCACCAGATACGGGCGCGGCGTGTCACCCGACAGGATCGACCCGGCGGGGTCGGCGCCCACCACGACGATCCGCGGGTCCTGTTCCTTCAGGTAGCGGCCGACCCCCGAGATCGTCCCGCCGGTGCCCATGCCCGCCACCAGCACGTCGATCCGCCCGCCGGCATCCCGCCAGATCTCGGGCCCCGTGGTGCGGTAGTGGACCTCGGGGTTCGCGGGGTTTTCGAACTGGCTCGGCCGCCAGGCACCCGGGATCTCGCGGGCCAGCCGGTCGGCCACCCCGTTGTAGCTCTCGGGCGAATCGGGCGGCACCGAGGTCGGCGTGATCACGACCTCGGCCCCGAAGGCCCGCAGCAGATCGACCTTGTCGCCGCTCATCTTGTCGGGCAGCACGAAGAGGCACCGGTAGCCCTTGCAGGCGGCGGCAATGGCCAGCCCCGCCCCGGTGTTGCCCGCGGTGGCCTCGACGATGGTGCCGCCCGGCCGCAGCAGTCCGCGCCGCTCGGCGTCCTCGATCATCGCCCGCCCGATGCGGTCCTTGATGCTGCCGCCCGGGTTGACGCACTCGACCTTGGCCAGCAGGGTCGCCTTCAGGCCGTCGCCCACCCGGTTCAGCCGGATCAGCGGCGTGTTCCCGATGGCGTCCAGCACGTTGTCGCGGATGTTCATGGGGCGGCCTCCAGCACGGCCCACAGGTGCCCGAACGCCCCGCCATCGACGGCCGCCAGGATCGCCCGCATCTGGGCGGCGAACGCATCGACCGCCGGGCGGCCCACCTGGTCCTCGATCCCCGCGCGCCGGCGCTCCAGCCGGTCCAGCAGCGCCGCCCAGTGCGTCCGGTACTGTCGCGTCGTGTCCGTGGCCATCAGGACGTGCGCGCCGGTCGATGCCAGCGCCGTCTCGTAGTCCGGGAACGGCACGGGCGCGCGGATGCCCCACGCCGTCGTGACCGCCTCCACCGCGGGCAGTCCCGGGGTGCCGTGGTAGTCGGTGACGGACAGGACGCCGCCGGGGCGCACGCGATCCAGCGCCAGCGCCAGGGCCGCCGCCCGGTCGGGCACGTAGCACAGCACGTCGTGCAGCAGCACCAGGTCGAAGCGGCCGGGGAGCCCCAGGCCCTCCAGCCGGCCCACCAGGAACGTCGCGTCCAGGCCGTCGCCCTCGATCTCCCGGTTCCGCCGGGCCTCGGCGACCATCGCGTCGGAGGGGTCGATCCCGACCACCTGGGCCCCCCGCCGCGCCCAGGCCAGGGACGAGGCGCCCCGGCCGCAGCCGACGTCCAGCACGCGCGGGCGCTCTCGGGCCAGCAGCCGCTCCAGCAGGGGCCAGGGGGCGTCCTCCAGCGGGTTGTTGTGGCGGCGATCCAGCAGCCGGCAGATCGCCACGTGGGTGTCGTCGTACAATTCGCGGACCATGGCCGTTCCTCCGGTTCCCTGCGGTCAACCCGCCGCGTGCGCGAACGCTGCCTCGAAGTCCTCGCGGATGTCGTCCAGGTGCTCCAGGCCGACCGAAACGCGGACCAGGTCGGGCGAGACGCCGGCGGCCCGCTGCTCGGCGGGGTCCAGCTGCTGGTGCGTGGTCGATGCCGGGTGGATGACCAGCGTCTTCGCGTCGCCGACGTTGGCCAGGTGGCTCGCCAGCCGCACGCCGTCGATGAACCGGCGCCCGGCCTCCAGCCCGCCGCGGATCCCGAAGGACAGCACGCCGCCGAACCCGTTGCGCAGGTACCTGTTCGCCCGCGCGTGGTACGGGTGGCTCGCCAGGCCCGGATAGCTGACCCAGTCCACCTGGGGGTGGCCCTCCAGCCAGCGCGCCAGCGCCAGCGCGTTATCGACGTGGCGCTGGACCCGTAGCGACAGCGTCTCCAGGCCCTGTAGGAACAGGAAGGCGTTGAACGGCGACACGGTCGGCCCCAGGTCGCGCAGGCCCTCGACGCGGGCGCGGATGGCGAACGCGATGTTGCCGAACGGCCCGTTCGTCCCGAAGACCTCCCAGAAGCGCAGCCCGTGGTAGCCGGGCGACGGGTCGGTGAAGACCGGGAACTTCCCGTTGCCCCAGTCGAACCGGCCGGAATCCACGATCACGCCGCCGATGGACGTGCCGTGTCCCCCGATCCACTTGGTCGCCGACTGCACGACGACGTCCGCGCCGAAGTCGATGGGCCGGGCCAGGTAGCCCGCCGCGCCGAACGTGTTGTCGACGATCAGCGGGATGCCGTGCTCGCGCGCGACGGCGGCCAGGGCCTCGAAGTCCGGGATGTTGAACCGCGGGTTGCCGATCGTCTCGACGTACAGGGCGCGCGTGCCGCCGTCGATGGCGCGCCGGAAGTCGTCGGGGTCGTCGCCATCGACGAACCGCACGTCGATGCCCAGGCGGGGCAGGGCGACCTTGAACTGGTTGTAGGTGCCGCCGTACAGGTAGCTGGTCGAGACCACGTTCTGGCCGGCCTGGAGGATCGTCGATAGCGCCAGGAACTGTGCCGCCTGGCCGCTGGACGTGGCGACCGCGGCGACCCCGCCTTCAAGGGCGGCGACGCGCTTCTCGAACACGTCGGTCGTGGGGTTCATGATGCGCGTGTAGATGTTGCCGAACTCCTGCAGCGCGAACAGCCGCGCGCCGTGGTCCGCGCTGTCGAACGTGTACGAACTGGTCTGGTAGATGGGCACGGCCCGGGAGTTGGTGCCGGGGGCCGGGTCCTGGCCGGCGTGGATCTGCAGGGTCTCGAACCGGAGCTTGCGGTCGGTCGGGATGGCCATCTTCGGGTTCTCCTTGTCCCATGTTGCGTCAAAGGGTCGTCCGGGATTGTCGAGGCCGGTCCGCCGAACCCGGGAGGTCATTCCCGGGCCGCGCGGCCGGCCGTCAACAGATGCAGAAGCAGCGAGGCGCGGGGCGCCCGCGTCGAGCTCTGGCAACGATGTGGTCCGGGGTCTGCCGCATCATGGACCGGAGCATACATGACTTACTTCATCAGGTCAAGCAAGAATTATTGACCCCTGAAACTTCAGTGTCTTCCACCGCACGACCCCCTTGCATCGCCCCCCTCGACGCCTGAACGTCGGGTTGCCGTCGGTTGCCAATTGCACCGCGACTTCCGCCCGGATATCCTGCGATGAGGCGCGGGCAGGGGCGGGGCCTGACCGGACGGCGGCCCGCGGTGGTTCAGGGTTTCGCGATGCCCCGAGCAGGGCGCGCAGAATGCAGGATTCGAGCATGTACCCACACCCGGTCGCCCGCCGCCTGGTCCTGGCCGTCCTGCTCGCGACGCTCGTCCCGGCGACCGCCCTGGGCGAATCGGCCTTCGCACCGCTGCGAACGACCAAGGACGGCATCGCCGTCGCGCGCCGCCCAGGCCGCACCGACGGCTTTCACGAACTCCGACTGACGGCACGCTCGCCGGTCCCGCCCGACCGGCTGGAGGACTTCGTCTGGTCCAGTTTCCGGCGAGCACGGCCGCCGGTCACGCAACGCGACATCCTGTCGCGAGGGACCCGCGAGATCGTGTTCCACGACCGCGTATCCACGCCCGTGGTTTCGGACCGCGAATACACGATGCGAATCCGCCGGGTCGGTGATGGTCCGGTCCTGCGACTGGTCTTCGGGACCGCGCCCGAGCTGGGCCCCCCCGCGACGCCCGGATTCGTGACGCTGCCGATCGTCCGGGGGGAATGGACGTTCACGCCCGACGGTGACGGAACCGCCGTCAGTTACACGGTCTACAGCGAGCCCGGGGGATCGATCCCGGCCTTCGTCGTTCGTGGTGCGTTGATCGACGAGGCACTTGACGATTTCCGATGGGTCCTGAAGCATGCCGCGGCCGCGCAGGCCAGACCCGACACGGCCCGTTGAGGCTCACCCCACAGCTTCTGTCTGGTCATCAGGTCTGGTGGATTTGTCGTCCCGAGGCGGGTCAGGGGAACAACCCGCACAACGCCCAGGTCACTCGCCGATCACCTTGATAAGTACTCGCTTTTTCCGCCGACCGTCGAACTCGCCGTAGAAGATCCGTTCCCAGGTGCCGAAGTCCAGGCGACCGTTCGTGATCGCGACCACCACCTCGCGCCCCATGATCTGGCGCTTCATGTGGGCGTCGCCATTGTCCTCGCCGGTTCGATTGTGGCGGTACTGGCTGGTCGGCGCGTGGGGGGCCAGGCGCTCCAGCCAATCGTCGTAGTCCGCGTGCAGGCCGGATTCGTCGTCGTTGATGAACACGCTGGCCGTGATGTGCATGGCGTTGACCAGGCACAAGCCCTCGCGGACCCCGCTGCGCGCGACGCAGTCCTCGACCGTGCGCGTGATGTTGACGAATCCCCGACGCGACGGAACATTGAACTCCAGGTACTCGGTCAGGCTCTTCATGACCCGCCTCCGAATCAGCGCCCGCCGCCGCGCGCCCTCAGGTACGCCGGGATCCGCTCGTAGTCGGCCAGTTCGCTGACCCCCGGGCCCCCGGTGTCCCAGACGCGCGTCTCGGTCTGGGGCGCCATGTTGACCATCCGCGCGGGCCCGGCGGCGCTGCGCCAAGGCTCGTGATCGGCGCCCGGGTCCACGTGCCGCACGCCGGCCTGGCCGAACGACGGGGCCCGCAGGTCCGGCAATACCGTCCGCACGGGCGCGGCCGCCACCTCGACGACCGCATCCTCGCGCACCACCTCGACATCTTCCATGCCGGACGCGATGACCGTGACCTTGACCTCCTCGCCCAGGGTTTCGTCGATCGCGACGCCGATCGTCAGCTTGCCGTCCCGGGCCAGCCCCTCGGACACCTTCTCGGCGACCAGCTCGTTTTCGTCCAGCGTCCCGTCCATGCTCTGCACGATGTTGATCAGGATCCGCCTGGCGCCATCGATGGGGGTGTCCTCCAGCAGCGGGTTCGCGACCGCCATCCGCGTGGCGTCCAGCGCGCGATCCTCGCCGGTCGCGGTCCCCACGCCGATCACGCACAGCCCCGCGCCCTGCAGCACCGCACGCACATCCTCGAAGTCGCGGTTGATGTACCCGGGGCGCGAGATCAACTCGACCACGCCGGTCATCGCGTCGCACAGCACCTTGTCCACCGAGCGGAACGCATCCTGCATCGTCGTGCCCTTCGGCAGGATCTTCTTCATCTTGTCATTGGGAATGCGGATGTAGGCATCGACGGTCCCGCGCAGCGTCTCCAGCCCCTCGGCGGCCACGGCGGCCTTGCTGGTCCCTTCCCAGCGGAACGGCAGCGTGACGACGGCCAGGGTCAGGATCTTCATCCGCTTGGCAATCTCGGCCACGACCGGCGCGGCCCCGGTGCCCGTGCCGCCGCCCAGGCCCGTCGCCAGCACCAGCAGGTCCGCCCCCCGCAGAAACTCCTCGATTCGCTCGCGCTCGGCCTCGGCCGCCTCGCGTCCCTTGGCCGGATCGCCGCCGGCGCCGCGACCGCCCGTCGGACCGGTCAGCGCAATCTGGACATCCGCCTTCGAATCCGCCAGGTGTTGCACATCGGTATTCATGACCAGGTACTCGACCCCCGACACGCGCGCCGCGATCATGTTGTTGACCGCGTTCACCCCGCCGCTGCCGATCCCGCACACCTTGATGACGGCCGGCGGCACTTCCTGCTTGCTGCGCAACACCTCGAAAATACCCATGACTGACCTCCCCGTGCTCCGTATCTGGAAATCGACCCCCGACCCCCGAAGGCCGATCTTCTCCCCTTGCCTTGACCGCTCAGGTCATGAACCCCATCACCTTCCGCACCAGGCGCACCAGCCGCCCTCGCCTCTTCGGCGGGCGACAGGGCAGCATCGGTTGCGGCATGTCCTCGCGGAACGGCAGGCTGGCGAACAGCGCCAGGCCGTAGGCCGTGGACAGCGCCGGATCCCCCAGGATCGACGACAGCCCCTTGACCCCCCGCGGCACGCCGATCCGCACCGGAAGGTTCAGCACCTCGTCCCCCAGTTCCACCATCCCCGGCATGTTCGCGGCGCCGCCCGTCAGGACCAGCCCACCGGCCAGGAAGTCCTCGTAGCCGCTCTTCTGGATGTCCGCCTGGACCATCCGGAAGATCTCGCACACGCGCGGCTCGATGATTTCGGTCAGGTAGTGGCGCGCCAGGGTGCGGCTGTCCCGCCCACCGACGCCCGGCACCTCGACGGTGTCCCCGGGGCTGACCATGCCGGCCCACGCGGACCCGTGCGCAATCTTCAGCGATTCCGCGCAGGCGCTGGGCGTCCGCAGCCCCGTCGCGATGTCCCGCGTGATCAGTTCGCCCCCGGCGCCGATCACCGCGGTGTGAACCAGGCTGCCCTGCGCCCACACCGTCAGATCACCCGTTCCGGCACCCAGATCCAGCACCACGACTCCCAGTTCCCGCTCGCTGTCCTCCAGGACCGCCAGCGCCGAAGCCAGCGGACTGGCCACCAGTTGGGTGATCCGCAGCCCGGCACGCTCGGCGCACTTGCGGATATTGTCCACCGCGGCCTTGGCCGCCGTGATCAGGTGAACGTCGGCGTCCAGCCGAACACCCGACATGCCCAACGGGTCGCGGATCCCATCGTGTTCATCCACCGAGTACTCGCGCGGCACGACGTTGATCACGCTGCGGTCCACCGGCAGCGGCAACGCGGTCGCCATCTCGAGCACCTGGCACACATCCGCATCGACAATCTCGCCGTGGCGAGGCGACACCATCGCGCGATTGTTGACCCCCAGCACGTGGACCCCGCCGATCGCCGCCACCACGTCCGTGACCATGTAGCCGGACATCTGCTCGGCGTCCCGCTTGGCCGACTTGATCGCATCAACCAGGCGCGCGATGCTGATCACCATGCCGCGACGCAGCCCCTCCTCGCACTGGGCCGTCCCGACGCCCAGGACCGTCATTCCGGTCTCGCAGACTTCGGCCACCAGCACCGTCACCTTCGAGGTACCCAGGTCCAGCGCCGCGATGATCTCGGTCTTCCCCTTCATGGATGGGCCTCCAGGCCGCCTGCCGCCGCCGCCACCGGCGCCTGCCGAAGCATCACGGTCACCTCGTTCGGGCGGGCCTCATTGTCCAGGAACGCCTCGGATACCGTCCTCGTGGGTCCCTCGACCGCGACGAGGGCCATGTTCAGGCGCGTCGCCTTGCGACCGAACGGCGCGTGACCGAAGCGCGCGGTCATCCCGCCGTTCAGCGGCCGCACCGAGAAGCCCATGATGCCGTCATGCATCAGTTCCAGTGCCTGCCCCCGCCAGGCCGACGCGGGAGCCCGGCTGGTGACGCGGGCCAGGGAAAGGGCCTCGCGCAGGATCAGGCTTCGACGCGCCTCCAGTTCCCGACGCAGCTCCTGGGCGTTGCGATGGGCGATCCGGTCCTTCAACGTCGGCTTCTGCCCCAGCGGAGCCGGCTCCGGATGATCGTGCAGCAGGTCGGCCGCGCCGGTCAGGATCGGCAGGGGTCGCATCGCCTCGGGCGCCACCGGCGCGAAGATCTCGCCCAGCGGACTGACCGCCCACAGGCCGTCCGGCAGCGCCGCGTACAGTTCGGTCACGCGCTCGCGAATCGTCACGCGGATACGGGAAGGCGGCTCGATCTCGACCCGGGCATCGCGAATCCGGGGATCGACCAGGCAGGACTCGCGAACCCGGGCGCCACGCGTCAGAAGGACGTTTGTGATTCCCGTCTCCAGTTCGCAGGCGACCGCGACCTCTTCGTCCGACATCTCCTGGTTTCCCTCGATCACCAGTTGGTGCAGCCGGAACGTCGGCGATTCGTGCAGGCGGGTCCAGCCCTCGTGCGCCCCCAGAGCCAGCAGCGCCACTCCGCCAACCAGCACGACCGGGCGCACCGCCCGTACCGCCAGCCACGCGACGCCTCGCAGGCTGTCCCGAACCCACTCCCGTGCGTTGCGAATCTTGCGGTTGCGCCCCCAGGTCATGGCGTCCTCCACGCGGTTGCGCCGTCCGATCCCGGGGCCGTCCCGCTCGCCCCGGCGGATTCCTCGGCGGTGATGTCCATGTGGAACCGCTGGATCAGGCCCAGCGTTACCAGGTTCATGATCTGCGCCGTGCCGCCGTAGGACAGGAAACTGCACACCAGCCCCTTGGTCGGCAGCAGCCCCAGATCGACGCCGAAATGAATCACCGACGGCAGGATCAACAGCATCGTCAGTGCGAACGCCGCGTATCGCGTGAATGCATCCTGCGCGCGGCGCGCCACCGCGAACCCCCGGACCATGATCACGGCATAGAGCAGCATCAGGCAGACCACGCCGATCAGTCCCAGTTCCTCGGCCGCGACCGCCGCGATGAAGTCGTTGTTCGACGCCGGGAGGTAGCCCAGCATGTGGTGGACCCCCTCGCCCAGCCCCCGGCCGAACAGGCCGCCCGAACCGATCGTGATCTTCGAGTTGTACACCTGCCAGCCTTCGCCCTGGCGGGTCAGTTCCGGGAACAGCACGCCGACGAAGCGGGCCATCTTTTCGGGCCAGATCGTCACGGCGATGCCCATCCCCACCACGCCCAGGCCCAGCAGGCCCAGCAGGTAGGCGCGCCGCGTCCCCGCCACCGCGACCATCATGACCGCGATCAGCCCCATCAGCACGGCGGTGCCCAGATCCGGCTGGCGGAGCAGCAGGAACACCATCACCCCGAAGGTGACCATCAGCGGGCCCAGTCCGTACCACAGCCGACGCAACACCGCCTGGTTGCGACTGAGGTACAGCGCCAGGTACAGGGCGAACCCCAGCTTGGCCAGTTCGCTGGGCTGCAGGGTGAATCCGAAGATCCCGATCCAGCGCACCGCGTTGCCCTCGGCAACCCCGACTCCCGGAACCGCGACGACCGCAAACAACAGGACCAGCGACAGGGGCAGCAGCGCCTGGGCCACCACGCGAATCACCCGGTCGGACACCACCAGCATGGTCCAGAACGCGAACACCCCGACCGCCAGATAGACCAGATGGCGCCGCAGGAACATGAAGGCATCGATTCCGTGGGCGGCCACCACGGCGGGCCGGATCGTCGTCGAGAACACCAGCAGCGTCCCGACGGCGATCAACATTGCCGCGGCGATCAGCATGGTCAGATCCAGGCGGCCCCCCTGGGGCGGCGCCAGCAGTTCCGCCGTCGAGAAGCGGCGCCGAATGCGTGCCATCACCAGGTTCACGTCCTCACCTCACCTTGATCGATGCCAACGCGACCATCGCCATCAGCAGACTGGCTATCCAGAATCTCACGACGATCTTCGGCTCGGCCCATCCCATCAACTCGAAGGAGTGGTGGACCGGACTCATCGGGAAGATGCGCCGCCCCGTCAGCTTGAAGAACGACGTCTGCAGGATCACGGACAGCGCCTCGAAGAAGAAGACGCCGAAGATGATGACGGACAGCAGTTCGTTCTTCGTCAGGACGGCCATGGTGCCCAGCAGCCCCCCCAGTCCCAGGCTGCCCGTGTCGCCCATGAAGACTTCCGCCGGATAGGTGTTGTAGTAAAGAAATCCAATCGTTGCACCCATCGTAGCCGCGCAGATGATCGCCAGTTCCTGGGCCCCGACCACCTTCGGGATCAGCAGGTACGCGCTCAGATCCAGGCTGCCCAGCTTGGCGCCGGTGATGTACGTCAGGATCAGCAGCGTTCCGGATGCCGTCAGGATCGGGCCGGCCAGCAGGCCGTCCAGCCCGTCCGTGATGTTCGAGGCGTTCCCCGTTCCCACGATCACCATGGCCCCCAGGACCAGGTAGACGGCGAACGGCAGGGTGAACCAGAACTTCTCGGCGCTGACGAACGGAACGTACAGGCGCAGGTCGTACCGCAGCGAGGGCCCGACGTACGCCAGGAACAGTCCGAAGAGCGTCAGGACCACCGCGAACTCGATCAGCAGGCGGGTGCGACCGGGCAGGCCCTTGGAGTTCTTGCGCGCCAGTTTGCGCGAATCGTCCACGTACCCGACGGCGGCGAACAGCACCCCGATGAACAGGGTCACCCACACCAGCGGATTGCCCAGATCCGTCCACATCAGGGAACTGCACAGAATCGACACCATGATCAGGGCGCCGCCCATCGTGGGGGTACCGGCCTTGCTGTGGTGCGTCTTCGGCCCGTCGTCCCGAATGACCTGCCCGATCCGCCGCTTCTGCAGCATCCGGATGAACCAGGGGTACAGCACCAGACAGATGACGATGGAGGTGACGAACGCGGCCATGATCCGGAACGACACGTAGCGGACGATGTTCAGCGACGACATCAGGTCCCGCAGTCGCTCGGCCAGGGTCAGCAGCATCCCGTTCCCCCCGCGCCCTCGGCGCGTCAGTTCGTCCCCGTCTCGTCGTGTCCCTTGCCCCGGTCCACCAGGGCGCCGACGACGTGCTCCAGACCGACGCCCCGGGACCCCTTGACCAGCACCGTGTCGCCCGGTCGAACCAGCGCCATCAGCAGCGTCGCCGCCGCGATCGCGTCCGGCGCCACGAAGCATCGAGTCGAGGCCAGGCCCGCGTCCCGCGCGCCAATCGCCATTCGGTCCGCGAACTTGCCGACCGCGATCAGGGTGTCCACGCCGCGGGCGACGGCCTGGCGCCCGGCGTCCAGGTGGGCCACGTCCGAGGCGTCCCCCAGTTCCAGCATGTCGCCCAGGACCGCGACCCGGCGCCCGGCAGCCGCGATTCCCGCCAGCACGTCCAGGGCCGCCTGGACCGAACGAGGCGACGCGTTGTAGCAGTCGTCGATCACGCGAACGGCGCCCGCCTGGAGCACTTCCATCCGGTGGCGTCCGGGCTGGACGACCTTCATCGCGTCCGCCGCCTGCTGCGCGGAAACCCCCACCGCCATCGCGCCCGCCATCGCCGCCGCCACGTTGTGGGCGTGGTGCGCTCCGACCAGGGAGGTGACCACCCGAACCGGCTCGCCGAAGCAGTCCAGCACCGTGTCCATCCGGCCGACGCCATCGACGACCACGTCCAGGATCCGCACGTCCGCCTCCGGGGCGCGACCGAACGTCACGACCCGGCAGGAGGCCAGTTCCCGCATCCCCGCAACGCGCGGGTCGTCCGCGTTCAGGACGGCGACACCACCCGCCGGCAACGCCCGCACCAGTTCGGCCTTGGCCGCCGCAATGGCGTCCAGCGAGCCCAGGCCCTCCAGGTGGACGGGCGCCACGGTGGTCACGATCCCGATCTCGGGCGGCGCGATGCGGCACAGCGCCTCGATTTCGCCAGGGACGTTCATCCCCATCTCCAGGACCACCGCCTCGTGCGCCGGCACCAGCGACAGCACCGTCAGCGGCAGGCCCAGCAGGTTGTTCAGGTTGCCCCGGGTCGCCAGGGTTTCGTAGCGTGCCCCGACGGCGGCGGCCAGCAGGTCCTTCGTCGTCGTCTTGCCGACCGACCCGGTCACGGCGAGGGTCCTGGGCACCAGGATCCGGATCCAGGCGGCGGCCACCTGGGCCAGGGCCTGCTGCGTGTCCTCGACCGCCACCACGAACACGCGATCGGGCGCGGCGCCCGACGCGACCATGGCATCCGCCAGGCGCGTCGAATCGACGACCAGCCCCACGGCGCCCTGCTGGACGGCCTCGACCAGGTGATCGTGGCCGTCGTGACGCGGCCCCCGAATGGCGAAGAACACCTGCCCGGCTCGCAGCGACCGCGTGTCGATGGACACGCCCGCACGCGCGTCCAGGCCCGGCCCCTTCACAAGGTCCCCGCCGGTCGATTCCGCAATGAATTCGCCCGAGATCGGATATTGCGAAGTGCGATTCATGCGTCCAGATACTCCTGTGCCGTTTCCACGTCGCTGAAGTGGATCCGGTGCGTCCCGAAGTCCTGCGTCGTCTCGTGCCCCTTGCCCGCGATCAGGACGGTCTCGCCCTCCTGCGCCTCGTGGATGGCTCGGCGGATCGCCTCGCGACGATCCACCTCGATCACGACCTGGCCCGTCGTCAGCCCCTGGGCCCTCGCCTGCGCGATGCCGGCCACCACCTGGTCCACGATGGCCCGGGGATCCTCGGACCGCGGATTGTCGGAAGTCACCACGATCCGGTCGGCCAGCAGCGCCGCGGCGCGCCCCATCAGGGGACGCTTGCCGGGGTCCCGATCGCCCCCGGCGCCGATCACCGCGGTCAAGGGCGTGCGGCCCCCAAGGGCCCGCAGCACCGACAGGGTGCCGTGAATGGCATCGGCGGTGTGTGCGTAATCGACCAGCACGCGTACGGGACGACGCCCTCGAACGGCCTCCAGGCGCCCCGGAATCCGTTCCAGGGCGCACACGCCCCGCACGAACGACTCCAGCGGCAGGCCCAGCACTCCCGCGGCGCCAATCGCGGCCATGATGTTCTGCAGGTTGTGGCGCCCGATCAGGCGACTGGTGATCGCGAACCGCCCCCATGGGGTCCGAAGGGTGGCGCGCAGTCCGTCCAGATCGAACGCCGCGTCGATCGGCGCAATCGCCGCATCGCTGGCCGGGTCCATCGAGAAGCCGAACAGCGGCAGCGCCGAGGCCGCGGCGATGCGCGGGAACATCGCGTCGTCCCGATTCGCCACGGCGCCCGAGGCATCGGGACTGTCGGGCAGCACCTGCGAGAACAGGCGCAGCTTCGCGTCCTCGTAGGCCTCGACCGTGCCGTGGTAGTCCAGGTGGTCACGCGTCCGATTCGTCAGGATGGCGCAGTCGAACCGGCAGCCATCGACACGACGCTGATCCAGTGCGTGGGAGGAAACCTCCATCGCCACGGCAGCGACGCGCGCCTTGACCATCCGGGCGAACAGGTCCGCCAGCGTCTCGGGATCGGGCGTCGTCATCGAGGCGGCGACCGACTGGCCCGCCACCCGGTACTCGACCGTGCCGATCAGCCCGGTGACCAGGCCGCATCCAGTGAAGCCCGACTCGATCAGCATCGCCGTGGACGACTTGCCGTCCGTCCCGGTGATTCCAACCAGGCGGAACTGGGCCGTCGGGTCCCCCCGAGTCGCCCAGGCCAGGTGGGCAAGCGCCAGGCGGGCGTCGCTGACCTGGAAGACCGGGACGTCCAACCCGGTCACGGGACGCTGGACGACCACGGCCGAGGCGCCCGCGCGTACGGCGGCCTGGATGAAATCATGTCCGTCAATCCGGCCGCCGGGAACCGCCACGAAGACCCACCCCGGCTGGACCTTCCGGGAGTCCGAAGTGACACCGCGGATTCCCCCGACCTCGCCGCACCCCATCCCGGCGGCCAGTTCGTTCATCCAGTTTCGGTCGATGGGGCCCGACATCATCGTGCTCCCCCGGTGGCGACCTGGGACGGGGTCGCCGCCACGCCCAGGATCGGCAGGATCCGCTCGACGCTCTGCCGGAACGCCGGTCCCGTGACGGCCGCCGCCAGCTTGTTCTTCTGGGGATCCAGCACCGTGATCGCCACCACGATCGCGGGGTCCTCGGCAGGAGCAAACCCCACGAACGAACACATGTAGCGCTTCTTCGAGTATCCCTTGCCGTCCAGGTTCCAACGGGTCGTCCCCGTCTTGCCGCCCGCCGAGTAGCCTTCAGGACGTGCCGGGTGGCGCTTGCGAGGGTTGTCGGGATCGACGTGCATGATCGCCTCGGTCATCACCCGGCGCATCGCGCGGGACGCCTGGACGGACATCGTGCGCTCCGGCGCCTCTGCCGGGACGGGCAGGATCCGGTCCCGCGACGCCGGCCGAACTTCGCGCGCCACGCGGGGCACGGGCTTCAGGCCGTCCATCGTGATGGTCGCCACGACATTGGCCAGGGTCAGCAGGTTCGTGCTGTAGCCGTAGCCGTACGAGGCCGTCTTGGTCAGCGTCAGGCCGAATTCCTTCTGGGGAGGCAGGCGCCCCCGGGCCTCGCCGGGCAGGTCCACGCCGGTTCGCGCCCCGATTCCCAGGCGCGCCAGGCCCGCCCGCATCCGCTCGGGCCCGATCATCCAGCCCAGGTCCGCGAACGCGCAGTTCGACGAGTGGCGGAAGGCATCGATCATCGTCATGTCGCCGCCCTTGTGGACGTCCTCGATGGTGAACTTGCCGACCTTGCACCGACCGCCGTGACCGCTGACCGGCGTGGACGGATGGAACGCCCCGACGTCGAATCCGATGTACGCCGTCAGCATCTTGCCGACGGATCCCGGTTCGAACCGGAACTCAATGACCTTGTTGCGGCAGGGATTGTCGCCGGCGTCCAACTGGCCCGACTTGGCCGCGCATCCCACGTGGAACGCATTCGGGTCCAGGGCGGGAATGCTGCTCATCGCCAGGACCGCGCCGGTGCGTGCATCCAGAACCACGCCCATCGCGCCCACGGCCTGCTCCTGCTCGACCCGCGCCACCAGCGCCTCGTCCAGCGCCATCTGCACCTGCAAGTCGATGTTCAGGACCAGATCCGCTCCGTCCAGATCCCAGCCGTCGCCGACCGCCCCCTGGAAGAAGCGACGCCTGCCGCTGTCCCGCACGACATCGACGGTGCGGCCCCGGGCCTTCAGCAGCTCGTCGTACTGCTTCTCCAGCCCGCGCCGCGCCACCAGCGAGTCCTTGACCCCCGCCTCCACCTCCTCGGGCTCGGGGACGGACAGATAGCCCATCACCGATCCGAACACCTCGTGCAGGGGGTACATCCGGTGGTAGTCGTTCTCGATCGACACGCCCTGGAACCCCAGTTGCCGCACGTCCTCGACCTCCTGGGGGGTCAGGTGCTCCTTGATCAGCAGGTATTCCTGCGCGGCCAGCAGCCGGTTCTTCAGCTTCTCCTCGTCCAGCGAGAGCGCCGCAGCCAGGTGATAGGCCATCTGCGAACGATTGATGTTGGCCGGCGCCCCGCGAAATACGACCTTCGGATCCGGGGCGGTGATCGCCAGCAGCCGACGCCCCGTGCGATCCAGGATGTCCCCCCGGCGCCCGGTCACCGTGAAGCGACTGCTGACCATGTTCTGGTGGCGACCGATCAGCGTGTCCTTTTCGGAAATCTGGTAGTTCGCCGCCTGGGCCACGATGCCGATCATCATGCCGACGACCGCCGACAGGACCAGTGCCATGCGCTTGACCACGGGCCCCCGGACCCCGTCGTCGGTTCCCGCGATCCATCGCTCCGCGCGCAGCAGTCTTTCCCGAATCCGCATTCCGCACCTGTCACGCCTGGGGCTGATTCCCCGCCCCGACCGAGGTTGCCGCGACCCAACCGCCTAGCGGCGCACGGAACAGCGCCGGCCGATCGTCGTCTCGGGTGCCAGTTCGGCGCACTTCCGGAACGCCTCTTCGGCGCGTTCCATCTCGCCCGCCTCCTGCAGGATCACCCCGAGGTGATAGAACGGCTCGGCGTACTGCGGGCACGTCCGCGCGGCCTTCTCGAAGGCCGAAATCGCGTCGCGCCGGTTGCCGATGGCCTTGTGAACCTGGCCCAGGTTGTTGAATCCGACACAGAATCGCGGATTTAGGAACACCGCCATCTCGATGTGGCGGCGCGCGGAAGACAGATCCTGGACCTGGAAATAGGCCCATCCAATGTTGCCATGCGCGAATGCCGGAGTCGGATACAGGGGATCCTCCAGCAGGGGCTTCAGCACCTCGATGGCCTCGTCGTATCGGCCCGAGGCGATCAGCGCGGATCCGAGGTTGTTGCGGGACTCCTGGAAGTTCGGGTCGATGCGCAGAACGGCCTGGAAGTCGGCGATGGCCCCCGAAAGATCCTTCAGCCCCATCCGCATGAAGCCCCGCAGATTCAGGGCCTGGACATGCTCGGGGTCCCGCTGGAGCGCGTTGTGCAGCTCCCGCTGGGTCATCGCCATGTTGCGGTCCGCATAGTAGTTCGAGGCCAGCCGGAACGAGTAGTCGGCCTTCGCGCGATCCTCGTCCGAGACGCCGGGGCCCGAGCACGCCGAGGCGACCAGGACCACCAGGAGCGCCCCAAGGCGCCACCCGGCTCCCCGCATCCCACGCTCGACGGCGATGTTCGCGACGCAACGGCTCATCGCTTGCTGTCCCCCTCCGCCGGCCCCACGTGAATCCGTTCGTCAGGCTGCGGCGGCCGCATCCCCATGCCGTTCGCGTGCAGCCGTACGCGCGTCGAGGCCTTCATTTCGGCCTGGCGCCGTTCCATCTCGTCCCTTTGCAGCCGCTGGTCCCGATTGACCTGAACCTCCCGGAAGACCAGGTGACGCAGCACCATTTCCTTCTGGACGGACCACACGTGCTGGGCGCCGATCCCGATCACCAGGGCCATGGCCACCAGGATCCCCAGGGCGGCGCCGGCGTTCGTGATGCGTGGACGATTCATGCGGCCACCTCCTCGGGCAGGCAGCGTTCCAGCACGCGACACTTCGCGCTGCGGGCCCTGCGATTGGCATCCACCTCCGCGGGACCGGGACGCAGCGCCTTGCGCACCGGCATGTGGAAGGCCCCCGTGGCCGCGTAGCGGCGAAAGGCCATCTTGACCAGGCGATCCTCGCCGGAATGGAAGGACAGGATCACGACACGTCCCCCGGGCGCCAGAATCGACGGAATCGAGTCCAGAAAGCGGGTCAGGCGATCCAGTTCGCGGTTCGTCATCATCCGCAAGGCCTGGGCCGGAAGCGTCGCGCTGGCCATCTTCCGAACGCGGGGGCCCAGCACCTCGGTGCAGGCCGCCACCAGGTCGTCCGTGGTCTCCATCCGGCCCGCGCGAGACCGTTCCTTCAGGCGCTTCGCCAGCCGCCGGGCCGCGGGCACCTCGGCCAGTTCCCACAGGCGCTGGGCCAGTTCCGCCTCGGGCATGTGGGCAATCAGTTCCGCCGCGGTGGGATCGTCGCCCTCGCCATCGAAGCGCATGTCCAGGGGCTGGCCCGGCCGGAACGAAAAGCCCCGCTCCGAAGCCAGTTGGGCGCTGGACAGCCCCAGATCCAGGATCACGCCCACCAGGCCGTCAATGCCCAGCTCGATCAGGACATCGGCCAGTTCCTCGTAGCCGCGATGGACCAGGCGGCAGCGTTCCGCGTAGGGCTCCAGGATCTCCCGGCACGCCGCGATGGCCTCGCCGTCCCGGTCCAGCCCCAGCATCAGGCGAATCTGGCCCAGGCGCTCCAGGGACAGTCGGGTGTGACCGGCGCGCCCCAGCGTCCCATCGGCCGCCACACCGGCGGGCACGGGGGCCAGCAGGCTGATGATCTCCTCTGCCATGACGCTTACGTGTTCCTGCGGGCGGGTCCCTGAACCAGGCTGGACGACGGCGCGCCGGTCGTTCATGCCGCTCCCCCGACGGCCGCGTCGTCCGCGCCCGCCATGCCCTGCCGCAACAGGATGGACTTGCCGATCTGCCCGAAGGCGGCGCGCAACGCCTGCTCGCGCTGGGCCTTCGTGTCGTTGTAGGTCTTGGCCGGCCAGATCTGGAGCGCATCGCCCACGCCCACCAGCACGATCGAGGACGTGTCGCCCAGCGTCTCGCGCATCCGCTTCGGAATGATCAGGCGCAGATTGTTGTCCACTAGCGCCTGGATGGTGAATCCCACATAATCGACCAGGATCGCGTTGGCGGCCTCCAGGTCGAGGGTCGCCGCGACGGATTCCATCCGCGACGCGAAGGCGATGTAGTCGTCGCGCAGGCGGACTTCCAGGAATCGACCCAGGGGGTCCCGGGTGAACTGGACCGTCTCGCCCTTCAGTTGGTCCATGTCCGACGGCACGTTGAAGCGACCGGAGCTCCGGTCCAGTGCCACTTCGGACGTCCCGTACAGGGCGGTTCGAGGTCCGTTTTTGAGCGGCGCGCCCATGGCCAGGGGCCTCTCAGAAGAATTCTCCTGTTTTGTAACTGTTCCAGATCCTTTTTGCACCATGGATTTTCGACAACCCCACAAGACCACTCATATCCTTGATTTCATTGAAGCGTGAATTTTTCTTGCTTTCCGGGGCACGCCATGAATGCCCCCGGAACTCACAACCTTTTTTGCTTTAATTTCCGATATTTAGATCCACCGCGGACAACGTTTCCCCAAGCAAATAGCCACTCCGCGCACTTCTGCCACCTAAGCAATTGATTTGCCACCGGAAATTTTCCAAATTGCGACTGCGACACGCCGCAAGCCCACTGCATCACTCCCCGAAATTGACCGAGTCTGATCCTGTTTCAATCCTTTTTTCTGCCAGAACCCCCACCTTGCCCACCGGCCAGGGTCCGATTCGAATCCATCCCGTCCTGAACGTCCGGGCCAGATGCGCCCCGATCGCCGCAACCCGCTGCACGAGGACGGGCGAGATCTCGGGCCGCCCGCGCACGGGCACCCCCGTGGCGATCACGCGCCTGGGCGAAACGGCCTGCAGGAATGCGGGGGACGAGGCCCCAGGGCTGCCGTGATGTCCCAGCTTCAGCACGTCGGCCCGCAACTCGACGCCGCTGGCGACCAGCAGGGACTCCTGGGGCGTTTCGAGGTCGCCGGTCAACAGGATCGAGTTCCCGCCCGCCTCCAGACGAAACACCAGCGAGGCCGCGTTCCGGTGGTGCTGGTGTTCCCCGGGGGGCGGCCACAAGACGGTGCTGGCATCACCGCATCCCGGCAGCGCGGTCGCGCCCGCCTCCAGGCACCCGATCTCGTGTACGCCTTCTTCCGCCAGGGCGAGGATCGTCTTCAGGGGCTCCTGGCCCATCGCGGCGCACGAGGTCACGATGCGCCCCACCGGCATCGCCCGGACCACCGCGAGCGTCCCGCCCACATGGTCCTCGTCGGCGTGGGTCAGCACGATGCCCTCCAGGCGGGTGATTCCCAGAGCCCGCAGCGTGGGGACCAGCCCGCCGAAGGCCAGGCCCGCCCGCTCCTCGGCCGTGTCCACAAGCCAGGTCGCACCGTCCTGACAGTGGACCAGCACGGCGTCCCCCTTGCCGACGTCCAGGAACGTGACGGCCACGCTGCCCGCGGGCACCCGGGGCGGACGAGGGGACGCCCCCAGAACGCCCAGAAGCGCCAGGCCGCAGACAAGGGCCGGCATCCACCGCCGGGTGGCCAGACGCACCGACACCATCAAGGCGCCGGCGGGCAGCAGGAGCCGGGACGGCACCGACGCCGCCCAGGCGGCGGAAGGCAGTTCCCGGGACAGCCACTGCTGCGCCTGAAGCCAGCCCCCCAGCAGCCACTCCGCCGGACCCGCCACCGTGGGCAGGAACCCGGGCCAAAGGGCGGCCGTCGCGGCCAGCATCAGCGCGCACGGCATCAGCAGGACGGCGGCGGTCGGCAAGACGATCAGGTTGATCCAGGGCCCTAGAGGCGAGGCCACCCCGAACGCCAGAATCGTCGTCGGCAACGTGCCCAGAGTCGCCGCGACCGAGGCGGCGAACGCGCTGCGCGCGGCCCCGAGCCACCGGCGAGGCCGGGACGACGTCCGCGACGGCCTGGGCCCCCGCCCCGGCAACAGCGCCTCCAGCGGCGACACCAGGAAGGCCAGCCCGAAGACGGCGCCGTACGACATCAGGAAGGACAGCGAAAAGGCCACGGACGGGTCGCGAAGGATGCCGACCGTGGCGGCCAGCGATGCCAGCGAGGCCAGGGACTGGCCCCTTCCCGCGCAGACGGCCCCGGTGCCGACCACGCACATCAGCGCCGCCCGCGTCGCCGACGGTGTCCACCCGGCCATCGCCGCCATCCCTGTCGCCGCCAGGGCCGCCGCCACCAGGGCGACCCGAACCAGATTCGCCCCCGGGGCCAGGCGGATCCACACCGGTCCCGCCAGGCCATAGATCAGCAGTCCGACCAGCGATGCCGCCGCCGCGACGTGAAGACCCGACACGGCCAGCACGTGGGCCGTCCCCAGGACCGACAGGTCCTCGCGAAGCGTCGGATCGATTCCGCCCCCCTCGCCCAGCAGGACCGCGATCACCAGGTCCCGGACGTTCCCGGACAGGGCCGCGTGCAGCCGCAGCGTCAAGGTCAGGCGCGCCCGATCGATGCGGTAGGCCAGGGTGTCGCCCGACAGGATCTCGACGCAGTCCGCCGGACGTCCGACCGCGATGGTCGGCGGGGCGCCGGGATGGAACCAGGAGGCGGACACCGCGTCGGACCGGGCGTCCCGTGGGCGAAAGCGCCCCCGGGCCACGACATGGGTTCCGGCGACCACCGGCAGCAGGCCGGCATGGCGAATCACGACAGGGAACGACGGCGAGTATTCGCTCCACTCGGGGCCCTCCCGAATCGCAAGCACCCGCCCCCAGGCCGCCGTGCCCCGCCCGGACCGTCGCGCCACACGCTCGACCTGGATGCGCGCGACGACCGGCGCATCGGTCCGCACCTGGGAGGGCGGCATGTCCTGGCCATCCCCGGCCGCGCCGAACCGAAGGGTCCCCAGCAGCGCCAGCACGCCCAGCGGCGCCAGCATCCCCGCGGGTCGAAGCCTCCGAAGACGCAGCACCCCCTTCGCCAGCACGAACACCAGGGACACCAGCGCCGCCGCATGCACGGGCCCCAGGCACCCTGCGACCCAGGTGCCCGCAAGCACGGCCACGAAGGCCGACTGGATCGGCGGCGCCGCGGACGACATGCCCGCCTATCGCATCCGGAAACGGTGGTGATCCAGTTTCGGGGACGAAATCGAATGCGGACGCCGGCGCCCAGCCGACCGCTAGCCCTGGGACAGAACCTCGGCCGGATCGGTGCGCGCCGCGGCGCGCGAGGGCAGCCAGGCGCCGACCAGCGCGAACACCACCGCGCACCCGATGCCGGCGGCGATCACCCCGGGAGTGAAGCGGAACAGGTTCTCGGGGCTGCCCGGAATGCCCCGGAGCACGCCCGCCGCGAACCCGTTGACCACGGTGCCCAGCCCCCAGGCGACCGCGACGCCCAGCGTGCCCCCGGCCGCCCCCAGAATGGCCGCCTCGCCCAGGAACAACAGTCGAATGTCCAGCAGCCGGGCCCCCACCGAGCGGTGAATCGCGATCTCGACGCGGCGCTCGGTCACCAGCATCAGGAACGTGTGCGTGATGTTGATGGCCGAGATGCCCAGGATCACCAGACTGACCATCGCGAACACCAGCGTCAGGATCAGCAGCACGTTCGCGGCCTTTCGCCCCTCCTCGCTGCGCGGCGCCAGCGTCAGCCCCAGGACGCGGGCATCCTCGACCAGGCGCGGCACATCCTCGTTGCGCTCGGTCTGCACCACGACGCTGGTGAACTCCGCGGCCGCCTGGCGTCCTCGCTGGGCCGCGTTGGCACGGACGACGTACGGCAGGGGAACCGTGACCCCGAACTCCATCGCCTTCGGCGAGAAGCCCACCACCCGGGCCCGGCGCGCGACCCGCTCCTCGACGGGACCATCGGCGACGAAGTACGACTCGCCAAACAGGATGGCGAACCGCACCCCCAGGACCACCTCCAGCCCACCCAGGCGACGCAGCCCCAGCGCCGTCGCCACCATCGAGTTGTAGACCTCCAGAAGGAAGGGCGACACCAGGGCGGGAATCGGGGCCTCGCAAGTGCCCTCCACCGTGGCCAGGTTCCTGGCGGCGCAGTAGGTTCCCTCCGGACACGGTCGTCCGGCGTGGTCGGCCGGCGCGATCACGCGCCCCCGAAGCCGCGCCCAGTCGTTGCCCATCTGGTCGCGCACATCCCCCAGGCGACACTGCAGACGCTCGCAGGTGCCCCCGCCCGTCCCCGTGCGACACGTCTCGCCGGGACGGCAATCCCCATCGGAGCCGCACGCGGCGAAACATGCGCCCCCATCGCACCTGTCGCCCTGGGCACAGCCCCCGTCGCACGGCACGCGACATCGTCCCGCGGCGCAGACCCGACCCGGCGCGCAGCCGTCATCGGTTCGACACCAGGCGGTGGCCCCCAGGTCCTCGAATCCGTCCCACCAGGTCGGTCGCGCGCAACGCCCGCCGTCGCAGCGGCCGCCAATCCCGCAGTCCCCATCGATCGCGCACGCCAGGTCCAGGCGCTCGGGCCCCAGCACCGCCGCCTCGGCCGCCCGCAGTTCGTCCCGGATCAGCCGCGGCTCGATGCCGTCGAAGAACGACTCGACCCGCGCCTCGCGCCCCAGCACATCGGCACCGCCCCACAACCGCGCCTGGAACTTGGCGCGCTGCTTGGGATGAACCGACGTCACGCCGTCCAGACGCTCCAGCGCGGCCATGGTCGCCCGGTCCATCCGCGTGGGCACTTCGATGCCCAGACCGAACAGGCGCACGGTCTCCGCCTGGAACTCGACCTGATTGACCGGGTACAGGCGATTGAGCACCCGATCCCGCACGCCGGCCGACAGGGCCAGGAAGAACGCCAGGGTCGCCGACCCGACGACCAGGCCGACCCCCGCGAACACGAAGTGGTGCCTGCTGCGCGACATCGCGTGACGAATCAGTGCCATTCGGGCGCGCCAGGTCATGCCGCCCCTCCGCTCGGGGGCTCGACGCATCGCCCCGCCTCCAGCACGATCCGTCGTCCGGCGGCCTCGCTGACCCGAGCCTCGTGCGTCGCGATCACCAGGGTCGTCCCGTCGCGAGCACACAGGTCCAGGAAGATGTCCAGCACCGCGCGCCCCGTCTGGGCGTCCAGGTTGCCGGTGGGCTCGTCGCACAACAACAACTCGGGCCGATTCAGGATGGCCCGCGCGATGGCGACGCGCTGGCGCTCTCCCGCGGACAGCCGCGTCGGCAGGCTTGACGCCTTGTGGGTCAGGCCCGTCCGTTCCAGCGCCTCGCGCGCGCGTCCCTCGAACAGTCCCGGGTCCTCGATGCCCGAAAACCGCGAAGGCAGCAGGACGTTCTGCAGGACGGACAGGTGAGGCAGCAGGTGGAACGCCTGGAACACGAATCCAATCGTGGCGTTGCGCATCCTGGACAGCCCGCGATCATCCAGGGTGGCCAGATCGCGCCCCCGCACCCGAACCTGTCCCTGGTAGTGTCGGTCGAGCCCTCCAAGGATGTGCAGCAGCGTCGTCTTGCCCGACCCTGATCGCCCGACGACGGCCACGAACTCGCCCCGACCGACCTCCAGATCCACCCCGTGAAGCGCGAACTCGCCCCGACCCGCCTCGGGCGAGGCGACGGCCCCAGGGTAGACCTTCGTCAGGTTGCGGACCTCGATCATGGGACCGTCCACGAAGCCTCCCCGCCACCGCCGCCTAGCGCACCCGAACCGCCACGTCCAGCAGCAGCCGCAACCCGTCCATCGCCAGGTCCGCCTCGACCGTTCGAAGGTTCGTCGCCAGGTGTCGAACGAAGTCGATCACCGTCACGCCCGAGGCCTCGATCAGGGCGCCCGGATCGACCCGCAGCCTTGCCAGGCGCTGGGGCACGGCCTCCAGCGAACCCCGCGTCGAATCCGGCCGGGTCCCGAACGCCAGCGCCCGCCCCGCCGCCCCAAGGCCCGAAGCCCACCAGCAGACGGGGCCGACGCGCCCGGCGAACCCTTCGGGCAGTCCGCCGCCGCTGACGGACAGGCCCCGCGACGCATCCGAATCGACCGACGTGACGCGCCCACCCAGGCGGGTCAGGACCGCTTCCAGTTCCTGCAGCATCGCCGACGCGGCCGCCTCGTTCCGGAACCCCGCCAGGATGCCGATCGGCAGCCCGGCCAGATTGCCCGGCCGCAGCAGCGGCAGCACCGGTTCGGCCCGGTCCGCGGGCACCGTCGCCAGGAGCCGCCCGTCCCACCCCGACACGCGCCTCGCCAGATCGGTCCCGCCGCCGAACAGCCGGGCGACCCCCTCGCGCAGCCAGGGCGCCGGCAGCGAACCGGCATGCACGGACAACTGCAGCGCGTCGCCGGTCCCGAATGCGTCCGCCAGACCCGACGACATCGGTTCGCCCACCGACCCAATCGCGGCCCGGACCATCACCCCGCCGTCCAGCGACAAGGCCAGGCGCAGGTCGCCCAGCATCGCGCCGGCCATGCCCGAGGTGGGCAGCGGGATCCCCAGCATCCGCCCCAGGCGAACCAGTCCCCGGTTGCGAACGAGCCCCGTGACATCGGCCTGGGACATGGCCAGTTCGTCGCGAACCGCCCCCAGTGCCGCCTCGGCCCCGCCCCGAGTCGCGGCGGCCGCCAGGTCGCATGCGGTCTGGCTGCCCAGGCAGACCACCGCAAGCCCCGCCCCCACGCGCAGCGAGGCGTGCTGGTCGCCGCCAGCCCCCCCCCGGAACCGCCGTGCGTCCCCCTGGGCGTCCTGTTCGATCAACCCCAGCCTGGCCAGCCGGAGCCCCAGCCTTCGCCCCGCTGCCGCGCGATCACTCACGGGGAGCAGGACCAGGAACGCCTCGCCCGCCCAGGCCAAGGCCACCCCCCGATCGGGGTCCAGCCCCTCGTGCCGCACCCGATCCGGTTCGCGCAGATCGATGCCGACGAGGCTTCGCACCAGATCCACGGCGCCGACGACCTCGGGCAATCGGTCGAGGGTCGGTGCCAGACGCCCCGCAAGCACCCGGGCGGGCGCGATCGCGACGATGCCCTCCGCATCCGCGGGAACCGCGGTCAGGGGCTCGGGACCGCGCCCCCGACACGACGCCATCGCCAGCGCTGCCGTCAACAGAAGAGCGGCACCCAGCCGCCCCAAGTGGGGAAAGTCGATCATCGGACTCCGGGCCGAATCTCCTGTTCCGAGTTCGGCAGGCGCACGGGAGGCACCTCGCCACGCCGCATCGCCTCCAGATCCTCGCGCGCCCGAGCGGGCTTGGCGGGGTCGAAGCAGAAGCGCTCGGGCTCGTCCATCACGGCCAGGAACGCCTCCATCTCGCGGCGCGACGCCTGGACGTCCTTGTGTCGCCAGACGCTGGAGCGGCAGTAGTAGATGTCGGGTTCCTGGTAGGCGTAGTCCCGGATGGCGTCCAGCACCTGCTCGGCCTGCGCCTGACGCCCCGTGAAGTAGTACGCCATGGCCAGGTACATCCCCGCGCGAGGCTCCTCCGGGACGCCTGCGTAAACCGCTTCCAGCGCCGGGATGCTGGGCTCGAACTCGCGCAGGTAGTGCATGCCGACCCCGGCCAGGAACGCCGAGACCAGGTCGGTTCGGTCCTTGCGCCAGGCCTCCAGATACGCGAACGCGCGGTCGCGGCTCAAGCCGCCGGACTGCACCTCGGCCGTCGCATATATCCCCAGGATCGATGGGTAATTCGGATTGCGCCGCGCCAGCGTGCGCCAGGGAATGGCCGCCTTCGCCAACGACGCCGGGCTGAAGAAATCATCGAAGTAGAACTTGCCCCACAGGAACAGCAGGTCGTCATCCGGCCCCAGATGCGCCAGCGCCGCCTTCCCCGCCGCCTCGATGCCCGCCCCATCCCCCAGCGCATACGCCAGTCGCAGCCGGAACTGGTGGACGCAGCGCGGCGGACGCTGCTGGGAACGCAACGGCCCGACCGCCAGCCGGGCGACATCGGCGGCCCGCCCCTCCCGCAGGGCTCGAGTCCACAAGGCCGCCTTGCGACACAGCGAGTCGGGCGTCCCCGCCAGCAACCGGTCCGCGTCCGCCTCGCGGCCCGCCAACAGCAACGACAAGGCACGATCCTCGTCCCGACGGTCCGACCCCGAACGCACACCCGAGGACATGCCTTGTTCCAGCACCTCGACCGCGCGACCGAAGTCTCCGATCCGTCGCAGGATCGAGGCGGTCGCCAAGGGGCTGGCCGCGGCCAGCGCCGACGCCAGGGAGCGCGCCTCCGCCAGCTTGCCGGCGTCGATGGCCGCGCGCGCCTCCTGGAACCGCCGGAACGCCGCCGAGTCCCCCAGATCCCACGTCGGTTCCGAAAGCAGGTTCGGCGGCAGGGCGTCCGGAGGTATCGTCGGCATCGCCCCAGGACGCGAGACGACGGGACGGTCGGCACGCCACTGGAACACGCCCTCCCGGGCACGAATCCGGGCGGCCAGGTGTCGCACCAGCCGGTCCGGATCGCCGCCTTCCCCCTCGGCGCGCAGCCGGAAGCGTCGGGTGGCGACCTTGCCCGCGCCGACCGCATCCGGATGTTCCAGGATGACCGTCACGGTCGCCCCGGACCGAGCCTGGTACCGAGCCGAAGCGCTGGATCGCTCCAGCGAGATCCCCTGGAGCGTCCACCCGCCGGGCGCCCCGGCCGCGCTGAGCGCATCCGAGAAGAACGCCTCGTACCCCTGGCCGATCACGAACGTGACCCCGGGCGCGGCCTCCCCGGGTGCCGCGCCGCCGCGGACCTCGGCGGCCACCGCGGTCACCGCCAGGACGACCCCCAGGATTGCGGTCGAACGCAAGATCGACATGGAACCTCCTGCTCCGGCGGGCACGGTTCGCGGCCGCCGCGACGATGGTAGCATATCGAATCCGCCCCTGGGGTCGGCGCATGGCGCGAACGGGAACCGTCTGGACCGTGATGCTGGGGCTGCTGACCGCGCTGCTGGGCGCGTGCGGGGCCCCGGACCCATCCGACCTGATCCGCCGGGCCGATGGTTCCCGCGTGACCGCCGTCCCGGGCTGGCAACTGCGCGACGTCCACGTGGGCGAAGCCGTCCATTTCCTGTACGTGCCGAACCGCCCGGAAACCCTCCCTCGCGGCACCATCGAACTGCGCCTGACCCCGCGCAACGACGACGCCCCCGCATTCGCCCGAACCCCGTCGCTGGACGTCGCCTACCGGGGACCCACGGTCGACGGCCAGCCGCCCGAGGACGTCGCCCCCCTCGTCCAGGCGTTCCTGGAGGCGCTGCGACGCAACGACACCGGCAGCGTGCGCCTGCCGACCCCACCCCGCTACGCCCGGCCGGCCGACCAGCCTCCGCCCGGTCCGGCAAGGACCATCGAACGCCTTTCCGCCGCGACCGGCCTGGCCCTGGTCGTGGCATTCCTGCTGCTGTTGCCCTGGACGGCCGGCGCACTGGGCAGGGAACTGGACCCCCGCGACCGCCGGTTGCGCCGGGTGCTGCTGGTCATCACGGGGTTCGCCATCGGCCTTCGCCTGCTGCTGCCGTCCCTGCCGGTGATGCACTACATGGGCTACCGCCTGGTGCAGATCGCGTACGACCTGGACCCGATTCCGAAGTACGGGCCCGGCGCGCTGGCGCTGCACCACCTGGTATTCCGCCTGACCGGTCCGGATCACGGCGTCGTGATCGCGCTGCACAAGGTGCTGGGGGGCCTGGCGGTCCCGGCGGCGGCGGCACTGCTGGCGGCACTGGGCGCCCCGCGCCGAGCCGTGCTGCTGGGGGCGCTTCTGATCGCCTTCACCCCGCTGCTGGTCAAGGACGCGACCTCCGAAAGCCTGGGGGTGCCCACGTTGCTGTGGACGCTGGTCGGCCTGGCGCTTGCGGCACGCACCCGCCGGACCGCTTCGCCCGCCACCGCGTGGCTGGCCGCCTTCCCCCTGGCCCTGGCGGCCCTTTCCCGCCCCGAGGCCATCGTCCTGATCCCCCTGGCCACGGCCGCCGCCTGGGCCTGGGCCCCGGCTCCCGGGAGCGCCCGTCCCCGGCGCCCGTCGAACGGCGCCATCGCCGCCTGGCTTGCCCTGGCGGCGTTCGTCGTCGCGGTTCTGGGCCTGCGCATCGCCCAGACCACCTGGGCCGTCGAACTGGAACTGTCGCGCGGCAACACGCCCCAACTGGCCACCTGGCGCGGGGTGCAGGCGGTCCTTTCCGGCACCCTGCTTCGCAACGCGGCCTTCTGGCCCAGCCTGTTCCCGACCGTCGTCACCGTCGGCGCGCTGGCGGCGCCCTTCCTGGTCGATCGCGCATCCCGCCGCCCCGTCCTGCTGCTGGCGGGGCTGGGCATGGCCTGGATCGCCATGGCGCAACTGGACCTGCCGTACGTATCGATCCCGCGCGTCCAGGCGCCGGGCCTGGCACTGCTGGTCCTGGCCGGCGCCTGGGGCCTGTCGGTTCCGGCGGGCAAGTGGCCCGTCCGCACCTCCGGCCCCATCCGCGCGATCGGCATGGTCGTGGGGGTCGCCATCCTGCTGGTCTCGACCGCCGCCACCATCCCGGCCCTGTGGCTGCGCTCGAACGCCGACGACGAGGAGGATCTGCTCGCCGACGCCCGGACGCTGCTGCCCCCCACGCCGGCCACCATCGTCCGGCGCGCGTACGTCGATCCGCCGACCGAGCCGCCGCACATGGACTGGCCCGACTACCGATTCCAGCCGCCGTTCCGCCAGGATCGCGTCGTGGGCATCGGCACCTTCCTGGACACGCCGTCGTTCGACCGACCGGTGTACTTCCTGTCGGGCGTTCGCTGCCACCTGCGGCGCTGCGGCGAACCCGGCCCGCATCCGGGATGTCAGGAGATGGCGCGACGCTTCCGGCTGGAGCCCGTGCTCGAACGCCAGGTGCCCTTGCGGCGCCTCCCGATCGACCGCAAGCCCGTTCACGAACACGCCGACCTGGACTTCGGGTGGTGTTTCAGCGGACCGGGCCCCTTCCGGATCGGCGTCTATCGCGTCTTGCCACCCGGGGAATAAGTGACCACTTTCCGGGTTGCGTTGCGAGGCCGACACGTCCGGCCACTACCTGGGAGGTGACCATGCGTATTCGGGTTCTGACCGCCGCCGTCGTTGTCGCGGGCCTGGGCGCCGCGGTCT
>JARKOL010000035.1 GCA_029975745.1 Myxococcota bacterium | reverse complement strand
GGTCGTGGCCATCAGCCTGCGTCCTGCGGTGGTGGTGCGCCACCTCCTGGCGTGGGGGACCTTGGCGATGAGGCCGTGGGCGTGGAGGCGGTGGAGGATCCGGGACACCTTGGCGCTGGATCGTCGAGGGTCGTCGCGGTCAGGAATGCCTTCAGGTTGGTCAGCTTCGGGTCCCGCTGCCGCAGGAAGCCCGCCATGCTCGCCCCGTCCTGCAACGGCAGGTAACCCCGAAAGATGATCCGGTCAAAGCACGACAGAACGCCCCGGATGCCGTCTCGATGTCGTTCGATGAAGTGTTTCATGACCGGAGGCTACCGGACCTCTCCGACCACCGGCAAGTTCTCGCTCTCCTGGGTTGCGGGCGGAGCCTGCCAGCGGCGGGCGCGCCGGCCGGCGGGCCGTGCGGTACCGATGCCGCCTGGCGAGTTTCGGTTCTCCGGTGCCCGGGACCAGGCGAACGCGCCGGTCGGGAGACAGGACGTTTCCAGGACTCCCGGTCAGGCCGTCAGGCAAAGGGATCTGTAGCGGACCTCGATCGTCACACCCTCGGGCGGCGTGCTGCACGGGTCCGCGGGGTCCTGGTGGTCGAAGATCACGCTGTTCGACGGCGCGTCGTAGCGCCAGTGTTCCAGGCACGCCGCCTCGCCGACCTGCACCGCGATCGTCGCGGGTTCGGCCAGGGCCGTCAGGAAGTACTGGACCCTCGGCGTGAAGCAGGCCTGGCCGATGTCCCGGAAGAGCGCCAGCGGGTCGTCGCAGATCGAGCCCTGCATGCCGCCGGTCTGCGTGGCGGCCTCGGCCCAGCGTGCCCCGACCTCGGCGGCCGCCAGTTCGCCGACCGTGCAGGGTTCCGGGCCGGGCGACACCACCGCGTTCAGGTGCATCATGTTCGCGTTGTAGTACCCCTTCAGGCTCCTCAGGAAATCCGTGAACGGGCCGACCTCGCCGTCGGAGTGGTCGTCCCCGTCCGACACGACGACAATCTCCAGTTGTGCGTCCTCGCGCAGGAAGCCCGCGTTCGGGCCGCCGCACAGGCCGTCCGCGCAGAGGTAGGGGCAGTCCTCGGTGCCGCCGCAGCAGTCGGCGTCGGCCTCGCACGGCTGGTCCGTCACCGTCAGGCCCGGGTGGGACAGCGCCCGCCGGATCGCGTCGAAACCGGCCTCGGCGCCGTCGCTCGACCCGGCGCATCCCAGGTCGGCCATCGTCCGCAGCAGGGTCGGGTCGTCGCCCCGCGCCAGCCAGGGGCGCGTGCCCGCCGTCGCCGCGCGCAGGGTGCCGGGCCGGTCGCCGCCCATCCCGGCGACGCCCACGTGGAAGTCGGCCTTCCAGATCGCGCCGTCCCCGGCGAACGCGTCGAAGGCGTCCAGGACGCGGCCGGCGTGCGCGCACATCGACGGCGAGTCGTCGACCACGAACAGCAGGTCGATCGCCTGGCCGGAGACCATCTGGAACGTGTCGGTCCGCCAGTCGCCGTCGACACCCCGGGCGGTGACCGGGATCTCGGCCAGCGTAACGGCCGGATCGCCCGCCGTCACGCGGATCGTGCACGTCGCGTCGCCCGCGACGGCCGCGGCGAAGGCGACGCGGACGCACGCCTCGCCGCCCGCCGGCAGCGTCACCAGGGGGTCGGCGGACTTCAGTCGGAACTGCGGGTCGCACGCCGAGAGGTCGAAGTCGACCGCGACCGCGGGACCGCGGTTGACCACGCACAGCGCACCCGAGCCGCCGAGGCAGCCCAGGCGGACCTTGCCCAGGTCCAGGCGCTCCGGCACGACCGCCACGTCGACGTTCGCCGGGATGTCGGCGCCGGGATCGCCAGGCGCGTCGAAACCCTGGTCGCCCGGGTCGCCCGGGTCCGCGGCCACGTCGCCCGGCACGTCGCCGGACGGGGACACGTCGGGGCCGCACCGAGTCGCGCCTTCCTCGCAGGCCGTCGCCAGCACCAGGGCCCCCAGCAGTGCACCCAGCACCGCAATCCTTCGCATGATCGCCTCCCGGTCGGGCCCGGAGATCATAGGAAACCGTCCGTGCAGAATGCAATGCAAAAGGACGCGGTTCCGGCACGTCCCATGCGGGCTTGGCGGCGGTCCGATCGCCCGGTTCGCGCGCCGCATCCCGGGGGGCTTCCGGGACCCGCGGCCCGGCCCCGCGCGCAACCGCAAGGCCCGCCGCCCGGACTTCGGGGGATCCTGCTACCCTTGCGCCGTGATCCCGGGGGAAGCCATGCCCGGCCCGCAAGCCGAAACGCCCGTCGCCGCCGGCGTGTGCGTGTAGATCCTTCGTTCGTGACTTCACCGCTTCGGTGCAAGAAGGTCCTCCATCAGGCAGCCATTGCAAGGAGTTGCGGGTAGCTGGCCTGACGTAGTTGGAGGGTCGTGGCCATCAGCCTGCGTCCTGCGGTGGTGGTGCGCCACCTCCTGGCGTGGGGGACCTTGGCGAT
>JARKOL010000047.1 GCA_029975745.1 Myxococcota bacterium | reverse complement strand
CGAGGCCGTCCACGCCGCGACGGACGGCGCACTGCTGGACCTGACCCTGAACACCACCAACGTTCCCGGAACCGAGATGGCCACGGTCGTGGCGACGCGGAACGGCGGCGTCGCCTACTACTTCAACATGGCGACGTCGTTCACGGCGGCGGCCCGGGGCGCCGAGGGCATCGGCAAGGATGTGACGCTGCTGATCGGCAACGGATACACCCCTGGGCACGCGGATCTGACGCTGGATCTGCTGCGGTCCGACCCCGGTCTGATGCGCCACTTCATCGATCGCTTCGGGGCCTGACGCCAGGCCGGGAGGCACCATGCCGTTCCACAACCCCACGGCCGGCCTGGAGGTCATCTGCGGCCCGATGTTTTCGGGCAAGAGCGAGGAATTGATCCGCCGCCTGCGCCGCGCCCGAATCGCGCGCCAGCGGGTCCAGGTCTACAAGCCCCGCATCGACGATCGCTACGCCGCCGACCGCATCGTGTCCCACTCGGAGCAGTCCCTTGAGGCCCTGGTCGTTCGGGATGTCGAGGACATCCGCAAGCGGCTGGACGATCGCACCGAGGTCGTGGGAATCGACGAGGTCCAGTTCTTTGACCGCACGATCATCGATCTTTGCGAACGCCTGGCGAACATGGGGCGGCGTGTGATCGTCGCGGGGCTGGACCTGGACTATCGCGGGGTCCCGTTCGAGCCGGTGCCCCAATTGATGGCCGTCGCCGAGTTCGTCACGAAGACGCTGGCGGTCTGCCATCGCTGCGGGGCGCCCGCCAGCCGGACCCAGCGTCTGGTCGCCAGCGAGGAGCGCATCGTGGTCGGAGCGCTGGACGCCTACGAGGCCCGCTGCAGGCGCTGCTTCGAACCGGACCTGCCCAGCCAGTTGGCGATGGACCTGAATGCGGCCCACACCTGATTCGCATCCGGCGTCACAAGGCCGGCGCATCCGAACCGCCGCGCGCAAATTCCCTTTTCTTTTTGGACGCGGGTTACTACAATCCGGCGCGAGCCTGGGGTCCAAGGCTGGAGGTGGAGTTCCATGAAGCGACTTGTTGCCCTGACGGTGGTCGTGGCCTTCTTCAGCCTCGGCTGCTACAACACCTACTACATCCCTCGTTCCGAGCTGGGCACGCTGCAGGAGCCGCCCGAGGCCGGCAAGGCCACGGTCAAGGACAGCGCGGGTCAGGGTGTCCAGGTCGATGAGGAGACCCGGCTTTTCGTTCGGTCCACCGGCGGAAAGCGCTATCCCATCACGCCCTTCAACTTCAAGATGACCGAGTCCCAGCTGGTCGCGTCCGACCGGGATTACATCCTTGACCTGGGCGAGTTGCGCGAGCCGGCGGAAGTCGATCACATGAGCAACTGGAAGACCGGCCTTTGGATCGCCGGCGGCGTGGCGGTGGCCGCCACCATCATCGGCCTGATCGCGTGGGCCTCCGCGACCAGCGGTGGCTCCCAGAAGAGCCAGTGATTCCACCCAGCCCCCAGACACCCCCGAACCCAACCACGGTTCCGAAACGACGCCTTCGCGTTCTGGTGGGTCTTGTCCTGACCCTGATTGCGGTGGTCGGCGCCGCGCTGGCCCTGACGCCCTCGGTGGCCGAGCCGCTGGTCCGACGCGCCCTGATTCGAGGCGCATCCCGCCTGTCGGGCACGCTCGACCCGGGACGGCTGCAAATGGACTCCTGGACCCGCCTCACGCTCGACCGCGTTTCCTGGCGGGACGGTACCGACCTGAACGTGGCGGCCCGGGACGTCCGTCTGGACATCGATCCATGGCGGGCCGTTTTCGGGGGCAACCCGGTCAAGGCGGTCTCGGTGGGCTCGGTGGCATTCCAGGTGGGGGACCCGGACCATCCCTTCGAGTCGGTCGATGCCTTGACCACGCGCCTGAAGGGCGCGGTCCGACGCGCCGGAGGGACCGCGCCCGACGGCCCCACGCCCCCGGTGCCCTCGGGCAAGACGCGACGAACCCGTGGCGATCCCTCGCGGCGGACGTTGCCCTTGATTTCGCTGGACGCGCTGTCCGGCGCCATCCACTGCCATCCCTTCGGGGAGGCCCTGATCGAGGGCGGTTGGCTGAACGTCGTCCTGCCTGACGATGGACTTGCGGGTCACGCACGGCGCATTGACGGCGCGCTGGACCTGACGGTGGCCGGTGACATGCCTCGCCACATCGCCATCGCCGGACAGACGTCGGGCGGGGTCCTGCTCGAGTCGATCCGCGCGACCAGCACCCCCCCTCTCCGATTCTCGCTGCTGGGGGGCGACGCCCAGATCGCCGGCGTTTCGTGGGCGTCGGACACCATCGCCGCCATCGAGCCCTCCTGGGCGCGACCGGATGGTTCGGCCGTCCATGCCCAGTCCCTGTCCGTGCGCTGGAGCGACCGCGACGATGACACGGCCCAGCCGGACTGGCTGCCGGCCGGCGTCCCGGACGGCGTGCGTCGCCTGATCGCGCGAAAGGTGCTGCAAGAGGTCGAGGTGCTCCGCCCCGAAATCGTCTGGCTTCGCGGGGCGAAGGTCGCGCAGGAGAAGGCGCTCCCCCAGCAGAACGCGCCGACGACGCCTCTCGATTCGCCCGCCGACTTCCGCGGCCGGCTGGTCGCCCCGTACGCCAGCGTCGAATCCCGCATCCGCCAGGCGTTTGCCGCCCTGACCCAGGGGATGGCTCGAATCCCGCCACTGCGGCTGTCGGTTCACGGGGCATCGTTCCGCCTGGTCGGGCAAGCGCATGGCGAGACCGACCCGGACGAATCCCTGGCCAATGTCAGCCTGACCCTGGCCAAGACCTCGCAGGGTCAACTGAAGGCGCAGGTGCGCTTCGACGCGCCCGAGTCCACACCCGGCAGCAACGAACTGGTTGCGGCCTTCGACCCCCTGGACCGCCGGCTGACCGGAACGCTGCGAGTCGCCACCCTGCCCCTGGTGCCCTACGCCCAGGCCTTTCCGGCGGCCTTGCGTCCCGGCTCGGACGGGCTGCTGGAGGCCGCGGACATCACGTTCCAGGCGGACCTTCCAGACCGCCTGGTCCTGACCGGCGCCGCCACGTTGCGTGGTCTGTCGATGGACATGCCCGCCGTGGCCTCGTCCCGGGTGCATGACATCGACGTGCGCCTCAGTGGCGCCCTCGTGTGGGACCTCCAGACCGCCGCCATCGAGATGTCGGATGCGCTGGTGTCGGTGGGACGCATCCAGGTGCCCTTCACCGCGTCCGGATCCAACCTGCGGGACTGGCCGCAGATCCGGCTGGACGCCGCGATGACGCGCATGAATGCCCAGGACGCGCTGGAATCGATTCCGTCGGACATGCTGCCGGCGCTGGATGGCGTGCGCCTTGCCGGCACCGTGGCCGCCACCGCCACCCTGGACATCGACACGCGCAACCTGTCCGCGATGCGCTTCAACGTCCTGCCGGACGTCGCGGACATGAGAACCGTGTCCCTGGGCAAGGCGGCGGGCGTGGAACTGCTGCGAACCCACTTCCTGCACCGGATCGAGCGCGGGGACAAGAGCGTCGTCAATCGAATCGTCGGCAAGGCGTCGCCGGAGTGGGTCCCGATCGAGTCCGTCCCCCGCCAGTTGATCGGCGCGTTGACCACCAGCGAGGACGCCGAGTTCTTCCGTCACCAGGGCTTTTCGCCCGAAGGAATCCGTCGATCGCTTCGCGTCAACCTGGAGCGGGGCGGCTTCGATCAGGGCGCCAGTACGCTGTCGCAGCAGCTGGTCAAGAACCTGTTCCTGTCGCGCGAAAAGACGCTGGCCCGCAAGCTCCAGGAGGCCTTCCTGACCTGGCAGGTCGAGCAGTACCTGACCAAGGAGAAGATCCTGGAGCTGTACCTGAACGTGATCGAGTGGGGGCCCGGCGTCTGGGGAATCGGCCCGGCGGCGCGCCACTACTTCGGGAAGTCGCCGGCCGCGTTGAGCCTGCTGGAGGCCGCATACCTGGTTTCCATCATCCCGGCCCCTTCACGCAACCACGCGCACTGGGAGGCCGGTGCGGTTCCCAAGCCCTTCGAGCAGCGCGTCAAGCGCCTTGTCCGCGAGATGCAGCGCCGGGGGCTGGTCGATGCCGCCGACGCGGACGTCGCCGCCGAGCAGACGTTGCGCCTGGCCAGCCCGCACGGGCCGGGGACGCAGGATCCGCGCCCCGGGGACTTGACGGACATCCCGGACGACGAGTTTTCGGACTGACGACTACAGGGCGTCGAACGCCGCGACGATGCGTTCCGAGGCCGGGTGATTTGCCAGGAACTGCGCCGTCAGCAGCGCCGACCCCCGGCCGATGACGACCGGCTCGGCCATTCCCTCCTGCCAGGCGCGCAGCTCACGGGTGACCAGGCGATCTCGCCCGATCCGGCCGGCGGACCACGGCAAGGGTGCCTGATCCCGAAGATCCCGCCCCATCAAGACGACGGCAGCATCCGCATCCGGGGACAGCCGATAGTCCACGACGCCCGCCACGGAAAGCCCCGCCAGCGCCAGGACGCCCCCGGCGAACACCCCGTCGCGCGACGCCTGGCTGACGACCTCCCCGGACGGGGGGTCAATTCGCGCGACCAGGAATTCCCCCGCGCAGGACTCGAACTCGTGCCCCAACCCGACCAGCCACGCGGGCACACCGCCCAGCCCCTCGACCGGAGCCACGCCCGCGACCCTGCGAACGCACGCCTCGGCAAGCCGGTCCCCCAGCACCTCGGCCGCCAGATCCCGCCCGACGAAGCCGGACACCGTGGTGGCACGCCCCGTTTCCAGATCGACGACCATCAGCGCCCGGGAGGCGTAGGGGTGCGCTCCCCCAAGATATCCCGAGATTCCGGCCAGCCAGGTCGCCGTTCGCCCCCGGATGCCCAGCGCGGTCAGCGTTTCCTTGTGGTGGAACTCGGAGGCCTGTTCCGGGTCCGCCTGGAACGCCGCCGTGACATCGTCGATGGCCACCGCCCCCGCGGGAAGCTCGGGGCCAAGCTGCCCGACCGGCTGCAGCATCGCGACGTTGGACGACCGGGCCGAGCGGCTTCCCGGGATGTCGCGCGAGGAAGCCCGCAGTCCCAGGACCGCACCCGAATCGGTGACCCGGACGATCGCTGCCGTCCGCCGCACGGCCAGGTCGCCACCACCCGGGCGGGACGACACCAGGAAGGACCCCTCGGGAGTCACCGCCAGCAGCCAGGGGCGCACCGGCTCCAGGGGCGCCGGAGGAGTCGTTCCGGGGTCCTCCACGACCGTCGGCGCCACGGACGTGGGCTCGGGCAGCCCGCCGGGCTGGACCACGCGCGGATAGGGCGTCTTGTCACGACACCCGCCCCCGGCCAGAAGCACCAGGACCATCCAGCAGGACAGCGCGCCGAACCGTCGCATCCTCGTCGCCCTCATCGACCGGCATCCCCCGGCAGCGGTCCATCGACGTTCGCGACGGTCACCGCCCTGACAATCGCGCGCTGAAGGGCTCGGCACGCCCCGATGCCGACCTGGTGCGCGTCCGCGACCTGCCGTCCCGTCGCGGCCAGGAACACGACGTCGCCATCCACGCCGGTCCAGCAGGGACGGATGCAGTCGGGCAACGCGGTCGCGGCCAGCGTCGCCGCACGCGTGCATCCGACACCGTCCAGCGTCCCGTTCGTGACCACCACGCCAATCGTCGTGTTCTGGCCGGCGGTCCCCGAGGCCAATCCCATCCAGCCGCCGATCAATGCCCGTTCGGCATCGACGAAGCCGCCGGCCCCGTCCCGAGCCCCGGCCACGAAGTCGCCGGAATCCGGGTCGCGGACGTTGCCGAACGCGTTGACCACCGCCAGCGCCGAGACCGTCAACCCGTCCGGCCAGACGGCGGTCGCGACACCGACTCCACCCCACATCGCCCGGTCCAGTCCCAGCAGCTTACCCACCGTGCAGCCGGAGCCCGCGCCGATCCGCCCCTCCCGTCCATCGGCGAAGCGGGCATCCACGACGGCGGCCGCCCCCATTTCCGGCCCAGGCCGGGTGCTGCCGACGAACAGGTCGAACACGGCCGCGGAGGGCACCGCGGGAACGACCATCCGCCCCACGGGCGTGCCCCGACCGGCCGCCTCGAGCGCCCGCAGGACCCCTCCGGTCGCATCCAGCCCGTAGGCGCTGCCCCCGGACACCAGGAACGCATCCGCCATGGTGACCGAGTGGCCCGCGAACACCGCGGCCACCTGTCGAAGCGAGGCGGCGCCACCCCCGACATGGACCGCATACCGGGAGGCATGGTCCAGCACGACGACGGAGCAGCCGGACCCCAGGTCCGCATCGCCCGCGTGGCCAACGCGCACCCCTGGGCAGTGAAACGAGCCTTCCTGGATGACCATGTCGGTGGGGTCCGCTTCCATGGACGGAAGGATAGCACGGGCGGGCAACGCCCACGCAACCGCCGCCCGACCAGGCTCTGTCCAACAATGGAAGCCCGTTGTAGGCTGGGGGATCCGGCAGAGCCTAGAATCCGGCCTCGGCAAGCTGGCGGAACAGGTCGCGCACCCGCTCATCGGGCTGGACCGGCAGGTTCGGCATGAGGCGCGCGTACAGGTCGCCGTGGCGACCGTTCGCACGAGGCACCCCCAGGCCCGCCAGCCGGATCTGGGCGCCCGCCTGCGTGCCCGCCTTGACCTTCACACGCTTCGGGTCGCCAAGGGTCGGCACCTCGACGGTTCCCCCCAGGACCAGCGTCGATGGCGGCACGCGAACCTCGCACCGCAGATCGTCGGCCTCCCGCGAGAACACCGGATCCGGATCGACGACGACGGTCAGGTACAGGTCCCCCCGGGCCCCGCCGAACGGGGACTGCTGGCCCTTGCCACGAACACGCAGCTTCTTGCCCGACGTGATCCCCGCGGGCAGCCGGCCCGAGACCTGTTCCCAGCCCCCGCCGGGCCGCGGAATCGACCCGACGCGGGCACCGCCCGGGATGGAGTCGCGGAACCCGACCCGCAGGTCCGCGACGGCATCGCCACCGGGCGGGTTCGCCGCGCCACTCGCGCCGCCGAAGCCGAACGGTCCGCCCCATTGTCCGTGGCCGGCACCCCGTCCGCTCTTCCCCCCCCCGGAGGATCGCCCGAACAGCGCGTCGAACACGCTGCCCCCCCCGCCCATGCGCATGCCGAGGTCTTCGAAGATCGCGTTCAGATCGAACCCGTTGAAGATGTCCTCGCGACTGAAGCGCTGCCCGAACCCCTCGGCGCCGAACGTATCGTACTGCTTGCGCTTTTCTGGATCCGACAGCACCGCGTAGGCCTCGTTGATTTCCTTGAATCGCTCCTCGGAGGCCTTGTCGCCGGGGTGCCGATCGGGATGGCATTGCATTGCCAGCTTGTGGAATGCCTTCTTCAATTCATCGGGAGTTGCCGTCCGCGCAACACCCAGGGTCTTGTAGTAGTCCTTGGCCGCCATGTCCGTCCTCGATCAACCCGTCAGATGATAGGGTCGCATCGCGCGGTTGGAAAGAGCAGAACCGGCCTGGGACCGCAGTTTGCTGCCATCCCGATTGACAGCGGGTGCCGGAAGATGGTAGCGGTGCCGGGATGGAAGATGCACGCACCATCCTCCGGGTTCTGTCTTCGCGGCCGACGCTGGGGCTCGCCGGCGGCGGCCTGCTGATCCTGGCGATGCTGGGCCTGGACGTGCCCCAGGGCCTTCCCGACCGCGAGATCCTGGCGTCGTGGCCCCTGGCGTCAGGCCCCTACGTCGTGGCGTTCGGCCTGCACCACCTGGCACGCAGCCCGTTCCTGTGGGGAGCCCTGTTGCTTGCCGCCCTTCACCTGGCGGCCGTTCGACTGCGAACCCCGGACGCGAGGCCGCGCGGCGGGTGGACGCTTGCGGTTGCCGCCCCCCTTCTGGCTGCCGCGCTGGTGTTCGCCGCGTCGGACACGCAGCCGCCGCTCCAGCCGGACATCACCCGACTGACCGTACACGTCATGGGCGCGGACGGCCGCCCCGCCTCCCAGCCGGTCGAGGAGGGAGCCGCCTACCGGATGCCTTCCCGGGACGGGGAACGAACCCTGCTGTTCGGCAGCGCCTCGCTGGGCCCCTACGCCGTCGAGGCCCGGGACGATGCCACGCCCCGCATCCATCTGGCGATGCCCGCCCAGGACGGTGCCGTTTCCGACATGGCCGTTTCGGCCCGCCGGCCCCTGGCACACCCCCGGGTTCAGCGTGCGCCGTCCCCGGGCTGGGGCAACGTCCTGGTTGCGCTGGGCGCCGCAGCCATCGGGTTGTGGACGCTTTGGCAGGCGGCCCGCGCGCTCCAGCGGCGGCCGCAGGTGGAACGAAGCGTGCCCGTGGCGGGCATCGTCGCGGCCAGCGTGGCGGTTCTGGTCAATCCGTGGTTCGGCCCGGGCACCGGCGTGCTGCCCGTTTCCAGTGGGTTCGCGGGCCAGCCCGTCCTCTTCCGAATGATGGTCCGCGATCCCTCCGACGTCGCGGCGTGGGCCGCGTGGCTGCCCGCGGGCACGCATGCCACGCCGTTGGCCGTGCTGGCGGGCATCGCCGCCTTCCTCGGCCTGGTGACCCTGATCTGGCTGGTCGCCGCCCAGGTTCGTCGCGTGGGCCCGAGCGGGGCCTCGGCGGGGCTGGTTGCCGTGACCGGGGTTGCCTTCCTGGCGTGCGGCGCCCTGCTTCTGCTGCACGCGGTGGCGCGCGTCCCCCTGCCACTCACGACCGAGGCCCTGGCCGCGTCGTTCCAGCAGGATCTGTTGCCCCGGATCGCCGGGCGCACCGCCGTTTTGTCGTACTCGCTCTCCCACGCGGGCCCCTACACCATCCCGCTCTGGGCCGGACTGGCGCCCGCCCTGGGCCTGGTGACGATCGGTGCCCTGTTGTTCCTTGCGGGACGCAATCGCAAGCCATCCAACGCTCCGCCCGTGGACTGGCACCGCACCCTGCTGCTGTTGACCCTGGCCGGGCTGCTCCGGGCGGGGGCGGCCCAGTGGCTGGGAACCTCGACCGCGTCTCCGGCCGGGGTCGTTCCGGTCGCCCTGGTGGCCGCCGGCCTGGCCGCACTGGGGCTGTTCGCGAACCGCGCGGACCGCCCGGATTGGGCCCTGACGCCGGTGTTCGGCGTCTGCGCCGCCCTGCTGCTGCTGGTACTGACACCCTAGGTGGACCCAGGTCCCCGATTCGCCGTCACATTGCGCAAAACTCGCCAAGATCCGGGCAAATTCCCTATAATCCGCCCGGAAGGCCCCTGGAGAGAACGGATGCCGCGCGTCTCCGCCCGTTTCGTCGCCTGCATGCTGCCGCTTCTGGCGGCGTGCGAGGGTGCGTTCGACACGGGTTCCGAAGGCACCGACGCCTGGCGCTCCGAGGTCCCGTTCGACCTTCCGATGCTGGCCGACGCGGTCGTGATCGGCGAGGAAGGCTTCGGCACCGACGCGGGCATCACGGCGGATCCGGGTTCCTCGGACTCGGGGTACCCCTGGCCGGACGTCTCGCGTCCCGACCTGCCCGTCACGAACGACGTGCCGACGCCGACCGACGGTTTGGCGAACACGGACCCGGCTTCCGACCCTGGCACCGGCAGTCCGGACGTGTCCGCGCCGTGCGAGGCGGACGGCAGTTCCTGCGGTCCCGATGCCGTCTGCACCTACGATGGCGAGGGACTGGGACACTGCGTCCCCCTCGCCCATTGCTCCGATGACGGCGAGATCGACCTCACCGAGATGATCGTCCGACTGCTTCGTGACGGCGCCCTGTACGTCAAGGTGTCCGAGACGGTCTGGGTCGGATCGCCTTCGTGCAGCCTGATCGAATGTCCGAAGGAGAACCCCTGCTGCAACAGCTGCTTCGCCCAGTTGTTCATCGGGGACGCCAAGTTGCCGATCGTGCTTCTGGGGCGGGACACGATGTTCGGCTGCCAGGGCACCGAGTGCAACATCCGGACGTCCTGCGAGCCTCTGGAGCCCGGCGGACGCTACCGGGTGTGGGGCCATGTGCAGTTGTCCGGGACCCGCGCCGAATTCAGGGTCGATGGATTCTGTCCGGTCCTGGACGAGGACGCGCCGTGAGCCTGCCCGCCTCGCAGTCGCCCGTCGCACTGGTCACCGGTGCCGCCCGCCGCGTCGGACGCGCCATCGCCCTGGAGTTGGCACGGGCAGGCTGCGACGTGATCGTGCATCACCATCGATCCGCCGCGGACGCCCTGGAGGTCGCCGCGCAGATCCGCGGCATGGGCCGTCGTTCCGAATGCCTCGCGGCGGACCTGACGAACCCCGCCGCCGTGCAGGCACTGTTCCTCCAGATTGACGCGCTGTTCGGCGGACTGGACGTGCTGGTCAACAATGCGGCGGTGTTTCGCCGAACCCCCTTTCCGGCGTTGGACGAATCCGCCTTTGACTTCCACATGGACGCGAACCTGAAGGCGCCGTACCTGTGCTGCCTGGAGGCCGGACGCCGCATGACGGCCGCCGGTTCGGGAGTCATCATCAATCTGACCGACGTCGCCGCCGAGCGCCCCTTCAAGAACCACGTCCCCTACTGCATCTCGAAGGCGGGCCTCGTCATGCTGACGCGGGGGCTTGCCAAGGCACTCGCCCCGAAGGTTCGCGTCAACGCCGTCGGGCCCGGGACGGTTCTGTTCCGCGACGACGAGGACGATGCCGCGCGCAAGGCGGTGATTGCCCGCATCCCGATGGGCCGGATCGGCCGGCCCGAGGATGTCGCCGCGACGGTCCGCTTCCTGGCGCTCGAAGCCCCCCACACCACGGGGCAGGTCCTGCTGGTGGATGGGGGCCGTTCGCTGGACTGAACGAGGAGGGAGCGGACGCGCATGCCGACACGCCTGCTGGCAATCCTCTGCGTCGCCGCTCTGGGATGGCCCCCGACCGCGCTTGCCCGCGAGGCACCCGAAGGCAAGACCGTCCAGATCCTGTTCGTCGGCGACATCATGCACCACCGAAGACAGAAGGGTGTTGCACTGTGGCATCGCGACGGCCCCGTGGCGGGGTATGCCTCCTTGTGGCGGGACGTGGCCCCGCGCATCGCGGCGGCCGACCTGGCCGTCGGCAACCTGGAATGCCCCGTGACCGGCGGCGACATCTCGCACTATCCGAGGTTCAACGCCCCGACCGCGTTCCTGGATGCCCTGACCCTGACGGGGTTCGACGCGCTGGGTGTCGCGAACAACCACGCCCACGATCAGGGCCGCGCCGGACTTGCGGCGACCATCGCCCAGATCCGGCAACGCGGCATCAGGGTGCTGGGCACCCGCCAGGTCGGCAGGTTCGAGATCAAGGGGGTTCGCGTCGGCATCCTGGCGGCAACCGAGTTTCTGAACTCCGGGGGCCGAACGGCGTCGGACCAGGACGCGGTCATCGTCGTCTCGCGGAAGGATCCCGAAGCACTGGAGCGTTTGGCGGACGAGGTCCGGCGGCTGCGCCCGGAGGTCGATCTGCTGGTGCTGTCGCTGCACTGGGGTGCCGAGACGCGGTTCGAGCCCCAGGCCTGGCAGCGGGAGTGGGCACGGAAACTGGCGGAGGCGGGCGTCGATGTCCTGGTGGGGCACCACTCCCACAGCCTGGGACCGACCGAGACCCTCGTGGCGACCCGCGGACACCGCATGTTCGTCGCCTACTCTCTGGGGAACTTCTCGTCGGGCATGCATACTCCCGGGGGCGGCCTGGGCGGCATCCTGACGGTCCGCTTCGATCCGACGGCGATGTCCGGCGACCGGGTCGCGGCCCACCTGGAGACCGTCTGGACGCAGCGAACGCAGGGCCGACGAGACCGCCCGGTGTACCGCACCGTCCCGGCGGATTCCGCGCACGACCAGTGTCGTTGGCCCATCGAGGACCGCCCCTTTGGAATCCCGGATGCCGAGTGTCGCATCCTGGGGCAGGAACTGGCGCGGGCAGGCATCGTCGGCACCCGAGCGCCCGCCCGCTGAGGCCGGGTATGGACTCCCTCGATCCGGGGGGACTTGTGCCCGTTTTCTTGACGATCCGGTGGGACGGGGTATGCTGCCGGGCGAACCTTGCGGAGTGATCATGAAGCGCTTCCTCAAGCCCCGAGCCTCGCTGGCGCCCGGCTCGATGTCCCTGGTTCTGGGCGTGGCAGGCATCCTGCTTGGCCCCATGGCGATCCCCCACGCGGTGGCCAGTTCCCCCCTGGCGGACGAGATCGTTCGCGAGGATCCCGTGCCGACGGAACTCTGCGCGAACGCGCACTTCGTCACGTCGGACGAGCGCGCCCACCACCTGTTCCGGCGGGCCATCGAGGACCGGGGCGGCGCATTCCTGGGCGTGGGCACCGACCAGAACTACCTGATGGCGGCATGGGCACGGCCCGAGCTGATCATCATGATGGACTTCGACCCGGTGGTCGTGGACATTCATCGAATCTACCGCGCATTCATGCTGCGAGCCTCGACGCCGCAGGAGTTCGTGGCCCTGTGGCAGGACAATGCCAGGACCGAGGCCCGTGCCGCGCTGGCCGAGACCACCGAGGACGAGAAGCAGCTTCGGCGACTGGAGCAGGCACTGACCCGGTACGCCCCCAATGTCCGGCGCCGCCTGACCTGGATGCATCGCCACTACAGCAAGCTGGGCGTTCCCACCTTCCTGGGCGACGCGGCGCAGTACGAGTTCCTGCGGCAGGCGTTCACCGAGGGACGCATCCTGCTGGTTCGCGGGGATCTGACCGGCGATGCCACGCTGACGGACATCGGCGCCGTCCTGACCCGTCGTGGAGTGCCGATGCGGGTGCTCTACCTGTCCAACGCCGAGAAGTACTTCGACTATACCCCCCAGTTCCGCGGCAACATGCTGGGCTTGCCGATGGACGACCAGACGGTGGTCCTGCGGACATCAGGCGTCCCCGGGGACGAGTGGACCGGGGACGGGTTCTATCGCTACTTCGTCCAGTCGGGCCCCCACTTCCGCGCCTGGCTGGAGCGGACGCCGCCCCTGAAGAACGTCAATCCCATCCGAAAGAAGCGCACCAAGGGCACCGAACAGGGCCTGTACCTGCTGTCCGACCCGCCCCCGCCCCGGAGCCCGCGATGAGGTTCGGCGGCGCGTCCGAATCCGCATTCCCGTGGTCGTTGCCGCCGATCCTGCTGCTGGCCTGGGCCCTGGCATGCACGCACACCCAGACACTCCAGCCGGACCACGAGGCCGCCTTCCTGAAAGCTGCCGCGGCGATCGGCCCTCCCGTCGAGGCGGCGCCCTCCGACGCGACCGCGGCGGCCCCATCAGCCCCGTCGGCGACACGGTCACCCCATCCCCCGTCGCGCGAAGCCGGGCCCCTGATTCGGCGGGACGGGTTCACCCTGGTGGCCCCGTATCCGCTGGACAACCTGATGCGGGGATTCAAGGGGTGTCGCAAGGGCAAGCGCGTCCATCCCGCGGTGGACATCGGCGGCGTCGGGCCCAACTGGGGCCTGGGAACCCCGGTGCGGTCGATGGTGCGCGCGCGCGTCGAACGCATCGGCCTGCCGACCGAACAGCCCGAACTGTACGGGGTCCCGGACACCCGCCCAGGCACGGCGCGCCGGTCGGGCCGCGAGCTGCCCAGAAGCCTCCAGATTCCCGGCTATGGCCAGGTCCACTTCTTCACCCGGAACTACGGCCGCTGGCGGTCGGGCACCACCATCATCCTCCGCGGCCTGGACGGGGGGCTTCAAGGCTACCGGATCCGCTACATGCACCTGGGTGCGGTCCATCCCGGCCTCCGCGTCGGCCAGATTGTCCAGGCGGGGGAGGAAATCGGGCTGATGGGGTGTACCGCGATCAAGGACAGCCCCCCGCACATCCATCTGGATGCCGTGTCCCCGGACGGGGACCCGCTGGATCTGAAGGCGATCTTCACCGGCAGACCCCGGATCACGGCATCCTGCCCGATGCCGCCGCCTCGCAAGGCCCAGGCGGCCTCTCGCCAGAAAGGCAAGGCGTCCGTGTCGGCGGCGGGCAAGCCGGGGCGCGGCAAGAGCAAGGCGTCCGTGTCCCGCGCAGGCAAGCCGGGGCGCGGCAAGGGGAAGCCTGCCGCCGGTCCGACGCCGGCCGCGGGAAAGGCCAGACTGCAGAGGTAGGGAAACACATCATGACCCGTCATCTCGGATCGTGCTTCCTGGCGTTCGGCACCCGCGGCCCCCTGGTGCTGGGGGCGTTGCTGCTGCCTCTGGTATCGTCGAGCGCCCTCGGGCAGGACGCCCCGACCCTCCAGGCGCTGACTCGGGCCATCGGCGGGATCTCGGTCGATGACCCCGGAATCCCCAAGGATTGCGCAAAGCGCCTGGAACACTACGGACACAAGGTGGGGCGCTCCTGGGATCGGTACATGCAGCGGATCGGCACGCCCGCCCGGGCCTGGGCCGAACAGGAACTGCCCCAGGAGCCCGGGGACACGGTGTTCTACCCCTTTTCGGGTCCCGATTTCGTGACGGCCCACCGCCTGTACCCCAAGGCCTCCCGCTTCATCCTTGTCAGCCGCCAATGGGCCAAGCGCCCCCCCTCGATCACCGCGGGGCCCACGCGCTGCCTGGGCACGCTGCTGCCCCGGATGCAGGACGCGGTGGCGCTGTTTTCGGTTCGGGGGTTCTTCAAGACGGTCGAACTGAACATGCGCGAATCCGTGGGGGGCGCGTTCGACGGCTTCACGTGGACGCTGGTGTTCTTCGCGGCGCGCGAAGGCTTCGACGTCCTGGACGCGACTCCGATGCGCATCCGGTCGGATGGCGCCGATCTGGAGCCGCATCCCGGCAATCCGAAACTGGACGAGACGTGGGCGTCGGTCCGGTTCCACCTTCGCCATCGGGAGGACGGACGCGACGTGATTCTGGACTACGTCAGCGTCAACCTGCTGGACACCCTGCTGGATCGCCACCCGGAGCAGCGCACCTGGCTGGCGAACGCGTCCAGGGGCCGTGTCGTCCTGAAGGCCGCGTCCCACCTGATGCAGCAGCAGAAGGGGTTCACGACGATCCGGACGCTGCTGCTGGACAACGCCAGGAGCATCGTCCAGGACGAGACCGCGATTCCCTATCAGATGCTTCAGGAACGATTCCAGACTCGGCTCTATGGCGGCTACGTGTCGGAAAACATGGCGTTCGCCGCACCCCAGCCCCTGCTGGAGGCCGCGTACCGCACGCGCACGGACATCCAGCCTCTGCCGTTCAAGTACGGCTACCGAAAGGAGGTCGGGTCCTGCCTGATGGTGGCGACGCCGCTGGAGTCCCGGGTCGCAGGCCAGCCCCGGAGCCGGCCGTGAGGAGGCCGAGAATGCGTTGGACGCAAGTGCTGATGCCCATCCTGGTGATGGGCGCAGTCGCCGCAACGACCATTGCCGACGCCCAGGCCCAGGTCGCTGAGTACGTCGTGCAGCCCGGCGACTCCCTGTGGGGGATCGCCCGACAGGCCGGATGCAGCCAGAACGAAATCCTGCTGGCGAATCCGCAGTTCAAGGACCCCAAGCGCCTGCGCCCCGGCATGCGCATCCGCGTCCCCGCGTGCAGCGGCAGCCAGCCCGCGACCCCCCGACCGGCGGCCGCTCGCGGCGCCGCCCCCCGCGATCCCTGCAACTGGCGCCCGGCGGACATCCGGACCGGTTCCCTGGACCCGTTGATGCGAGAACTGGGGTTCAGGCCCCCCGAGAAGTTCCGCGCGCTGGTGGTGCGGCTGGAACTCTCGCCGGACCGCTCCCGGGTCGTCGGCCGGCAGTTGTACGACTATGGCGGACTGGCCGCGCGCGTCGATGGCTGGAACCCGGCCTCGACCATCAAGCTGTACGCGGCGGTATCCGCCATCGAGCGCCTGGACCGCCTGGGCTACGGGCCCGACACCACCGTCACGTTCCACTATCCGCGGGGCGACAAGACGTTCACCCTCGAGAAGCTGTTCGAGGACGCCGTCCACTGGTCCAACAACCTGGCGCACAACCGGATGGTCCAACTGGCCGGGTTCGACCAGCTGAATGGCCCGAACGGCACGTTGAAGCGGGCCGGGCTGCACCAGTCGGCGATCATGCGCGCGTATGCCTCGGGGGACTGGGTGGCCGAGGGCCACGCGAAGTCGCTGCGCGCCGCGCCCAGGATCACCCTGCGTCAGCCGTCCTCCGGGCGCTACAAGGCACGGAAGAACACGCTGCCGGCGTCCGAGGGCAAGGCCCAGACCGAGTGCCGCAACGCCGCTTGCACCAGCATCTCGGACCTGGGCAAGATGATGTGCCGCCTGATGCTGCACGAGCAGTTGCCGGCGGCCCATCGCCTGCAACTGGGCAAGGGAGCGACGCAGGGGCCGATGCTGGCGTTCCTGCGCCAGCGCCTGAATCGTGCCCGCAGCGCCTCCGACCCGATCTGGCGAGCGCTGGAATCGCGGCTGGTCCCCGAGTCCCAGCGGGGCAAGCCCGAGAAGGGCGGCTACCAGTTGTTCCGAAAGTCCGGATTCTCGCAGGACTGGAAAAGCGACAACTTCTACATCTACCAGCCGCATTCCAGGGTCCGGTGGATCGTCGTGATGGCCGCCTACCCCGGTCCCCGCTCGCTGGATCAGGCCGCCGACGTCATCGCGCGCATCATCAAGGAAGACCGGGTGTCGGGACGGCAGGGCAAGCGAACGCCTCGCGAATGAACGTCGGCTCGATCTGCGCCATGCCGGCGCGAATCCTCGCCTTGCGGAACATCGCACCCGACCAGGCCATCATGTGATGCCCGTTCTGGTACTGGTAGGCCCGAAAGCCGTGAACCCCCTTCGAGAACACGGTCACGTCCCCCAGCGCCCCCGCCTTGCGAAGCGCGGCCAGCGTCGCGTCGAACTCCCGGCGTGCGCGGCTGCCGTCCTCGGAGTAGTTCGGGTCCAGACGGTTCGCGCTCAACAGCAGTGTGACCGGCTCGGCGGCCCCCTCGGCCTTGCGGCGACCATGCTGCAGGATCTTCGGCAGCAGCGAGTGCTGATAGTGGTGTACGTCGGTCTGGACCCCAATTCCGGATGCGAACAGGTCCGGCCGGTCCATCAGCAGCCCGACGGCCACGGTGCCGCCGCTGCACGCGCCGGCGACCACGCGGAAGTCCCGTCGGGGCATGGTGCGGAAGGTGCGATCGACATAGGGAATCAGGTCATCGGCGATGAACTGCCGAAATCGCGAATACGAGGGCGGATTCAGGGTCGCCGGGTTCCAGGTGGCCACGACGATGAAGTCCTCCCACCCCGAGTCCGCGGGGATGCAGTTGAGGGCCTCGACCTCGCCGGGCTCGGCCTGGTCCTTCGGAATCCCGCCGACCTCGGGCTTGCGACTGGTTTCAAGCCGCAGGGGGCCCCGCGCCAGCCCGTCCAGGATCCGAACGGACGAGATCGCGCGGGTCCAATAGTCGCTGCCTCCGTCCGGCCCGAATCCCCGGCGCGTTCCCGACAGGCCGGCGAACACGTACAGGACCCCGAAGCGGCTGCGGTCGCCGGCGGTCTGGTAGCCGGGAGGCAGCACGACCCGGACGGTCGCCTTCACCGATTCTCCGGGCTTGTCCCCAAGGTGCCGCGTCGCAATCTCGACGACCCGCACCTCCCGGGCCTGGGATCCCGGGTCCGACGCCCCAACCTCTTCCGCCCCGGCCACCCGGGGCAGCATGACCACCAACAACAGGCAGAACGGCCAACCTACGGCAATCGCCCGCACCCGGAACGGATCGAACATGTCGTGCCACCCCCCGTCGCCATTCCGGCGCCCCGCGGCGCCCACCAGTCACATGCGTGGCGCGATCTTGCCCCAGAGTGGCAACCAGAGTAAAGATCGCGACCATCGGAATCGAACGCGACCCCTCGGCGGAGGCGAATGCGATGCGGTACAGGGTCCGGATCCGGTCGAATCTTGCGACGGGACTGGCTGCCGCACTCTGCGCCGCAGCCTTGGCGAACACCCCCGCCCTGGCCCAGCCCGCGCAGCCCGCCTCGCCGCCGACCCCGGCTCCACTGCTGTTCGAGACGCCGACCTGGCTGGAGATGGTCGATGCCCTGACCGACCGGACGGCACTGCCCCGCATGTTCGCCGAGCGCCCCGGCCCCGCGACCCACGGCGCCTACATGCTGTTCGCCGAGGTGCTGCCCGGTGTGGACCAGGTGGCCTTCGACTACTACAGCCTTGGGGACACCGCGTGGACCCTGTCCCCGGGCCGATACTCCCCCGCGTCGGCCGTCAAGGTTCCCGCCTCGCTGTGCGCGCTGTGGACCCTGAAGCGGCACGGCCTGACCGCGCGCGCGCACGTCGAGATGGCCGGCACCGATCACGCGTATTCCGGCACCGTGCTGGACCTGATCCACCGGGCCATCGTGTACAGCGACAACGAAGCCTATTGCGTCCTGATGCGCATCGCCGGCCAGCGGGAAATGCGCGAGGACTGCCTGCCGAACAACGGTCTGTCCGACATGGTGCTGCAATCGCTCTTCGTGAAGGGCCCCAACCCCTCGGTGGGCGCCTCGCCCGAGATTCGCTTCCGCCAGGGGTCGCGCAGCGGGACCATCCCGGCCCGGCCCGACCCGGGCGCCGTTCGCGGATGTCGGGACAACTGCGTCAACCTGGTCGAGATGCAGGAGGTCATCCGACGCGTCCTGCTGCACCACGAGATCGACCCCCAGGATCGCTGGGCCCTGGACCCCGACGACCTGTACTTCATGCGGGAGTTCCTGTTCCACGCCCGGGAGCGATTCGGGCCCGGCCCCGCCCGCGCCCTGGGCGACGGCGTGGTCACCTATGGCCGCTTCGGCAACATCCCAGGGATGAACGTCTTCGAGAACGGCCTGATCACGGTCAAGCACGCCGGGGCCTTCGTCGAGGGCAACGGCGGGGTCGTCAATGTCCCGCGGTACCTGGCCACGGCCTCGATCCCCTACTTCGGCAAGGACGACCCGGCCCAGCAGGCGGCGCGCAAGCTGACCTCGGACCTGACCGAGGCCGCGTTGCGATTCCTGAAAGGGCGCAAGCGGTCCGGACCGCTCGTCCAGCGCGACGCCGGAGTGCCCATTCCCCTGGTCGCCCATCAGTCCCTGGGCAACGGCACCTATCGGATGCGCGCCACCTTCCCGGCGGGCCACGATGCCCGCATCTGGAACGGTCGACGTCTGGTCGAGACGCGCGCCCTTCCCGGAGGCATCCGCGAGTTCGACCTGGAACTGGCGGATCGGGCCCCCTTGCTGGTGATGGAATCGCGAAGGGGCGGTCGCCCCGTGGGGTACCGGGCGGTCCGGGTCCGGTTGGCGAGGCCCGGTCTCGCCGGTGCCGACGTCGGGGATGTCCCGGAGCGCGAAAACGAATCCGGTCGCGGTGACGGTGTCTGAACAGCGGCGCTGGATTGCACGCCGCAGCATGCGGTCGCGGGAGCCGCTAGAACATCTCGCCCGCCTTCGGCGGCACGTCGCGATGCAGATGCGACAGCGCCCGGGGCGTCGCGACGCGGCCCCGGGGCGTGCGCTGGATGAAGCCCTGCTGCAGCAGGTAGGGCTCGTAGACCTCCTCCAGCGAGTCGCGTTCCTCGGACAGCGCCGCGCACAGGGTTTCGACCCCCACCGGACCGCCCGCGAACTTGTCGATGATGCACAACAGGTACTTGCGGTCCATCGCGTCCAGACCCGCCCGATCGACGTCCAGTCGATCCATGGCCGACTGCGCAACACCCAGACTGATTTGGCCGTCGCCCTCGACCTGGGCGAAGTCCCGAACCCGCCGCAGCAGGCGGTTCGCGATCCGCGGCGTCCCCCGGGCGCGACGCCCGATCTCGTCCGCCGCCTCGTCCGTGACGTCGATCCGCAGGATCTGGGCCGAACGACGAACGATGCACGCCAGTTCCTGGACCGGATAGTGGTCCAGCCGTTCCACGATCCCGAACCGATCGCGCAGGGGGGACGTCAGCAGCCCCGTCCGCGTGGTCGCGCCGATCAGGGTGAACCGCTTCAGTTTCAGTTTGATCGACCGGGCACCCGGCCCCTCGCCGATCACCACGTCGAAGTTGAAATCCTCCATCGCCGGGTAAAGGTTCTCCTCGACGACGGGGTTCAGCCGATGAATCTCGTCGATGAACAGGACGTCGCGCTCGGCAAGGTTGGTCAGGATACCGGCCAGATCGCCCTTCTTCTCGATTGCCGGCCCGGACGTCTGCTTCAGATCGACGCCCAGTTCCGACGCCAGGATGTGCGCCAGCGTCGTCTTGCCCAGGCCGGGCGGGCCGCACAGCAGGATGTGGTCCAGCGCATCGCCCCGCTGCCGCGCGGCCTGCACGAACACCCGCAACTTGTCCTTCAGGGATTCCTGGCCCACGAACTCGACGAAGGTCCGCGGTCGCAACGCGAACTCGGTCGCCTCCTCGGGCGTCCGAACCGGCGTGGTCAGTCTGGACGTGTCCTCGCCCATCGGTCCTCCCCGCCCGCCTTCGGGCTAGCCCCGCCCCTGCCCCGACCCCAGCGCCGCCAGCGACAGCAGCACCAGCGCCTCGAGATCGACCGGCCCCTCGGGCACCTGCACCTTGCGAATCGCGGCATCGACGTCCCGCGCGCCGAATCCCAGGTTCGCCAGCGCCGACCGCAGATCGTCCAGCAGGACGGGCGACAGCCCCCGAGGCAGCGGCTCGGTCTCGATCGGCAGGGACATGAACTTGGCCGACAACTCCAGCACCAGCCGCTCGGCGATCTTCTTGCCGACGCCCGAAATCTTCGACAGGGCCCGCAGGTCCTTTTCGCGCACCGCGGCGACCAGTTCCGCCAGCGGCAGTCCACCGACGATCTGGGTGCCCAGCCGGGGACCGACGCCCGACACCTGGATCACCAGGTCGAACACCTGGCGCGCCTCGACGGACCCGAATCCGTGCAGGGTGATGGCGTCCTCGCGAACCATGGTCCGGACCCAGAGGATCGCCGGCTCGCCCACCGCCCCCAGACCCGCCAGGGTCTGCCGATCCACCAGGACCTCGTACCCTACCCCACCGACGTCGATGACGACCTCGACCCCATCGACATGCCTAAGGATGCCGCGCAGGTATCCGATCACCACTGACCTCCCTTGACGCCCAGCGCCTCGGCGAACATCGCCCGGCTGCCCGCGCGCATCTGGTGGGTCATCGCGATGGCGAGCGCGTCGGCGGCGTCCTCGGGCGGATCCGCATCCAGGCCGAGTATCGCACGGACCAGCGACACCATCTGTCCCTTGATGGCGCGACCACTCCCCGTGACGGATTTCTTGACCTGCGCGGGCGTGTATTCGTGCAGGGGCAGCCCCGCCTGCTCGACGACCAGCAGTACCACGCCGCGCGCATGTCCCAGTTTCAGGGCTGAATCGGCGTTGCGCGCCACGAACACCCGCTCGACCGCGACCTCGTCCACGGCGTGCTCGCGCACCAACCGCCCCAGCGCCACGTACAGGTCCGCCAGGCGGGCCCCCATCGGCCTGTCATCGCCCAGACGGATCGTGCCGTAGGCGATGCAGCGGGCACTACCCCAATCCCCATCGACGATCCCGTAGCCGGTGACGCGGCTGCCGGGGTCGATGCCGAGGATGCGGCTCATGCGTTATCCGTGGAACAAGTGGGAAAGCGTCGGGAACCTGCCGAAGTCATCAGACCGACAGCTTCTCCATCTCGGCGTCGTCGATGTCGAAGTTGGCCCAGACGTTCTGGACATCGTCCGAATCCTCGAGGGCCTCCATCAACCGCAGCATCTGCTCGGCTTCCTTGCCGGCCAGTTGCACGTACGTACCGGGGACCTTCGCGACCTTGGCAGACGTCACGTTCAGGCCCGCAGCCTTCAGCTTGTCGGCGACGTCCATGACCTCGGACGGCTCGGTGGTGACCTCGAAGACGTCGCCTTCGTCGGACACGTCCGCGGCGCCCGCCTCCAGAGCCGCTTCCATCACGGTGTCCTCGTCGGTGCCCTCGGCCTCGACCTCGATGACGCCGGTCAGTTTGAAGTTCCAGGACACGGCGCCCAGCGCGGCCATGTTGCCGCCGGCCTTGGAGAAGATCCGCCGGATCTCGGAGACGCAGCGGTTCTTGTTGTCGGTGGTGCAATCGACAATCAGGGCGGTCCCGCCGGGCCCGTAGCCTTCGTAACTGACCTCTTCGTACGACACGCCTTCCAGTTCGCCCGTGCCCTTCTTGACGGCGCGGTCGATGTTGTCCGAAGGCATGTTCTGGGCCTTGGCCGTCAGGATGGCCTGCCGCAGGCGCGGATTGCCGTCAGGGTCGCCCCCGCCCAGCCGCGCCGCGATGGTGATTTCCTTGATCAGGCGGGTGAAGATCCGACCGCGCGCGGCGTCGGCCTTGCCCTTCTTGTGCTTGATGGTTGCCCATTTGCTGTGCCCAGACATCGACGCGTCCTCTTTTTGGGGACAAAAACCGGCCGCGCGGACCGCTGTGGCGACCCCTTCGCGCCCAAACCAGGGGATTTCTAGCACAACCGCCGCCGCGATGCAATCCGCGCCGCCTCGTGTTACGCTCGTCAGGGTCGATTTCGCCCCCCGCGCGCAGGAGGACGGCATGGCTCCCAAGAAGTACCGCACCCTGGTCACGGGCGCGTGCAGCCCGCTGGGCAGCATCCTGGTGGAAGGGTTGTCCGCGGGCGCCCACGCGGTGATTGCCACCGACACGGCCGAGGCATTGCAGGCATCCCAGGGCGATGCCGCCCTTGTCGCACGACGGATTCGCGACGTCGCCGAGTCGGTCGTCCCGGCGGATCCGACCCTGCCGGGCACCATGGATGCGCTTGTGGCCGGCGTCGATTTCGTGTTCGCCGCGCACGCCGCGCCTCCGGACGCCCCGTCCTGGAAGGCCCGCTACGCGACGGACGTCCAGGGCACCGCCCACCTGATCGACACGATCGAACGCGCCGCGCCCGGCCTGCGCCGGCTGGTGTTCCTGAGCACGGCGGCCGTTCACGGCATCCAGCCGGTCGGCGCGCCCGCGGTCACCGAGGCGTCCCCCACCGCGCCGGTGGACGATGTCGCCCGGGCACGGTGGTTCGGCGAGTTCACCGTGGTCGATCGCTGCCCCAGGAAGGGAATCCCCTATGCGGTGCTGCGTCCCGCCCACGTCTATGGACCTGGCGGGGCGCCCGATCTGGAACCGCTGCTGGCGCTGCTGCGGCTGCCGGTCGTCCCGGTGCCCGCGATCCTGAACTCCCGCCTGTCGCTGGTGTCCGCCCGGGACGTCTGCGGCGCCGCCGATCACGTCGCCAAGTACGCGTCGGGCAAGAACGGCACCTTCCTGGTGGCCGACGGTGCCACGACCACGGTCGCCGACGTGCTGCGCACCCTGGCCCATGCCGCGGGACGCCGGACCCTCGACGTGCCCCTGCCCGGCCCGTCGCCCTGGCGCAAGACCCTGGATCTGCTGTCCGAGCTGGATCGGTTCGCGGCGGTGCGCCAGTTGCGCGCCCCCCTGCGCGTGGTCGAGTCGCTGGCGGCGCTGACGCACGATCGCGCCGTCTCCTGCGAGCACCTGTCCCACGTCGGCGGCTACGAGGTCAGGCAGCCCGACGCGACCGAAGGTCTGCGGGAACTCGCCCGAGCCCACGCCAGCCGCTATACTTGATCCCATGAGTGCCACCCACGTCTATCTGGTCCCCGGGTTCATGGGCTTTTCGTCCCTGGGGACCCTGTCCTATTTCCAGGGCGTTTCGGAACTGCTGACCCAGGCGCTGGCGGAGCGGGGCGTGGCCGCCCGGGTGATCGAATGCCGCACCCGCCCGACCGGGTCGATCCGGAGGCGCGCCGACCGGCTGCTCCAGACGGTGATCGACGAGGGCGGCCTGGATGTGCGGCTGCTGCTGACCCCGGGGGTCCGGCTGCGGGACGAGGACTCCGAGATCGTCGTCGCCAACCTGGCCCGATCCGCCGTCTGCGTTTCGACCCCGCATCGCGGCACCCCGCTGGCGAACTTCTTCCTGACCGCCCAGGGCCAGCGGCTGCTCGAGGCGGTGACCGTGCTGGCCACGGCGCCCGCGGCGCGCCACTCGATCTACGTGGCCGCCAAGGCGCTCTCGATGGCGGCTCGCCTGGACGATTGGACCGGAAGGGCGAACACCTTCCTGGACGCCCTCTCGAACAAGATCCTGCGCGACCTGACGCTGGCCCCGGACGATCCGATCTGGTCCTACCTGAAGGAGATGTCCTCGGACCAGGGCGTCACGGTCCAGTTGACCCCCGAGGCGATGGACCTGTTCGAGGCCGCGGTTCCCGACCATCCCGACATCCGCTACGCAAGCGTCGTGACCGCCGCCCCGCCCCCGCCCGCGGGCATTCGTCTGGGGATGGTGCGCCACCCCGAGTACCTGCTGCTGGGCCTGCTGTTCATCGCGCTGCACCTGGTCACCTCGCGACAACACCGCCACTATCCCTTCCCGCAGCCGTCCTCGGCCCAGGCCGCGGCCCTGGCGAGCCTGCCCTTCGCGGTCGCCCCGGGGGACTCGGACGGCATCGTGCCCGTGTTCAGTCAGTTGCGCGGGCACCTGCTGGATGTCGTGCTGGGGGACCACCTGGACATCGTCGGGCAGTTCCCGTGCGAACGCGGCGGCCGGCTGTGCGACTGGCTGCCCTCGGGGGCCGGGTTCGACCGGCAACGATTCGTCGGGACCTGGGGGCGGATCGCGGACTTCATCGCGAACGGGGCGGGGGGCGGCTAGGCTCCGCGGGGCCTAGAAGGCGTCGGCCCGCAGTGCGGCGGCGCGGTCGGTCCGTTCCCACGTGAAGGTCGATTCGGACCGCCCGAAGTGGCCGTACGCGGCCGTCGGCAGGTAGATCGGGTTCAGCAGGTCCAACTGCCGCACGATCATGCCCGGTCGGAAATCGAAGTGCTTCAGCACCAGTTCGCGGATCCGATCGACCGGCACCTTTTCGGTGCCCTGGGGATCGACCAGCACGCTGACCGGCTCGGCCACGCCGATCGCATAGGCCACCTGGACCTCGCAACGATCGGCCAGGCCGGCGGCGACGATGTTCTTCGCCACATAGCGACCATAGTACGCGCCGCTGCGGTCCACCTTGCTGGGGTCCTTGCCCGAGAAGCAGCCGCCGCCGTGCCGGCCGACGCCGCCATAGGTGTCCACGATGATCTTGCGGCCGGTCAGTCCGCAGTCGCCCATCGGACCGCCGATCACGAAGCGCCCGGTGGGATTCACGAAGATCTTCATCCCGGGCAGCATCAACTCGGCGGGGATGACGGGCTTGACCACGTGCTCGACCAGCGCCTCGCGAATCTGGTCCAGCGTCGCCTCCTCGGTGTGCTGCGTGGACAGGACGACCGCCGTCACGCCGACCGCGCGCCCGTCCTCGTACGCCACCGAGACCTGGGACTTCCCGTCGGGACGGATGAACGGCAGCAGGCCGCTCTTGCGCACCTCGGCCAGCCGGCGCGTCAGCCGCTGGGCCATCGTGATCGGCATGGGCATCAGTTCGGGCGTCTCGCGATTGGCGTACCCGAACATCATCCCCTGGTCCCCGGCGCCCTGCTCCTCGGGTGCCCCGCGATTGACGCCCAACGCGATGTCGCCGGACTGCTTGTCGATCGAGGTGATGACCGCGCAGGTCTTGCTGTCGAAGCCCATCGTCGGGTCGGTGTACCCGATGCGCTCGATCGTCTGCCGCACCACCGCCGGAATGTCCACCCAGCAGTCCGTGCTGATCTCGCCACCGACGAACGCCATCCCCGTCGTCACCAGCGTCTCGCACGCGACATGGCCGTTCTTGTCCTGGGCCAGGATGGCATCCAGGATCGCGTCCGAGATCTGATCCGCCACCTTGTCCGGATGTCCCTCGGTCACGGATTCCGACGAGAAGATGTACCGTTCGTTCGCCATCATTCATCCCCAGAAAGAAGCCGGGAACTTTTAACGCCTGGTCCCCGGAAAGTCAATCGAGCGAACCGCCCCCCTTGCCAATCCGCGCCGTCCTGGTCCAGACTGGACGCGGCGAACGAAGGGGAACGGTCATGATTCGACTGGTCGTCAACGGGGCGCGGGGACGCATGGGGCGCATGGTGCTGGAGGCCGCATCCGCGCTTCCGGACGTGCAGGTTGTCGCGATCGTCGAGGCGCCCGGCCATCCCGAGGCCGACACCCGCGTCGCGACCCCCTGGGGCGCGCTGGCACTGCGCACGTCGTGCGAAGGTCTGGGAGGCATCGTCGATGCCGCGATCGACTTCAGCGTCCCGAAGGCGGCCGTCGGCTTCATCCAGGACATGGCGGCCCAGCGAATCCCGCTGGTCAGCGGCACGACCGGCATGTCCCAGGCCGACCTGCACGCGGTCGGCGAGGCCGCCCTCCAGGCCCCGATCGTCTGGGCCGCGAACACCAGCATCGGCGTCTTCGCGATGCACGAGCTGGCGGCGATGGCCCAGCGACTGCTGGGACCGGACTACGACATCGAACTGGTCGAGGTCCACCACCGGCACAAGCGGGACGCGCCGTCCGGCACGGCGCTTTCGCTGGCACGACGCCTGACCGACGCGACGCATCTGCGGACCGTCACGGGGCGCGAGGGCGAGTGCGGCCCGCGCGACGACAACGAACTGGGCGTCCTTGCGGTGCGGGGGGGCGAGGTGGTCGGCGACCACACGATCCACTTCCTGGGGCCGCACGACCGGCTCGAGATCACGCATCGCGCCGCGTCGCGCATGGCATTCGCCCAGGGCGCCCTGGCCCTGGCGCGACGGATCATCGGTCGGCCGGCCGGCCTGTACTCGGTAGCGGATCTGCTGGCGGACCATCCTTGACGCGCCAGTGGCGCATCACCGCGGACAGGCTCAGCCGGTTGATCACCGCCTCGACCATGCCCAGCACCCCCGTGAACCCAAGTTCCGGCGCGGGAAACACCACGTGCTCGCCCGGACTGGGAAACCCGCGTTCCAGCGCCGGCGTACCCTGGGCCCGCGCCGCCTGGACCATCGGGCGACCGCCGATGCACAGATCGACCGCGTCGGGGCCGGGAACCTGGTCCGATGTCCCGCCGACCACGGCGCAACCGAGTTCCCGGAAGGCGTCGGCCCACGCGGCCACCCGGGGCGCATCCCCCGAAAGGAACAGGCGCCGATGCAGCAGCCAGTGCGGAACCACCCACTCCAGCCTGGGCGCGGCACGGTCCAGGCCCGCGGCGATCAAGGCCTCGGCGCGTTCCCCGGAACCCGTGGCCCCCGCCACCTGTCGAATCCAGTCCGCGGTGCCCGCCAGTCCGATGGGCAAGCCGGTGTCGAGCACTCGCGCCCCGGTCCGTGCCGCCAGCGCCCGCGCCGCCCGCCGCCCGTAGGGCAACGCAATCAGCGTTTCGGCCCGGCCGACCTGGGCCATCGCGGCCAGGCCGTCCAGCGAGGGCCAGGCTCCCCGGACCTCCAGGCCCAGCGCTTCAAGCATCTGGGACAGTTCCAGCGCATCCGCCTGCCGATCCGCCTCGCGCCGGTCCAACATCAAGCCCACGACCGCGACGGTGCCCGCCGCCGGCGGGACGTCCCCCAGCGGCACCGCGACCGCCAGGGCCGCCAGCGCCGCGTCGTAGCCGTCCAGCCAGTCCCCATGGGAGGGACCGACGTCCACGACGAGGCCCGCGCCCGACGGGTCGTCCCCGGACGCCAGGACTCGCCCGCTTCCCGAAGCCAGCGATGCGTTTCGGTCGTGGGTGGCCAGTTCTTCCAGTGCGGCATCGATGGCTTCCCGGGAGGCATCGACCCGAAAGGCTCGGTCGGTCACGACGTTCGCGACCAGGCAGACCCCCTGGACGAATCCCGGGCGCGTCATGCGAACCTCACTCCCCGCCGAACGTGCGCTCGATGAACGCGTCGAACCCGGCCTCGTCGAACGGTGTCGGAACGTCGTGCGCCGCGGCCGAGTCCCCCAGCACCGCCTGGGCCAGATCCCGGAAGACCTGGGCGACCTCCGAGTCCGGCGCCAGTTCGACCACCGGACGCTTCAGCACCTCGGCCCTGCGGACCATCGGATCCCGGGGGATGACCCCGATGATCCGCGTTCCCAGCGCCTGGGCGAACTTGCGCATCCCCTCCAGGGGCGTCGTTTCGTCCACCTGGTTGACGATCAGGCCCCCCAGCGCGATCCCGTTCGACGCGAAGCGCTTCATGGCGCGGGCGATGTTGTTCGCCGCGAACAGCGCCATCACGCTTTCGCTGACGACGATATAGACCAGTTCCGCGCGCCCCTGGCGCAGCGGCGCCGCGAAGCCGCCGCAGACGACGTCCCCCAGGACATCGAACACGGCGATGTCGAAGTCACCCTGCTCGATCAGTTGCAGGTCGTCCAGCACCTCGAACATCCGCGACACGCCCCGGCCCCCGCAACCGACGCCGGGCTCGGGGCCGCCGCACTCGATGCACGACATCCCCAGAACGCCGGGCATCACGATGTCCTCGGCGGACCGGATCTGGCCGGTAATCTTCTGGATCACGGTCTTGACGGGCGCCCCTTCCAGCAGGGTCAGCGTCGAATCGTGCTTGGGATCGCAGCCGACGTGCAGCACCTTCAGGCCCTGCTTCGCGAACACCGCGGACAGGTTCGAGGACACCGTCGACTTGCCGATTCCGCCCTTGCCGTACAGCGCGATCATCCGGGTCTTCGGACGCGACATCGGTTCCTCCGTGGTCCCTGGAAGCCTTCCGGCCGGAAACGCCCTACAACCCCTCGTCCTCGTCGTCCGCGCCGGAAGGTGCCGGCGGAGGATCCCCGGGGAACAGGCGGTCATAGTCCACGCCGTCGAAGTCCCGGGTCGGGTCGTAGCTCTGGAGCGCCTGGACGAACTCCTCGAACGTCCGCTTGGCGAACGTCCGGACGTCCTCGCCGCCGCCGAACTCGACCAGTTCCTGGGCCGTGGCGTGGGCACGCACCAGGTTGTAGTCCACGTGGCGGGTCAACTCGGGCGTCAGATGGTACTCCTCCATCAGGTGGCGCAGTTCCGTGGGCTCGATGCCCAGATGTCGCGCCAGTTGGTCCTGGTTGAAGAAGCGGTACCGGAAGTCCCGGTCCAGCCCCAGATAGTATCCACAGAAGATCTGGAAGGGCGTCGGCCTCATGCGGGGGAGCATACCCGGTCGCGAGGCGAATGCAAATCGAATCCCGCTTGGCGCCAACCCCCAGGCGGCGAGGCCGAGGCGACGATGACCGGCCGCCGTGGCCGGGGCGTGCGCGACGACGATTGACACGACGTGCCGTTGCGCTACCGTTCGTGGCACGTTGTTGCCGCGAGAGTGGCGGAACTGGCAGACGCGCCAGATTTAGGTTCTGGTGGCTTGGCCGTGCGGGTTCGAGCCCCGCCTCTCGCACCCTTTTGGTTCCCGGCGACGCGGCCCGGCGATGCAGCCGGTGCGCCGCCCCCGTGCAGTTCCTGCATCGCCGGACTCCGAATTTGGCACCTATCTTCCCGAATCTCCAGCATTCCATATCCGTGGCACAGCCTCTGCTGTTCCCCGGACCCGGCCGGCGTCACGGAGATGCCGGGACACCGGACTCGCTTCAGTGGAGGCATGACATGAAGAAGCAATGGATGACCCTGGTGGTGGTGATGGCCGTCGCGGGGCTGGCCGGCAATGCCGACGCCCGGGGGCGCGGCAAGGGCCCGGGCATGGGCCACGAGATGGGCAGAATGGGACCCGGGATGCTGCTGGGTCTGGGTCCCTGCGTCGTGGAGAGCCCGGAGCTGGGGGTCAGCGACGACCAGAAGGCGGCGTTGAAGAAGCTGCGGGAGGACGGGCGCGAGCCGGTCGAGCAGGCGAAGGTCGAGAAGCGGAAGCTGGCCAAGGAACTGCGCGACCTGGTGATGGATCCGAAGGCGACCGACCGGCAGATCCGGGCGAAGGCCGCCGAGATGCGAGACCGTGCGGCCGCGATGCACGACGCGCGGCTGGACCGGCTGCTCCAGGCCCGCCAGGTGCTGACCGCGGAGCAGCTTCTCAAGGTGCCGGCGATCCGCAAGGAATGCCGTGGCCCACGCGACGGCGGACCTCGCGGCGATTGTCCCGGCGACTGCCCCCGAAAGGGCCCCGGACCTCGGTGGATGGACGACGCCGAGGAGTGACCCCCTGGATCCCCTCCCTCGCCCCGGCGGTCGCCCACCCCCTGGACCGACCGCCGGGGCGCACTCTCGCGTTGAGCCGTCGCAGGAAGGGAACCCGTCGCGCGGGATGGTCCAGGTGTCGAGAGCCTGCGGCCGCGCCCCTGGCGAAGGCCCTGAAGTGCGCCGCCCCCGGCCTGTTTGACGACGAGCCGCGCTGCCCCTTATCATCCGCACGTGAGTCGGATCCTGCTGATCAACACCAACATCGTGAAGGCGCCCTACCCGGTGCCACCGCTCGGTCTGTGCCTGCTGGCCGAACGCCTGGCAACCCGCCGGGAGGTCCGCGTGTTCGACGGGACCTTCGCCGGCAATGACGGCCTGGTGGAGGCCGTCCGATCCTTCGCGCCGGACTACGTGGGGCTGGGGATCCGGAACATCGACGACATGAACCTGGCCGCCCCCTCCGAGTATCTGGACGACATCGAGCGCCTGTTCGTCCGCCCCCTCAGGGACGCGACGCGAGCGACCGTGATCCTGGGGGGCAGCGGGTTCAGCCTCTTCGCCGAACCGCTGCTGCGGCGCTTCCAGGTCGAATGGGGCGTCGTCGGCGAGGCCGATGCCGCGCTTCCCGCCCTGCTGGACCGCCTGGACGCGGGTCAGGACGCCGATGACCTGGCGGGCGTGGTTCGCCTGCAACACGACACGGTCGTCTTCGGGGCGTCCGTCTGCTCGGCCGGCGTCCTGGACGTGCCCTTCTCGCGCATCGAGCGCTGGATCGACTTCACCCCCTACCGGCGACTGGGTGCGTACCCCGTCCAGACGCGGCGCGGCTGCGCCCACGGGTGTACCTACTGCACGTATCCGGCGGTCGAGGGACGGGCCTATCGCCTGCGCCCCGTCCAGGCAATCGTGGACGAGATCGAGGACATCGGGAAGCGATTGCCGGGCGCGACCATCGAGTTCGTCGATTCGACGTTCAACGATCCGCCCGGACACGCCGAGTCCATCTGCGCCGAGATCGTCCGTCGCGGCCTGAAACTGCGATTGCGAACGATGGGCATCAACCCGGGCGGCATCACCGACGAACTGTTCACCCTGATGAAGGCCGCCGGATTCGCCCAGATCGACTGCACGCCCGATTCGGCATCGCCGCGCGTCATCCGGGCGATGGGCAAGAACTTCGCGCCCGAGGCGCTGACGCGGGCGGCCGGCCTGATCGCGCGGCATCGAATGCCGACGACCTGGTTCTTCCTGTTCGGCGGACCGGACGAGGATCTGGAGACCGTTCGCGAAACCTTCGCGTTCATCGACCAGTACGTGCGCCCGGAGGATCTGGTGCTGATGGGGGCCGGGCTGCGGGTGTATCCGCGAACGGGATTGCACCGCCGGGCCCTGCGCGAGGGCATCGTCCGTCCCGACGACCCCCTGGTCGTGCCGGCGTTCTATGTATCCCCGGCGGTCGGACGGGAGCGAATGCTGGCCATCCTGCGGGAAGCCGCGCGAACCCGGCCGAACTGCCTGCCTCCGGGCGAATCGACGCCCGATGCCCGGATGCTGAAGGAAGCGGTCGAGATGCGGGTGCGCGAGGGTCTGGATGAACCGATGTTCGTCACCCTGTTGCGCCTGCGCCGAGCCTGGCCCCGGTTCGCGGGCATCGGTGGACCGGCCCCGATCGCGTAGCTCCGGGTCCCTGCCCACGCGCTACCGCGCAGGAACAACCAGAACGGCGATGTCGGGAGGCAGCGATCGGAACAGGGCCTGGGCCTCGTCCAGCGGCATCAGGATGCGCATCCGGGAAGGCATCTGACGGCCCTTCAACGCATCTCGCAGGACATCGATGCGTCCGACCTCGAGTTCCGGCGGCACCATCCCCTGGCCTTCCGGCCCCACGCCCAGGAACCAGACCTCCGGGCCGTCGGCGAAGCGCAGGCACCAGGCGTCCGGGGCGGGCACCGCCTCCTCGGGCGTCGGCGGGATCTTGGGGGCCTCGGGAGCAGGCGCAGCATCCGCATCCTCGGCGGGGACTTCGTCGTCCGCGGCATCTTCCGCCGCCGCTTCCCGATACTCCAGTTCCTTGCGGTCCCGCACGCGCTCGGGGTCCTGGATGCCACCACGCCAGACCCTGGCCGACGGATCGGGGGGCGATGGCAACGGCAGGAAGAAGGCACGGCGGATGGGACGCTCCACCGCCAGAACCGTGTAGTGGTGCAACGGCACCCCCCCCAGGAACAGGGAAGCGGCCGGCTCGGCCTCGTCGATGACCAGGGCGAAACCGCCCTCCTTGGCAAGCTCCAGGTGCGCGGCCAGCGCGTCGGCGCGAGACGAAGCCGGATTCCCGGAACCGATCGGCACGCCCCCATCGGAGCATGCCCAGAAGAACGCGGTCACGAACAGCACCCGACCGCCGTTCCGCCAGGCGTTCCCGAACATGTGCCCCTCCGCCGCCCTAGAAGATGAACACGGGCGTCCCGACATCGACCGCCTCGAAGACCCGCCGCAGGTCCTCCCGTCCCAGCCGGATGCAGCCGTGCGTGACGCTGCGTCCCAGCAGGCGCTCGTACAGCGTCCCGTGAATCATGTACCCGTCGCCCAGGTGCAACGCGTACTCGCCCAGAACGCCCTTCTCGACCCGGTCGGCCGCACGCCGAGGCGGACGCTTGCCCTCCTCGATGAACGCCCAGTCCGGCTTGGTCCAGACCGGATTCTTGACCTTCTTCAGGATCGAAAAGCGGCCTCGCGGGGTGTCGAACACCCACTTGCGCCCGGTCGGACCATCCCTCAGCACGACTCCGGACCCCGCCGAGCAGATCGCCTCGTGGACGGGCTTCCGGTCCTGCCACAGGTGCAACCGGTTGTGCGTCTGGTCCACCACCACGAACGTCCGCGCCGGGATCAGCGCCGACAGGCGGGCCTCGAGGGCGGCCACCTCCGGGTCCTGAACGCCGGAAGAAGAACGATCCGGCCGCCACTCCTGGCCCGTGCCCCAGACGAACGCCGCCCCAAGGATCGCGGCAGCCACAAGTCCGACTCCCGCGATCCAGCGCACCCCCCGGGGAATCCGGAAGAGGCCCGCCTTCGCCCTGGCCCACGCACCCGCGGCCCACGCGCCCCCCCGGGCCATGCCCGGACGCACGACGCCTGCCAGCCGGCCCAGGCCCCGTCGCAACGCATCGACAAGCCGCCGCAGCACGGCATGATTCAGGGAATCCGTCGGGCTCACTGGGCCTCCCGCACGTTGGGCCGCCGTTCCGGCCTGGCCAGGTCGGTCAGCGTGCCTCCATGACCGTCGCTGCCGACGATCGTCACCGGAGAACCGACCCCAACCCGCCGGAACAGATCGTCCATCTCTTCGTTCGTCACGGCCACGCATCCATGGGTCCAGTCGCGCCCCTTTCCGCCGTGCCCGTGGATCTCGATCCCGCCGCCCATCCGGGCATTGCGGCGAATCCGCCCCGTCCGCTTGTCGTCCTCGAAGCGCCGCCGGTCCGCCTCGTTCGGATAGTCCAGCGCCAGCGCCTTGTAGTACCGGGACTGCCCGGCACCCTTCATCAGGACGATCCGGTAGCGCCCCTCGGGGGTCGCATCATCGCCGGCGACGCGCTTGGGCTGCATCCCGGCCTTGCCCAGTTCCGCCCGCAGCCGGACCACGGATTTGCCGTTGACGAAGACGGTCAGGGACCGCGCCTCCTTGTCCACGACGATGGCGCCACGTCCCGGGTTCCTGCGCGACCATTCGATCGTCTCCTCGACCTCCTGGCGCCACGCCCGACGCTGCTCGGGGTCCGCCAGGCGACGCACCCGCTCGACCGCGGCCGTCCGGGCATGGCCCGCCAGCGACACGGCCTCGTCGGCCCGTTCCACGGCCTCGGCATGACGCCCGGCCGCGTGAAGCACGCGGGACTCCTCCAGCGCCAGGCGGGCCTGCTCCAGGCGGCGCCGTCCCTGCGAGGTCAGACGGACCAGTTCCGCGGCATGAACGGCGTCCCGCACCCGCGGCTCGGCCCGCTGAATCGCCTGTCCGGCGGCATCCACCAGCTCGGCGTCGATCCGGGTTCCGGCCGAATCCACCAGTTCGGCAACCTGGCGGGCGATGTCCAGCAGACGCGCGGCCGCCCGATAGTCACGGAACCGATTGGAACGGGCGTCCTGGCGCACCAGTTCCAGGTCGGCCGCGGCCGCCATCGCGACGGCCAGCCCCATCCGATCCGGCAGCCGCAGGGGCCCCTTTCCGGCGCGTGCCCGAAGGAGCGCATCGTCCCGGGCCGCGACGGCGTCGTCGGGGCGCACGTTCCACCCCTGCCAGGTGGCCTGGTACGCCCACCCGATCGTCGCCCCCCCAAGGACCAGCACCAGCAGCACCGGGAAATACCAGCGAGCGGTGTACCAGGGGCGGGACCTTCCCCGGCGGGGCTGCGCGATTCGATTGCGACGGAAGGACGGCACGTGCGGGGTCTCCCGATGCGGGATGACGCCGGGGCTGCCGGAACCCGCCGGCAGCCCCGGAGACGTCGCGGACTACTGGGCGGCAGGCGCGGTCCCGCCGGCGGCGGCCACCGCGGCAATCGCCTGCTGGATCGCCGTCTTGACGGACTCGACGCGGGTCAGGCCCGCCTGGACCTTCGCGGCCACCTCGCCGAACTTCTCGGCCTCGAGCGCCGCCTTGGCCTCGGCAATGGCCTGGCTGACGGCCTCGAGGTCGGCCTTCATCATCTCCAGATCCGCCTCGGCGCCCTTGCCCGTCGGCGCCGTCGCCAGCATGGCCTGGGCATCCGCCAGGGACTTGGACAGGGCCTCGACCGCCTCGGTCGCCTCGGCGCGGGCCTTCTCCTTGGCCTCGACGGCGGCGGCCTTCGCGGCGATGGCAGCCTCCTTCGCGGCGGCGACCAGTTCCAGGGTCTTCTGGTAGTCGCGCAGGAAGCCCAGCTTGTCCCCCTGGACCTTCAGCTCGGCATCGACCTGGGCCAGCGCCTGACGAGCCGTCTGGGCGGCCTCGGGGGCCCACTGGTCCACCGCAACCTGGGCCAGCTCGTCCAGGGCGACGCGCGCCTCCTGGATCTGCGGCGCCGGCGGCTCCTTGCACCCAACGGACACGACCATCGCGAACAGGACCACGACCACGGAACCGAACGAACGAGCACGCATGTCGTCCCCCTTGTTCCGCGACACGCGCGGAACGGACGGCCTCCTTGGCCCCCGACTCACGGGAGCGACCGATTCGGAACCGGACGAAGGCCCGGAGGCCCGAAACCCCGCATCCGGCGGTCCGGAACCTCGGCGCACCAGTCCGCCGACCTCCCGGAAACCGGGCGGAATAATGATTTGATTTCGGTCGGTTGTAAAGAGGGTGTCGCAGGCGGGTTGCATCCCCGATCGCGAGCCAGGCCGGGCGGGGAACGGGAAGGCTGAAGCAAGCGGACAGGCGGTCAGGAAATGACGTGTTCGCCGACCCGGATCGCCCACAAGCGGCCGACTTCTTGATAGAAATCGTCCAGCGGCAGGCGGGAGGGCAGCACGCAGTTGAAGAAGTTGTACCGCGTCAGGTCCGGATCGATGATCCGGTCCCGCACCTGGGCGTGCAGCGCGGTGCCGGGCATCGGCGTCAGGATCGTGTACCCGGCGTATGCCGTCGGGTGGGCGCCGGCAAAGTCGGCGAGGGCCGCGAAATCGTCCGGCCCATAGTCCGGATCGACGACGTAGTTCGCCCGCAGCAGCACCCCGCAGTCGTGGAAGACCCGGATGCCCTCGCGAATGGCCGACGTGTCCAGTTTCTTGTTGTAGCGGGCCAGTTCCTCGGCCCGCGGGGACTCGATCCCGGTGATGACCACCTTCAGGCCGTTGCGCACCAGGCGGGCCACCAGCCCGGGATGCGCCGCGGCGGTGTCCAGTCGCAGGTCCATGACGAACTGCTTGACGATGCCCTCGGCCTCGATGCGGTCCAGCAGCCGGCCCATCCAGTCGATGTCCACCACCGTGTTCGCGTCGGCGAAGCGCACGATCCCGTATTCATCCAGCGACTTCAGTTCGTCGATCACGCTGTCCACGTGGCGCTGGTGGAAGCACCCCCGACGCTGCGGCCAGATCGAGCAGAACGAGCACCGACTGGGACAGCCCAGGGACGTGAACAGGTACGTGACCGGCTCGGGCTGGCCGCCCACGCGGTACGTGGCCAGCCACGGCTTCAGGTGGTGTCGCGCCGGGACCACGAAATCCGTGCCGGCCGGATCAGTCACGGGCGCGGGCCCCGGGGTCGCCCGAAGGCCCTGGGGAGTCCGGCGCAGCAGGCCGCCCACCGAGTCCAGGTTCCCGCCGGCCGCCAGGGTCCGCACCAGCGCGCGCACCGCGCGAACCGCGTCGCCGGGAATCACCAGGTCCACCTCGGGCCGATCGAAGTCCCCGGGGCACAAGGCGGCGTGCAGCCCGCCCGCCAGGGTCCGCACGTCGGGCGCGACCGCCTTGGCCGCAGCCAGGATGTCCATCGCGAACGGGAACTCCGAGGCGATCGTCGTGACCCCCACCAGGTCGGGCTGGAACGCCGCGACCGCCTGGCGGGTCAGTTCGGCCGGCGACGCCGCATCCGGATGCAGGTCGTACTCGCCCTTCAGGTCAATCACGCGCACGTCGGCATCGTTCGTCAGTGCCGCGGCCACGGTCAGCAGGCCCAGGGGCGGCCCGACCAGCTTCGTGTGGACGAAGCGACGCGCCTGTTGGGGCGCATGGGCCAGGATCGCGTTGGCAGGCGACCGTGGGGGGTTGATCAGCAGGACCCTCATCGCACCTCCCGGCCGCCCGACAGGAACCGGGCCATCCGTCGCGCCGCGGGCAGCAGGTCGCCGGCGGACACCAGGGCGTCCACCAGCCCCATCCGATGGGCCTCGTCCGCATCGACGAAACGCCCCGTCAGCGCCAGATCCAGGGCCGGCCCCACGCCGACGCAGGCCGGCAGTCGAACCGTTCCGCCACAGCCCGGCATCAGGTCGAACGTGACCTCGGGCAATCCCAGCAACGCGCGCCGGGTCGCAATGCGCGCCCGACACGCCAGAGCCAACTCCAGGCCGCTGCCCAGGCAGCAGCCGTCGATGGCGGCCACCACGGGGTACGGCAGGGCCTCCAGCGCCGAAAGCGCCGCCGCATGCGCACCCAGTTCCCGGTGGACCGCGTCGGCAGGTCCCGACGTCACCCTGGCACGCAGTTCCTCCACGTCGGCACCCGACGAGAAGTGCCTGCCGCGACCGTGAATCACCAGGCCGACGACGTCCAGCGCGGGCAACGTGTCCCGCGTCAGTGCGGTCAGGGCCGAAAAGAACGCCCGATCGGTCGGATTGCCCGGCGGCGCGTCCAGCACCAGGGTCGCGATCGGCCCGTCCACGTGCAGGGTCGGCGTCATGGTCCCGCCTCCGGCTCGACGCGCGCCGCCATCGCCCAGGCCGTCGTGCGGGTATGGCTGATCGACAGGTGCCAGTCGCCGGGGCACCCGAACGGCGCACCGACCACGCGGGGCGCCCCATCCGGATCCGTCCCGATCTCCCAGGCGGCCAGCCCGTCCGCCCCCCGCCCCACCAGGGTGTTCAGGGCGTGCTTGGCCGCCAGCCGACCCGCCAGCGACCGCACGGGCGCCCGGACCGCCCAGGCCTGCTCGCCCCCTGCGAACGCGGAATCAATGCACTGGCGTGGATTCGCCGCGAGGCGGTCCAAGGGGATCCCGACCCGCACGACGCGAACTTCGGTACCCCGCGTCGTATCGCGGCGATTCCCCGTCATGCCGGGCTCCCGCCACCCCCGCGGGCACGACGGGCCAACTGCACGAACAGCGCCGTTTCCCGACGCAGCGCCTCGTCGCGGGGCAGGCGGCGCCCGGCCGTGATGGAGGTCATGATCGCCCGAACCAGGTGGGGAGCCCGCCCATCGACCAGGGCCCGCAGGCGCGCCTGGGCCGCGGCCTCGACGTCCCCCGAATCCACCACCGCATCGACCAGTCCCATCGCCAGCGCCTCGTCCGCCCCGATCAGGCGCGCCGACACCACCAGGTCCACCAGGCTGCGGCGAGCCAGGCTCGGCAGATCCGGCACGGTCCCGCCCAGGCCGGGCAGCACATCCAAGCCCGCCTCGGGAAATCCGAACATGGCGCCGTCGCCGGCGATCCGGAAGTGGCACGCCAGCGCGATCTCGAGTCCGGCCCCCAGGCACTGGCCCCGAATGGCCGCGACGACCGGCACGGAGGCGGACGCCAGCCGCTCCAGCAGCGCCTTGCCGCGATCCAGGTCGCGCCCCAGCGCCTCGGGATCCCGCAGGGCCGACGCAAGGCCCTCCGGGTCCGCCCCGCCGCAGAAGTGCCGGCCCGCCCCGACGACGACGACGCCGCGCAGATCCTCCCGCGCCAGGAAGTCGTCCAGGGCCTGGGGGTCCGCGAACAGGGGCGTGGCCAGCCGAGGACAGGCGCCCCCGCCCAGCACCAGCCGCCCGATGCCCTCCTGGATGTCGAACGCGATGATCACATGACCTGCCCGGCCCCGTCCGGAACGGGACGCCAGTAGGAAAGACCGGTCAGCCCGTACATCCGAGCCGCGACCGACGCATCGTGTACGTCCGTCGAGTCCGGCGCATACTGTACGCCGAACAGGCCGGCAAGCGCCACATTCAGGGATGCGGCGTCCAGTTCCCGCGCGGCCACGGCGCGGCGACAGGTCAGGCGGAAAAGCACCCCCAGCAGTTCGCCGGCGCCCGATTCGATCCCGCCGTCGGCCCCCGCCCAGGGCAGGGGCGAACCGCACAACAGGCCGTCGCCGTTCTTGCGCCCCAGCTTGCCCGACGCGACCAGCCGCGACAGAACCTCGGACAAGGGCGCCAGGTCCGCCGCCGCCCGCGGCTCCATGCGGGCCCGGTACGCCGACACGGCCGCGGCCATCACATCCAGCCCGACGGCGTCCATCAACGCCAGCGGACCCGTGCCCAGGAACGGCCTGACCGCCGCATCGATGTCGGCGGCCGCAGCCCCCTGGACCAGCATGCGGAAGCACGCGTCCTGCAGCGGCAGCAGCAGCCGGTTGACCGCGAAGGCACGCGACTCGTCCTGGCGGATCGTCGCCAGGCCGAGGGCGGCCAGGAAGTCCTGAAGGCGCGCCGCGTCGCCCGGGAGGGCCCCGTCCGGCACCACGGCCTCGACGAACCCGGTCAGGGCAATCGGATAGAAGAAATGGGCACCCAGGCAGCGAGGGTGCAGCGACGACGGCAACAGCGACGACGAGTTGGACAGGACCAGGGCCTCGGAACCCGCACCCGCCACCAGGACATCCAGCAGGCGGCGCTTGGCGTCTGGGTCTTCCTGGATCGTCTCGACCACCACGTCGGGAACGGGCGGGCAGGTCCCGTCAACGGCCGCCAGTTCCAGGAACGTCGCGTTCCCGGCGGGCGGCTCCTGCGATGCCATGCGACGCAGATCCCGGGCCAGACGCGACCGGAACGCCTCCAGGCGAGCCGCGTCCCGGGACACCCAGGTCACGTCGAACCCGTGGGCCAGGCACCACAGGCCGATGTCGCGCCCCATGCGCCCGGTCCCGGCGACCCAGACCGCCCGACTGCTCATCCCGCCTCCCGGCGCGCCCAGCGCTTCGTCGTGCGCACGTCCAGCTCGGGCTGGCACCCCCGACCAATCCGGGCCAGCGAGTCCCCCGGGCCGCACTCCCACGCACGTTCGATTCCCATCGTCGCCAGCGTGCTCACGACCCGGCCCCAGTCGATCGGGTTCGCCAGGTTGGCGACGGTGAACGCCGCCACCTGGGATCCGGTGCCGCAGGGACCGCCATCCACCGCCGACACGACCGGCACGCGAGGCTCGCGCCACTCCAGGCCGTCCGCCACGCCGCGCAGCGCCTTCGCGGCCCCCGCCACGAAGCCGGGATGGTGGTACGCCACCTCGCGGTCCAGCCAGATCACCCGAACGCCCGGTTCGTCGGCCATCACCTGGGCCAGCACGGCCACGGGCGCGACCGGCCCGGCAACGACGGCCGAAAACGCGCCGTTGCGGATGACCACGCGCATCGACGGGTCGGCCATCGCCGCCACGGCCTGCTCGACATCGATCGGCCCCGAGATCGCCAGCATCGCGGGCTGGCGTCCGCGACAGGCCTCCACCGCCAGCCGGTAGGCCGCCGACAACATCGTCAACCCGTCCGACGGGGACAGGGCGCCGGCGGCCACCGCGGCGGCATACACGCCCAGGCTGTGGCCCGCCACCGCAACGGGTGGCCCGTCCTGGTCGGCCAGCACATCGGCCATTCCCAGGCCGAACGCGAACGTGAAGCACTGCCGCGCCAGGGGGTCCAGTGACTGGAAGCGCAGGGGATCGACCGCGGCGACCAGATCCGCGCCCGCAACGCCCGACGCGGCCCGCAGGGGCGGCAGCATCCGATCGACGTACCGCGCCACCCAGGCCTGCTCGGCGGGCCCGGGAACCGTGCCGGCGCCCGGGAACACGAACGCGATGCGTGACTCAGGGTGCGTCGGCATACCGCACCGAGTATCCGGCCTGCATGAACTTGGAAACCTCGGTCACGAAGCTGACGATGCGCCGACCGGGCGCGGGCGCCTCGCCGCGCACGATGCGGTCCAGGACGATGAACGGCATCGGGGGCCCGGCGTAGCCCAGCCGGTCCAGTCGGGTGTACAGGGCCTCGCGCCCGATTCCCAGCGCCGCGCATTCCTCGATGATCGACTCGACGATGTGCTTGGCCGGCAGGTTGACCTGGAACCAGCGGATGGTCCCGGGGTCGATCGCGCCCTTCGCCAGCATCCGCTGGAATCCGTTGAAGAACACCGACCCGCCCGGCTCCTGGAACACGCCGGTGGCCAGTTCGTTGCGAAAGTGCTGGCGCAGGTGGTGCGCCCCGGCCTCGAATTCGTCCCGCGGGTTCAGCCAGTACGCCGGCCGGTGGTTGAACATCAGCGACGGCCGGGAGCCGCCGACCGACTCGATGAACGTACACTCCAGTTCCAGGCCGCACGACCGCGCCGGATCGGTCGTCAGCACCAGCGCTCCGGCCCCGTCGCACAGGAACCAGCGCAGGAACAGCGATTCCTTGTCCACCAGGGACTGGTTGAAATACTCGGCGCGCAGTTCGGAGGACGAGATGCCCGACGATGCCACCAGGGCCACGTCATGTTCGCCGTCGGCCAGCAGGCGGTGCGCCAGGTACAGGGCCTTGTAGGCGGACGTGCAGTTCGCGTGGATGGACAGCTCGGCGCACGTGTCGATGCCCAGGGCCGCCTGGATGCGCACGGACGCCGTGGGCATCTGGTCCTGGTGGGCCGACCCATAGCAGATCAGGCCGACGTCGGACGCGTCCAGCCCCGCCGCCTGCAACGCCAGGCGGGACGCCTTGGTTGCCATCGTCACGTTGTCGTCGGTGAACTGCCGGGTGACCGGGTCGATCGCGTAGTGGACGAAATCGATGTCCAGCAGCTCGCGCATGACCGGGGCCATGGACGCCATCCAGGCCTGGATGCGCGCGGGCGCCTGGGTCAGTTCGCCCAGCACCTGCTGGGCCTGCTCGACGGGGATCGGATCGCCGGGGAGGTAGGCTCCGGTGCCCGCGACGAAGACCTTTCTGCCCATGCCCGTTCCCTCAGGGTCGCGAGAAGATGCAGACCGCGTTCTGGCCGCCGAAGGCGAAACTGTTGCACATCGCGTGCTGGATGGCCACGAAACGCGCTCCGTCGGCCACGAAGTCCATCGGCCCCAGTTCCGGATCCGGGTGGGCCAGGTTCGCCGTCGGCGGCAGCACGCCCCGATCCAGGGCCAGCACCGTGATCACCGCCTCGACGCCGCCGGCGGCAGCCAGGCAGTGACCGGTCACGCCCTTGGTCGATGACACGGGCAACCGGGCCGCATCCACCCCGAACACGTCCCGGAGCGCCGCCGTTTCATACAGGTCGTTCAGCGGCGTCGAGGTTCCGTGGGCATTGACGTAGCCGATGGCGCCGGGCTCCAGGCCCGCCGCGGCCAGGGCCAGCCGCATCGTCCGCGCCATGCCGCGACCGTCGGGCTCGGGACTGACGATGTTGTAGCCCTCGGAGGACAGCCCGGGCCGGTGCAGCCGCGCGACCACCCGCGCCCCGCGGGCGGCGGCGTGGGATGCCGA
>JARKOL010000019.1 GCA_029975745.1 Myxococcota bacterium | reverse complement strand
AACGCTCGGACCGCCAGTGCCAGGAAGGCTACTGCCTGCAAGGAGGACTCACGCCATGACACGAATGCCGCCAAGCGCACGCACCCTGTCGATCTACCTGCTGGGCGCCCTGGGATGCACCGCGTCCATCGCCTACTTCGCCACCCGCGCATCCGCCGAAGGCATCCCCAGCAATCCGCCGATGACGTATGCCGGCATACTGGAGGAGAACGGCAGCCCGGTGACCGGCGAGGTCAACGTCACGCTGAACCTGTGGAGACACCCGACGTCGTCCTTCCTGGAGGATCTGACGTGCTCGACCCAGCAGGACAACGTCAAGGTGGATCAGGGCCACTTCCGCCTGGCATTGTCGCAGGCTTGCGTCGCGGCGATCCAGGCGACGCCCGATCTTTGGCTGGAGGTGGTGGTCAACACCAAGTTCGTGGGGCGCACCAAGCTGGGCGCGGTGCCCTTCGCGGTCCAGGCATTCCGCTCCTCGGACATCGAGCAGCCCGCGCGGGACTCGCTGGTTCCGCCTGGAACGGTCGTGGCGTTCGCGGGCGAGGTCGCCCCCAACGGGTGGCTGTTCTGTGACGGCAGCCCGTTGCCGCGAAACGGACAGTTTGAACGACTGTTCCAGGCGATCGGGATCTCGCACGGTGCCGGAGATGGCGAGACCACCTTCAACCTGCCGGACTACCGGGGCATCTTCCTGCGTGGCGTCGATCATCAGCGAGGACTGGACCCCGAAGCGACCGCCCGCATCTCCCTGGCCGATGGGGGCAACGTCGGGGACGCCGTGGGGACGTACCAGGGAAACGCGACTTCGATGCCGCTCAAGAAGTTCACCGCGGAAAAGGAGAGTGCCCATACACACAAGGGCACGACCGGCGCCGGATCGGCGCACTCGCATGGATTGACGTGGACCAAGGACAGTCAGGGCACGTACAACTCCAACGGGCGCCACGCACATACCGTTGCCCAGGGTACCACCGCCATTCGCTGGGGAGATGATGGTGGGTACACAACCAACTACATTGATGCCGCGGGGGGAAAGGCCGGAGGAACTGGCGCCGCGGTGACGGCTCTGAATACCAATTCAGGCCACTCCCATTCAGTCACCGTGAACTCTGAATCCAAGCACACGCACCCCTTCACCAGCGGGGCCGGGGTCGCGCACACCCACAACCTGCTCGGCGGCGACATCGAGACACGCCCCGTCAATGTGTCGGTGAACTACATGATCAAGTACTGACGGACGCGGCGGTCATGGAAGCGACTCCCGTTCCATGGTTCAGGAAGGGCCGTCGTCACTGCAGCAGCGGACACCTGCGTCGTATTCGCCATCACCCGCGGCCCGCTTGATGCGCGCCGAGGTCCGCAGATCTCTGAGCTCGCCGTAGTCGAAACTGCCGCCGCGTCCCACCCGGAATTCCGCCACCACGGACTCGCCTCCCCACGGACTGCCGTCGTTGGGCTCCGCTCCATCGTAGGAATCGTGCCACACGTCCGCCACCCATTCCAGAACGTTTCCGGCCATGTCCATCACGTCGAACGGACTGCGACCGTCCGGGATCGAGCCCACCGGCCAGGAGGAGTCCGTGCCGCAACCATACCCGTTCTCCCGTTTGACCGTTCGCTTGCAGGTCGGGTCCTCGTTTCCCCAGGGATAGAGCCGGCCATCCTTCGTACCCCTGGCTGCCTTCTCCCACTCGGACTCGCTGCACAACCGCTTTCCGGCCCAGGCACAGAACCGCCGGGCCTGGTCCCAGGTGATGCAGTTCACGGGATGATCCGTCCGATCCAGCCGTCCCCAATTGCAGTAGCTCGAGGTCCCCTTGGGTTCCTCGCAGGAACCCGCGCTGTAGCAGGCGGCATACATACCGACGGTGGCCTCGAATCGATCGATTCGGTACGGAGGCGTGGTCACCAGGTGATAGTTCCATTCGTTGGCGCTGCAATTGACGTCGATCGCCGCGTAGCATCCCTGCCAGAAATCCCCCGCCGGGATTGGAACCATCTCGTCGCAACGCTCACCGCAACCACCGCGATCGATGCAGCGTCCGTCCGAGTTGCAGTCGGCCCACTTGATGCACTGCCCGCAGGATTCCTGGCACTTCGGGTCCGGCCCGCAGACCCGACCCGTGCAGTCCTTGTCCAGGGGACACTCCCAGATCCCTGGATCGACGCCGGGGTCACGCCCCACGTCGCTCGCCGCATCCTGAGCATCAAGGACATCGATCCATCCCGGGTCGGGCACGCCCGGATCGGACACCACCAAGTCGGGCTCCTGCACCGTGTCCCGACCCGAATCATCGAACGATTCCAGGGAATCCCTTTCCTGGACAGCCCCCTGCCTGACACAGTACCCGCCCTGGATCCGTCGCCCATCCGGGGACAAGGCCCCGATGCACCACCACCCCTGGGGACAATCCTTGGCCCCGCGGCACTCCCACTTCTCCTCCATGCATCCCGCCGCGAGCCCTCCAGCCAGGCCGGCCAGAATCGCGATCCGCGCGCGCCGCCCGACAAGCCACCACAGCATCATGGGCCGACCTCCCTAGAACACGCCGGAAATTCCGGCGACAATCCCGTGCCGAACAGGGATCACGTTCGCGCCGACCTGCCGTGCATCCGGACGACGCGAATCCAGCACCAGCAGCACGGCGCCCGCAATCGAGGCAGCGGCGCCGACGCCCTCCAAGGCGTAGCCCACCCGGCTGCGCATCCGCTGACGCAGGGACTTCTCCTTCAGATCCGTCATGTAAGGACAGGCGGACGCCGGTGGGGCGGTCCCTGACAGCTCGCAGGACGAGGGCAGCCCCCTGGACTTCATGTCGCGGATGGCGTTCGAATCCTGGTACGCCAGGACCAGCGGAACGATCCCTGCCACGGCCACCAGACCGCCGACCGAGAGGGTCGCGACTCCGGCGATCTTCATCCTGGACCAGTCCCCGCCGACGGACTGGGCGACGACAGGCGCTTCGCGAGGATCGGTTGCCGCCGATTCAGCCTGGGGTGCCTCGACCAGGGCAATCGTCAGGCTGCGAACCTCCTTCGGCGCCAGTTCCAGCAGGAGCTCCTGGGACAGAAAGCCGCGCCGGGAAACCGTGATCACGCGGCGCCCGAACCCCATCCGCAAGGGCTCGGCCAGATCGGCCACAGCGACAGGTTCCCCATCGACCAGAACCTCGGCATCTTCCGGCAGCACTCGGACCACAACGGACGCCCGCAGACGTTCACGAATCGAGCGCAGCTTATCGAAGATGTCCGTCCTCTGGTCATCCAGTTCCGCCCGCTTGGCGTATTCGATGAACGCGATCAGCGCCTGTTCGTCGTTGCCCATCTCTTCATGGCACCGCCCGATGTTCCATCGCGCCGCGTCGATCAATTCCGGAGGCCGATTGAACCGACGCACCAGTTTTTCGAACAGGTTCAGCGCTTGGCGGTGGCGGCCCGCAAGGAACAGATCCTCGGCGGCCTTGCCCATCCTGAGGGCCGCCGCCTCCAGCCGATCGGCCTGGGCATGTCCCCCCACCAGGGTCAGAACCAGGAACAGCAGCACCGGAATCGTCTTCCTGCCAGTCACGTGCCCACGACTCGTTTCAAGGGACAACAACGGCCTACTCCCCGGACACCCGGGACAAGGCCCCCAAGAGAGAACCCAATGACCAAAGAACCAAAGGATCCATCACGGTCTCCGGAACTCCGCTACCGCACGCAACGGACGGCGAAGTCGTAGCCACTACTGACAATGGCACTGACGCTGACACGGCCGTCGATGAAGCGGACGTAGTAGGCGTCTTCGGGGCCGAACTCGACCCGCGACGAAGACCAGTATGCGCGGCATGCTCCTTCCATCTCGTGCGGCCAGTAGCACCCCTCTGCCGGGCCGGAGTCGTAGGCGCAACCATTACAGGAAGGACCTCGACAAGACAAATCAAGACACTCGTCGGTCACCCCACAGTTCCCTTCCAGCTCGGTCGCTTCACAATCTCGGATCAGCGTTCGCAGTTCGCTGATACTTGGCAGACGCCAACCCCCGCCTTCCAGCCACAAACTTTCGCAATGGGCTCGGGCCTCCTCCCAATCCAGGTATCGTCCAGTCGGAGGATTCTCCCAGGTCAGCCCCCAACGCCAATCAAACCACGTTCCGGGTTCGTATCCCGCGTCGTTCCCTGGATCCGCCCCGAGATCGATGCCGGAGTCAACCCCCAGGTCAATCTTGGAATCCTCAACACCAGGGTCCGCGCCAGGGTCCTGCCCAGGGTCAAGACCAGGGTCCCCACCGGAGTCACCACCGATGTCCTGGCCTCCAATGTCGAAGTTCGAGGAATCCGTTGGGTCGTGGAGATCCCCTGTGAATCTCGCCCGCATGCAGTAGCTGGATGTGTGCGTCCTGCCCCCGTTGGGAAAATGTACCACGCATTCCAGGCCGGCTGGACAGTCGTCATGCGACTGGCACTCGTACGCTGCCTCCATGCACCCTTGGCCGCACGCCCCCAGTGCAGCCAGGAGTCCCATTTGCGCCAACTTCAGCAAGACCTGGCGATACATCCCCACGTCCATTTGCTAGAACGCCCCGGAAATCCCGGCAACCGCGCCCCCAGAAACCGGCGTCAAAGACACCGTTGCCCGCCGCGACGACTGCCGGGTCCGGTCGATGACAAGAGCCGTCGCACCCGCGATGGCCGCAGCCGCGCCAACTCCCTCCAGCACGTAGCCGACAATGCTGCGAATGCGCTGGCGTTCCACCCGAGCATCGAGGTCCACCAGCAACCGGCAGGAGCCCTTCACGTACGGGCCGTCCTGCATCACACAAGAAGCAGGCAGCCCCTGCGCCTTCGTGTCCCGGATCCACGTCCGATCCTGATGCGCCAGCACCAACGGCACGATGCCCGCGACCATGATCAGCCCGCCCGCCGCCGTCGCCGCCACGCCCCCGATCCGCATCTTCGTCCAGTCCGTGCGCTCCGAATCGGACCGCCCACCCACAACCAGCCCAGCGTCCTTGGTCTGCTGGGCCTGCACGATCCGCTCGGTCTGCACCACCTGCCCGACCGGCGTGACACCTAGTGAAAATGCCAGGGCACGCGTCTCCCGTGGGGCCAGGTCCACAGTTACCTCCTGCGCTTCGTGGCCGGGTTTCGTGACCCGAATCACGTGGCGCCCTTGCGGCAACCGGATCCCGAACGTGCCTGACGCCGTCCCCATCAGTTCCCCGTCGATGTGGACCGTGACGTCTTCGGGCTCGATCTGGAGGCGCAACGTGGCTTGAAGGCGCGCCTGGACCTGCTGCAACTTGTCCCGCGCCGCCTCCTGGTCCCCCGGGTTTCGCACACGCTTCGCGTACTGGGTGAACGCCGCCAGCGCCGCCTCGTCGTTGCCCATCTCCTCGTGGCAACGCCCCAGGTTCCACCACGCCGTGTCGATCAGGTCCACCGGACGCTCGAATCGCTGGAGCAGACTGTAGAACAACTCCTTCGCCTCGGAGTACTTGCCGCCAAGGAACAGTTCCTCGGCGGCCTTGCCCATCCTGAGGGCCGCCGCCTCCAGCGGGTCGGCCTGGGCATGTCCCCCCACCAGGGCCAGAGCCAGGAGCATCAACACCGGTATTGTCTTCCTGCCAGTCACTTGCCCACGACTCGTTTCAAGAAACAACAACGGCCTACTCCCCGGACACCCGGGACAAGGCCCCCAAGAAAGAACCCAATGACCAAAGCACCAAAGGATCCATCACGGGACCGGGTACTCCGACCGCACGCAACGGACATTGGACTCATCGACGGTGTGGCGACCGGCCACGCCGCCGTCATCGAAGCCGACGATGAATGCACCGCCCAGATAGTCCACAACTGGCGACGACGACCAATACGAACTGCAGCTCCCCACGACTCCATACTGTCTGAAGCATCCACCCGCCGGCCCCACGCTGTAGGGACAACCGTCGCACGAACTGTCACGGCAACCATCCCAGAAAAGGCACGAGTCCGTCACCCCGCAACTACCGCCCAACCCGGTAGCTACACATCCCCGAATCAGGCTCCGAAGTTCGCTGATCGTGGGAAGTCGCCAGCCGCCCCCAGCCAACGACAACACGGCACAATAAGACTTCGCGTCATCCCAGGTCTTGACACCCCAGTACGGCGGGTTCTCCCACGTCAGCCCTGAACTCGAATCAAACCAGGTTCCGGGTTCGTTTCCCGTGTCGTTCCCTGGATCCGCCCCGGGATCGATGCCGGGGTCAACTTCGGGGTCAGTCGCAGCATCCTCAACACCAGGGTCCTGTCCCAGATCCACGCCCAGGTCCGCCCCAGGATCCACACCCGGCTCCCCACCGACATCCTGGCCTCCAATGTCGAACTTCGAGGAATCCGTTGGGTCGCGAAGGTCCTCCGTGAATCTCGCAAGCATGCAGTAACTGGATGTGTGCGTGCTGGACCGATTCGGAAAATGTGCCACGCACTCCAGGCCAGCTGGGCAGTCGGCACTTGAGGAGCATTCGTACGTCAATTCCATGCACCCTTGGCCGCACGCCCCCAGTGCAGCCAGGAGTCCCATTTGCGCCAACTTCAGCAAGACCTGGCGATACATCCCCACGTCCATTTGCTAGAACGCCCCGGAAATGCCGGCAACAGCGCCCCCAGGGACCGGCGTCAACGAGACATCAACCCGCCGGAACGGCCGCCGGACCCGATCAACCACCAGCACGATCGCGCCCGAGAGGACTGCGGCCGCACCAATTCCCTCCAGCACGTAGCCGACAACCAGTCGCTCCCTAAATCGGTCCCTCAGGGACCACGAGCCCGGGGAGGAGTTGATCTCCATTTTGTCTTGGCTCGCCAGCACCAATGGCACGATGCCCACGACCATGATCAGCCCGCCCACGCCCGTCGCCGCCACGCCCCCGATCCGCATCTTCGTCCAGTCGGCCCTGACCGAACCTCCGTCCCTGTCGCTACTGGCACGCAGCACGATCCCTAGCGCACGAGACTCGCGAGGAGCCAACTCCACGACGCACTCCTGGGAATCGTACCCCGACTTGGAAACCTGGATTACATGGCGCCCAGGTGGCAACTGGAACCCGGACAGCCCGGGCAAAACACCAATCTTCGTGCCGTCGATGGTGACGATCGCGTCATCCGGGCTGACATCAAGGTTCAGCAGAGCCCGCAAACGCGCCTGGACCTGCTGCAACTTGTCCCGCGCCGCCTCCTGGTCCCCCGGGTTTCGCACACGCTTCGCGTACTGAGTGAACGCCGCCAGCGCCGCCTCGTCGTTGCCCATCTCCTCGTGGCAACGCCCCAGGTTCCACCACGCCGTGTCGATCAGGCCCACCGGACGCTCGAAACGCTGGACCAACGCCTGAAACAGGTTCAGCGCCTCTGGATACTTGCCGGCCAGAAACAACTCCTCGCCCGCCCGCCCCATCTTCAAGGCCGCAGCCTCCAACGGGTCGGCCGAAGCCCGCCCCCCGACCAGAGCCAGAACCAGGAACATCAGCGTCGATATCGTCTTGCGACCAGTCATTCGCCCTCGCCACTGTAGCGAACACAACGGCAGGAGAGCTGATCCAAGCCTTTGACCGGGTTGATGCGACCACTTCCAAACACGACAGAGAATGCGTAGCCCAGGTTGTCCTGAACCAGGGACTGCGACCAGTAGCCCCCGCACGTCCCCTCAATCCCGTCAGGCCAGTAGCAGCCATCGGCGGGTCCCTGTTCGGCAGAGCAGCCGTCACACGAATTGTCCCGACAGGGCGTCCAATACAGGCAGGATTCCTCCACTCCACAAATGCCGTTGAACTCCGTTGCACCACATCCTCGGATCAGGCTGCGTAGTTCGCCAATCCGGGGAACACGCCACCCTCCCCCATCCAGAGGAAGCCAGTCGCAGTAGGCCTCTGCACCGGATAGGCTTCTCTTGCCACATCGTGGGGGATTCTCCCAATCCAGTTCCGCCAGGGGATCACGCCAATAACCCACCGGACCGTTCGAATCTCCCTGGACTACCTCAGGAATAGAGTCATGCCCAACGTCCACATCCTGGCTGCTGAGAACCTCCCTGCCTGGGTCAATCCAGGAAAGATCCGTCGTAGCGTCCGCTACTTGGATCGTGTCATCACCAACCTGCGAGTCCGTACCAGTGAATTCCTCGTCAACGACATCGCCTGAATTCCCCACCTCCCCAGGTGCCACGTCAAGCAGATCGACCGAACCCACACTGTCCCGTCCGTCCGCAGCCCGATGCCCGGTCCACGAGTGCAGAACGTCGTCCGCGGAGCCACAGCCCCACAACACGGGCAGGATCCACACCGCCAGGGCCGGCAGCCACACCTGGGCCCAGCGCCCGGCGCCCCTGTTCCCCCTAGAACACATAGGCCACCCCTGCCCGGAACTCGACGGGCACGATCCGGATTGCGGACGGCCACAGATTGATGTCGATGCCCAGCGGAATCCGCCAGTGCGTGCCGATGGGAATCTCGCCCCCAGCCCCCAGGATCAGGCCCGCGCTGACCGGCGAAGTCGCCATTAACTGCGCGCCGGTTCGGAAGAAGATCGGCAACTTCCCGACATAGAACCGCAGCCCAGGTCGCAAGAGCACCGTCACGGGCGATTCGACCAGCACGGCCAGCGCCAGTTCCGCTTGCAGCCACGGCACTGCCGCGGGCCGCACGCCCCCCAAAAGTTCCAGGCTCACGTGCGTCCGGTTCGTCCCGCCCCCCTCGATCACGAAGCCCGCGCCCAGGGACAGCGCCACCTGGCCCCCGACCTTCGCCGACCTGGACCCGGTGTCCCGGGGACGCGTCGCCAGGACGACCGGCACCACATCGCCGTCCCCGACCTGGACCACCTGGTTCCAGCGCTGCCGCCCACCCGGCACGGTCACGGATACCTTCTGCCTGCCGCCGCCGACCTGGATTCGTGCCGGCAGCCCGCCGCGATGCACCTCCTTGCCGCCGACCTGGACCACCACCGACTCGACCTGGGCCTCGCCGGCCGTGACCTCGATCTCGCCGACCACCGCTTGCAGGACGATGGTCAGGTCGCGAGCCTCCTTGGGCCCCAGATCCAGGGTCTGTTCCACCGTGCGGTGGCCCTCCTTGGACACGACAACAACGTGCCGTCCGTACGCCAGTGGCACCGGGGCGGTCCAGGGCGCGGCGCCCAGTTTCTGGCCATCGATCTGGATCACGGCCCCCGAGGGCTCGACCGTCAGTCGCAGCGTCGCCTTCACCCGCTCCCGCAGCGTTCGCAGTTTCTGGAACACGTCGGACTTCTCGTCATCCAGGCGGGCGTGCTTCGCGTACTCGACGAAGGCCTCCAGTGCCCCCACGTCGTTGCCCATCTCCTCGTGGCAACGGGCGATGTTCCAGCGCGCGGCGTCCAGCAGTTCCGGTGGACCGTCGAAGCGTCGCACCAATTCCTGGAATCGCTCCAGGGCCTGGGCGAACCGGCCCGCCAGGAACAATTCCTCGCCGGCCCTCCCCAGGGCCATGGCCTGGTCCGCCGGCGCATCCGCACGGACCTGCACGGCGGCCAGGCAGGATGTCACCAGTACGGCAACGGTCCACTTCGGCTTCGTCATCACGTTCCACCTCGAACATCCGGTGACCCGCCGCAAAGCGACGCGCCGTCCTCCCAGGTCACAGCCGTCGCGGCTTGTACTCGTTCGAAGGGGCAGGCTCGGGCTTGGGCAAGGGCACGTAGGGAGCCGGTGGCTGCGGTGTCCCGTCCGGCGCAGCCGCGGGCTTCGAGTCCGGCTTGGGCGCCGCGCGGGAGGGCGTCGGGTCCTGCGCCTGCGCCGGAGGCTTGGACTTCGGCTGCGGGGCCGCGGCCTTGGCCTCGGGCTCCAGGACAACCCGGACCCTGCCGTTCCGCACCGCGTCGGCCAGCTTCGGATTGACGCTGGCCGATCGATAGCCGGGGGCCGAAGCCCCCACGCTCACGGTCCACTGCATCGGATCCTTCGGCGTCGTCTCGAACTCGAACCGGATCGGTGAACGGCCCAAGGTTTCACCGTCCACGACAACGACGGCCCCGCGCGGACGGGTCTCGACGACGAAACCCCGCTTCACCTTGGTCGGTGCCGCCGGCGCCGCCGGAGGCGCGCTGGTGCGAGGCGTCGGGGCGACGACTGCCGATGCGGCGGGGGACGGTGTTGCAGGTGCCGGTCCCGCGGGCACCGGCGCACCGGACGTTGCCGACGCCAAAGCCAGGGGGCCTCCGGAGCTGGCGGCCGATGGCGACGCCTCGACCACGGCCTTCGGCGCAACGGCGGGCGCCTGAGCGGGAGCGGCAGCGGCAACCTGCGCGGGCTCGGGTGCGGGCACGGCAGCGGCAGCCCGCGTGGGCCCGGCCGTGGGTGCAACCGCGGCGGCCGGCACTGACCCGGCAGCCGCCCCCGGAGCGGGCGTCGGTGCGGACGCCGGCGCACTGGCCGTCGTGGAGGGGGCCGGTGCCGTCCGGGGCGCCAGGTGAGGTGCCGCAACCACCGAAGCCTCGTCCTCGACGCTGCCGGTTCGCATCAGCGCGACTGCCGCGACCAGGATGATCACCAACCCCGCCGCTGCCGCGACCCAGACCCAGGGCAGGCGGCGCGACGAACGCAGCCGCCAGACCAGCGAGCCAACCTGGGCCGTTTCCCCGGGCCTGGCCAACAGGCTGCCCACCTGGGCGGTCGTTTCCATCATGGCCGTCGCATCCGGCGACGCCGCATCGTCCCTGGTCGCACTCTTCCGGGCCGCGTCCCCGCGAGCGGCCCGTCCCCGGCCCCCATCCTTCCGGGCACCCGCCTTGGGCGCCGCCGCGGGCGAGGGCCCGACCGACTCCAACAACCCGATCGGCTTCCACGTCTGCTCGGACTTCGACCCCAGGCGCTCCGTGCCGCCATCCGCATCCTGCGGCAGCAGGGAATGCAACGGGGTCGTCGGCTCCAGCGAGGCGCTCGGCTCGGCCGACCCCGCGGGCGGCCCGGGGATGACGGGGGCCGGCTCCACCGGCAGCCCCTCGGGCGCGGGGCTGGGCGGCGTCGCGGGGCGCTCCTGGGAAGACCCGGCATCGCCGGCCGCGGGTCCCATCGCCTTCAGCCCGCGGGTCGAAAGCACCTGCTCCAGGGCCGCCAGCATCTCGAACGCATCCGAGAACCGATCTGTCGCCTGGTCCGACATGCCGCGTTGCAGGAACGTCCGCAGGGAGGCGGGCAGCGCCAGCGCCTCGGGGAACTCCATCGGGCGATGGTTCGGGTCGCTCTTGCTGGCCAGAATCGCCAGGGCCGACTCGCCGTTGAAGGGGCGGATGCCCGTGAACACCTCGTACAGCATCACGGCGACCGAATACAGGTCCGCCCTCCCGTCCACCGGGAAGCGCCGTCCCGAGATGTGGGCCTGCTCGGGCGCCATGTAGCATGGCGTGCCCAGCACCAGCCCCGTTCGCGAGATGTCGCCATCGAAGCCCGTGACCTCGGACACCGCCTTGGCCAGGCCGAAGTCCAGCACCTTCACGAAGTACGGATTGCCCGCGACCGGCACGATCAGCACGTTGTCCGGCTTCATGTCCCGGTGAACCAGGCCGATCTCGTGGGCGGACGCCAGCGCGTTCAGGATCTGCCGAAACACCTGCAAGACCAGGGTGACCGGGACGGTCCCGCCGGACTCCTCCTTGACGCGGGTGAACACCTGCCGCAGCGTGCGTCCGTGGCGCACGTACTCCAGCGCCATGTACGGAACCTGGAACCCCAGGTTGCCCACGCCATAATCGAACAACTTCACAATGTTCGGATGGTCCAGCAGGCCGATCGCCCGCGCCTCGCGCTCGAAACGCGAAATGGCTCCGCCCGAAACATCAACCCCGGAGATCAACTTGACGGCGACTTCCCGGTCGAGGGGCCGCTGGATCCCGACATAGACGGCGCCCATCCCGCCTTCGCCCAGCTTGCCCGCCAGCAGGTATCGGTTGATGTAGCGGCCCAGCAGCGGATCCATCGGCCGATGCTTGCGGACCGCCAGTTGCCGGGCCGCTTCGAACCAGGCCACGGGAATCAGGTGGTAATTCTTGTTGTGGCAGACCTCCGTCGGGCAGGGACTGCCGACGGCCCCCCGGTGCCTCTCGCAATTCGGGCAGATTCCTGGGGCCTCGGGCGCCACGAGCGTAGTTCCCCACCTGCGGGTGACGGGCGCATTCTAGACCGTCAACAGGGAAATAGGCACGAAAATCGACCTGCTTCGGGGGAATCCGCCGGTCCGCGCCACCGATTTGATTGTGCCGTTTCAACCGATTACACTCTGGACGGTTCCGGAAACCGGGATGCACTTGGCCCAGGTTCCCCAGGAGGTCTCGATGCGCGTGTTCGCCCCCGTCGCCCTCGCTGTGGCCGCCATCGCATTGATGGCCGCCAGACCCGCCGACGCGTTGGTCCTGACGTCCGACATCGCCCTGATCGAGGATGTGGACGGCTCGATCACCGAGGCAGTGAGTGCGCCCAACAACTACTTGGCACTGATTTCGTGCGCCGCGCGCAAGGCCGGGTATCCCGACCGATTCAACGCCATCTTCGTCTATACCACCGTCCAGTTGAACTTCCTGACGAACGTCCAGCAGGGCTGGCCCGTCGTCCAACGCACCCAGGGCATCGGACGAACCAACTGGAACATGTCCGACAAGTTTTGCACCCAGACCGGCGTCCTGCGACATGCCGTCAAGATGGGCTACATCCAGACCATGCCCGACAACCCCGACGATCGCTACACCGGAATCCTGGGCTTCGCCCTGTCGGGAGTCGAGCTGGTCGCCCACGAGTTCGGCCACCAGTGGCTGGCCTCGATCACGTTCGACAAGGGCGACGGCGCCGGCAAGCACTGCTACCTCCGCGGATGGGAAGGCAGCAGCGAGCCGCAGCCCGGCGAGGTGATGTGCGACGGCTGGCCCCTGAACGGCTACAACCAGCACTGGTCCTACTACTTCAATTCGGGCTCGATCAACTACGGCAGCATGATCGACGACCTGGGCGACGGCAAGTTCAATTTCTACTACAACAAGCCGAAGTTCAGCCAGTTGGACCAGTACCTGATGGGCCTGCGCGGTCCGGGTGAAGTGGAACCCATGTTCCTGGTGGTCAGCGGGGACAACATGGGATCGGCGTCGCTGCCCATCATGCCCGGCAAGACCGTCAAGGTCGAAGGCACCCGCGTCGATTTCACCATCACGGACGTGATCCGGGCCGAGGGCGAACGCAACCCGCCCTTCGAGCCGTGTCATTGGAAGGGCCTGACCATCCTGGTCTACAGCAAGGAATACCCCTACAACAACCTCCACCTGAACAAACTGGCCCTGTACGCGAACCGCTGGGAGGAGTTCTACGCCTGGGCCACCGACGGTCGCGGGTCCTTCGACATGACCATCGACGGACGCGGATACGGCACGGCAACCTGCCCGTCGGCGCTTGGCCCGCCGCCGGCGGACGGCACCCAGCCGCCGGATCAGGGCACGGTGGCCGAGGAGGTCCAGCCCGACCCCGGCACGACGTCCCAGGTGGTCGGCCCCCCCGACGCATTCCAGCCCCCGGACTGGAGCCACATCGACTTCGGCGGCAACGAGGATGCCGCCGGCGACCCCGGCCAGCGGGACCTGGTCGGCGATGCCCCCCTGCCCTGGGACGCGTTTCTGGCGGATGCATCCTGCACGCCCGGCCTGTTCCAGTGCGTCGGGGACAACGTGGTGACCTGCCGCCAGGACGGCTCCGGTTGGCTGGTCGTCCAGTTCTGTGGCGACGATGGCCGTACCTGCCAGGACGGCGCGTGCGCGGTCTCGAAGCGGTCGGGTGGCTGCGCGGCCGCCGGCACCGGGACGGCCCTGCCTGCCTGGCCCCCGCTGCTGCTTCTGGTCCTGGTCCTGATGGGACTTGGAATTCGCATCGCGCACACCGCCCCGCTTTCGGGAACGAGGAACCGGGATTGATCCCTTCGCACCCGATCCCGCCGGCCGGGGTCCATTCCACATGAGCACCCCCACCCCCCAGGACCACGGCAGCCGCTGGGCCGCCCGCACGTTCGCGTCCCTGGCCCACCGCAACTACCGCATCTACTTCGTCGGCCAGTTCGTTTCGCTGGTCGGCCTGTGGATGCAGAGCGCGGCCCAGTCCTGGCTGGTGTTCGACCTGACCCGTTCCGAGGCGATGCTGGGGGCGGTCGGAGTCGCCGGTTCCATCCCGGTCCTGGTCGTGTCGATCTGGGGCGGGATCCTGGCCGACCGCTTTCCGCGACGCCGCATCCTGATCGCCTGCCAGGCGGTTTTCGCGCTGCTTGCGGCCATCCTGGCCACGCTGGTCCTGACGGGGATGGTCCAGGTCTGGCACATCCTGCTGCTGGCGACGATCGGGGGCATCGTGGGCGGCCTCGAGATGCCGTCCCGCCAGGCGTTCGTGATCGAAATGGTGGGCCGGCGCGACCTGATGAACGCCATCGCGCTGAACTCGTCGGTGTTCCACGCGTCGCGCATCCTGGGCCCCGCGGTCGCGGGCATCGTGATTGCGACCTGGGGCACCGGGCCGTGCTTCCTGATCAATGCGTTGTCCTACGGAGCCGTGATGGCGGCACTGCTGTCGATGCGACTGGCGGCCGTCACCCCATCGACCGCCACCGGTTCGGCGTGGCAACAGGCCACCGAAGGATTCCGCGTCGTCGCCAGGACCCCGCGCGTGGCCGGACTGATGCTGCTGATGCTGGCGGTGGGCATCTTCGGCTGGTCGTACGTGATCCTGCTGCCTTCCCTGGCCCGGGACACCCTGGGAACCGACGCCGACGGCTATGGCTGGATGATGTCCGCGACGGGCGTGGGATCGGTCATCGGCGCACTGTGGATCGCGGCGACCCGGGACATCCGGTCCGGACGCTTCCTGATCGCGGGGTCCATCGGGCTGTTCGCGGTCTCGGCGACGGCGCTGTCCTGGGTGACGACGCTTCCGGCCGCCATCGCCCTGCTGGTGCCCGCCGGGATGGGGTTGACGGCCTTCTTTTCGGGCACGAACACGCTGGTCCAGTCGTCGGTCGATGACGAGGTGCGCGGACGCGCGATGGGGGTCTACACCCTGGTCTACGGCCTGCTGATGCCGGTGGGGGCGCTGTTCGCGGGCACGCTGGCGGAATGGACCGACACGCCGACGGCGATTCGGGTAGGCGCCCTGGTGTGCCTGGGGACGGCGGTGATCGCGTTCGTGAAGCGCCCGCCCGAGGCGGGGTGACGGGCTCGGGTTGGGGCGCGGGCTCGGGTTGGGGCGCGGGCTCGGGTTGGGGCGCGGGCTCGGGTTGGGGCGCGGGCTCGGGTTGGGGCGCGGGCTGGGGTTGGGGCGCGGGCTCGGGGTGGGGCGCGGGGTGGGGTTGGGGAGACGTGTCGTGTGAGTTTGTTCCTGGGGCTGGCCGCAGGCTTGCGGGCTGCGGCATGGCCGCAGCACTCCACGGACGCTTCGCGTCGGGCACCGACGTTCCGAACCGAGGGCCGAAGGCCCTGGAGTGCGCCGGCCACGCCGGCGCCATTGAGGCCATGGAGTGGGCGGCTCTGGGGCTGCGGCATGGCCGCAGCAGTCCAGGGTGGTACGGGCTCGGGGACGGGCTCGGGCTCGGGGACGGGCTCGGGCTCGGGCTCGGGCTCGGGTACGGGGACCGGAACGGGGACGGAGCGAGGGCGAGCCCTCGCTATTGGAAGACCTGCAGGATTTCCACGTTCATGCCGCCGGGGTAGCCATAGGACACATACCAGTCCCAACCGTACACCAGCAGGCCCGCACGGTCGCTGGACGACATCGTGTGCGAGCCCGGGAACATCGGCATCGTGGCGGTCATGTAGTCGCCCGTGGGCAGCGTCTTGAACGTCGAGGCCGCCAGGACCGACCCGTTCAGCGTCACCGTCGCCCCCTTGCGGGCAATCACCGTGATGTAGCTTTGGCGGTACTTCGGCGGGACCAGGAACACGTACTCGTTGCGGAACTGTTCCAGCGACACCCCGACCATGAAACTGGGGTCGCCGATGTTCGCGTCGTCGGGCGAGCAATGCGCCTGCATCGAGCAGGTCGCGCCGCCCGGGAGGCAGACACAATTGCCCCCGCCCAGTTCGCAGAAGGTCTCGGTGGTGAGACTGTAGCACCCGCTGTGCGCCGAGCCGGGGGCGTTCTGGCCCTCCAGGAACTGTCCCACCAGGAAGGGCTTCTCGGAGGACAACTCGATGTCCTGCAGGATCTCGAACTCGTGGAACTGGCCCCGATTCAGCGAGGGAATCGTCGTCACGGACGCCGGCAACACGTTGATCACGGTGCCGTCCTCGGCGGCCAGCACCCGCACGACGTCGGGCGCCTTGCCGCGCGGCTGGGTCTTGGGCACGATGTAGCGCTTGCCCCAGGCGCTGACCGGCGGCAACTGCTCCTCGAGGTGGTCGCAGGCCGCGATCCCCGGGCAGTCCGCATCGGCCGTGCAGGTGATCAACGGGTCATACGAGCATCGCCCGCCCTTGCACAGAGAAACGGGGGCGTTGGCGCACACGTGCCCGCCGAACACCGCCACTCGCTTGTTGGCGACGATGCTGGAACCCGTCAGGTCCCCGAACCGCGCGAAGGCCTCGATGTTCAGCACCTGCCCCTGGGTCAGCGTCCACGTGTGCTTGGAACCCGCCGTCAACGCCGGCACGTTCGTCCCCGCCGCCACCGCGGCCGTCGGCGTGACCTCGACCGTGGTTTCGCCCTCCTCCACCGCGATCACGGTGAACGTCGAGGCCAGTTGCTGACCGTCGGCGTTCTGGCCGATGGTCGGCCACGACATGACGATGTACCGCTTGCCCAGCGCGTTCGTGGGAATCAGCAAGGAGGCGTCGTTGGAATAGACCTCGACGTTTTCCAGCGGGTTGAACTGGTACGCGACGATCGGCAGGGTCGATGTCAGCCGGTACGCGCGATCGGTCACGCCGGAGCCCTCGATGTTCAGCGACGGCAGGTTGATGATCGTCGCCTGCTTGGGAGGCGCCTGAACGGTCTTGACCACGCCGGAGGCGTTCGAAACGGTGACCGTCGCCTTGAAGGACTGGTTCGTGTTGGACACGACGATGGCGAACGGCGCGTTCTTGCCCTGATAGACGGTGTCGCTGCTGTCGTAGTACTGGTCCAGGTCCACCGCCCAGTACTCGCACCCATTGTTCGTCTTGAACTTGGCGTTGAACTCGCACAGGTTGATGCACATGCCCAGGTGGCACATCCGACCCGTGTTCTCGGTGTCGCAGTCCTCCTGGAACACGTACCCGGAGCCGTCGCCCGCGCAGGCCATGACCGACGAGCCCTGGCACTGCCGCTGGCCGGGAACGCAGGTGCCGCACTGGCCGTTGAAGCAGCGCTGGTCGCCGCAGTCCTGCTCGTTCCAGCCCGAACCGTCAAACAGGCAGAAGCGGGCCTTGTTCACCAGGGGACAATCCACCGAGCCGGGGCGGCAGGTCAGGCAGGCCCCTTCGTAGCACACCAGGTCCCACCCGCAGACCGTCTCCTCCAGACGCTGCCCGTCCGCCGTGCAGACCCGGGCCACGGAACCCTGCTCCTTGTCCTCAATACAGGACTTGGCGCCGGGCTGGCAATTCAGCAGTTGGCACGTGCCCTCCAGGCAGAATCCCTTGCCCACGCAATCGGCGGGTCCAAGGCACTCGACGCATACCCGGTAGGTCGGCTCGCAGTAGGGCCGCGCCGCATCGCAGTCGGACGGCCCGCTGCAGGATTGGGCGTCCGGCCCGAAATCGATCGGCTGGGGCGCGTCCATGCCGCCATAATCGACCGTAATGGGCCCGAAGTCCGCGATCTGGCCGTCGTCCTTCGCGCCACCCCCGGAACTGCCGCAGCCCGCCGAACCCAGGATCAGGACGACCCCCCAAACGAAACGCTTCGCCATCCCGCCGCAACCTCGTGACGTACCAACCGGGGATTGTAGCGTTCGTCGGCCTGAAATGCGAAGCACAATCGTTTCAGGCAACCCGCGCCTTGCGGGAAAACGCCCGGCGGTTCATCATCACACTCGGCACCCCGCACGTCCGATAGGCAGCGGAGCCCCCAGGCGACCGCTGCAGGAGGAATAGAAGCATGGCGAACACAGCTTCGGACCATCGATGGCGCTTCTTTCGGGCCGGTGGCGTGGACCAGGTTCGGATTGACCGCGGCGGCGATCTGGCATCGCTGGATTCCCTGGATCTGAAGAACTGGGTGGCGTTGTCGTGTCCGGTCAAGGGGCTGGACTTTGACGAACGAACCCTGACCCTGCTGGATGGCGACCAGGATGGTCGGATCCGGGCACCCGAGATCCAGGAGGCCGTGCGCTGGGTCTGCCGCGTGCTGAAGGATCCCGATGTCGTGTTGCGAGCCGGGGATCGACTGGACCCGGCATGGATCCAATCGGAGGATCCCGTGGGCGCGGCGGTGCTGGCGACGGTTCGGCGCGTCAACCAGCAGGCGGGCCGCGAACCCGACGCGTCGATCGACGTGGCGCAGGCGATGGCGGCCACCCAGGATCTGGCGAAGGCCCCCCTCAACGGCGACGGCGTGGTTCCTCCCGCATCCATCGAGGACGAAACCTTGCGTGCCGTCGCGGAACAGGTGCGGACCTGCGTCGGCGAGGTCCCGGACCGCAGTGGCGAACCGGGCATCGACGCCCCCGGAATCGATCGGTTCTTCGACGAACTGGCGGCGTATGCGGCATGGATGGACGCGGCGGCGCAGGATGCCGCGAACGTGCTGCCCCTGGGCGACGGGACCGCCGCGGCGATGGACGCCGTGCGTGCCGTGGCCGCGAAGGTCGAGGACTACTTCGCCCGATGCCGCCTGGCGGCGTTCGATTCCCGCGCCGTCGCCGCGATGAATCGCTCCGAGGACGACCTGAAGGCAATGGCCGCGATGGACCTGACGACCGGGGCGCCCGCGGTGGCCGCGCTGCCCCTGGCGCGTGTCGAGCCGGATCGTGCCCTGCCCCTGGCCTCGGGCGTGAACCCGGCGTGGGCCGCGGCGGTGTCCACCCTCAGGGCCACGGCGGTCGAACCCCTGCTGGGCCCAGGCAAGACCAGCCTGACCGCCGCCGAGTGGGAGAAGCTGCGGGCCAGGCTGGCGGCATTCGACGCCTGGCAGGCCGCGAAGGCGGGAGCATGCGTCGAGGCGCTGGGCCTGGAACGCGTCCGCGAACTGCTGGCATCCGACGCGAAGGCGGGTCTGCACGACTGGGTGGCTCGCGATCTGGCCCTGGAGCCCCAGATGGCGGCGCTGATCGACGTCGAGCGCCTGGCGCGCTACGTGCGCGACCTGCCGGAGTTGCTGGACAACTACGTGGCGTTCGGCCGTTTCTACGGCGCCAGGGACAAGGCGGTCTTCCAGGCCGGCACGCTGTTCATCGATGGAAGGGCGTGCGACCTGTGCCTGAACGTGTTCGACCCAGGCAAGCACGCCACGCTGGCGGGGCTGTCGCGGATGTACCTGGTGTACTGCGACTGCACGCGCCCGTCGGGCGAGAAGCGGACCATCGTCGGGGCCGTCACCAACGGCCATGCCGACAACCTGATGGTGGGCCGGAATGGCGTGTTCTATGACCGCAAGGGGCGCGACTGGGACGCGACCATCACGAAGATTGTCGAAAACCCGATCAGCCTGCGACAGGCGTTCTGGGCGCCCTACAAGAAGTTCCTGCGCATGATCGAGGACATGGTGGCGAAGCGCGCCGCCGCGGCCGACGCCGAGGCGGACAAGAAGATGGCCTCGGCGGCCGAGGCGACGGCCACTGCCGACAAGGCGGCCGGGTCCCCGCCCCCCGCGCCCAAGAAGATCGACGTCGGGACCGTCGCCGCCATCGGTGTGGCCGTCGGCGGTATCACGGCGGCATTGGGCGCCTTGCTGGGGACCTTCTTCGGTCTGGGCTTCTGGATGCCGGTCGGTATCCTGGGCCTGGTGCTGCTGATTTCGGGCCCGTCCGTCCTGATCGCGTGGCTGAAGCTGCGCCAGCGCAACATCGGACCCCTGCTGGACGCCAGCGGATGGGCGATCAACGCCCTGACCCGCATCAACACGCCGTTCGGCGCGTCGCTGACCAGTGTCGCCGCCATCCCGAAGGGCGCCGAGCGATCCATGGCCGACCCGTTCCGCCAGAAGCGGCGCGTGTGGCCGTGGATCGTGGCGGTCCTGCTGGTGCTGGGACTGGCGGCGTGGGGCCTGCACAGAAGTGGCCACCTGGGACGCTGGATCGGCTATGGCGAGGTGCCCCAGGCCACAGCCTCCGAGACCGTCGAGGCGCCCGCCCCGACCACCGCGCCCGAGCCCGCGACAACGCCCGCGGCGCCGCAACCCGCACCGTAGGCCCGACGGACTGACCTCGCCGCCCAAACGGTTCCACCCCCTCTTCCCCTGCCCTGCCGAATGATCCACAATGGGACACGTACCCATGCAGGAGGCCCCCATGACAGCCCACCCGAGGACCGTCCTGATCCTGTCGGCATTCCTGGCCGCGTCCGCCGCCGCGGGCATCGTCGCGGCCCGCGCCCCGGAAACGCAGGCCCCGCAGCAGAACGTCATCCTGCCGCCACAGGCCCAGATCCAGCGATGCCTGGCGCGACACGCCCCGGCCGAGATCGCCCCGGACCTGTCGCAGTTGGGCAAGCGCGCGATGTCGATGACCCGGAAACTGGTCGAGGCCGCCGACGCGATCGATCGCATCTACTGGCAGCAGGTGTCGGAACAGGGCCTGGCCACGCTGGCGGCCATCGAGCGCCGGACCGAGCCCGAGGCGCGCGACCTGGCGACGCTGGTCCGCATCAACTATGGGCCCTGGAACCGGATGGATGACGACCGTCCCTTCCTGGGACGCGTGGACAAGCCCGAGGGGGCCGCCTTCTATCCGGCGGACATGTCGCGCGTCGAGTGGGATCGGTGGCTCCAGGCCCACCCCGATGACCGGACGGCCTTCATGTCGCCCTACAGCGTGATCCATCGAACCCCGCAGGGCCTGAAGGCGGTGCCCTATTCCAAGGCATTCCGGGACGACATCGCGCACGCCGCCAGGGCACTTCGCGAGGCCGCGAGGCTGGCCGACTGCAAGCCGCTTCAGCGGTTCCTGGACGCGCGCGCCCGCGCCCTGGAAACGGACGACTACTTCGAGTCCGAGATGCTGTGGATGGACGTCGGAAACTGTCCCATCGACATCGCCATCGGGCCGTACGAGTTCTACGAGGACCGGCTGCTGGGCTACAAGGCGGCATTCGGGGCGGTCGTGACCCTGCGCAATCCCGAGGAGACCAAGAAGGTCGCGCGCCTGGAACGGTACACGCGGGACCTGATGACGGCGCTGCCGCTGCCGGATGAACTGCGCAGTCGCGTGGAACTGGTCCGAACCTCGCCCCTGGTGATTGCCGACGAGATCTACGCCTCGGGTCAGCCCCGGGCCGGGTTCCAGATCCGGGCCTACGTGCTGCCCAACGACGAACGGGTCAAGGTCGCCAAGGGCACCAAGCACGTGATCCTGAAGAACGTCGTGGACGCGAAGTTTTCGCAGGTGATCGCCCCCATGGCCCAGGAGGTCGTGTGCGCCGACCAGCTGGTCTCGGTGACGAACGATGCGTACTACAACCTGATTCTGTTGTGGCAGTTTTCGCACGGCCTGTCCCCCATGTCGGTGGATCTGCCGGGGGGCGGAAAGGTCCCCGCCCGGATCCTGCTGCGCCAGCGCCACGGCGTAATCGCGGCGGCCAGGGCCGAGGCGATCGCCCTGATGAACAACGAGTGGCTGGTCGAGAACGGCGCTCTGCCCCCGGAAATGCGCACGGCGGGCCCCATCACCCATCTGGTGTCGCTGTTCGAGACGTTCCGCCGCGGCACCCACGAAACCCACGGGCTGGCGAAACTGATTGTCTACAACTTCCTGGCCGAGGAAGGGGTCTATCGCTACGAGGCCAACGCCAAGCGCTTCCGCGTCCGGGTGGACCGGCTGGACGAGGCGGTGCGTCGATTGATTGCCGAACTGCTGATCATCGAGGTCGAGGGCAACTACGATCGGGCAGGCACGTTGATCGTCGATTACGGCGTCGTGCCGGGCGAGGTCCGCGAAAAGGTCGCGGAACTGGAACACCTGCCGTTCGACATCCTGCCGACCTACGCCTTCGCGCCCTAGCCCGCCAGGAATTCGAACCGGCGCAGGCCGCAGCACGGGCAGGCCTCGGCGCGACGCACTGCGATGGTCCGCAACGTGCCCCGCCAGACGTCAATCTCGTGCAGCAATGGCGGGTCCGCCGGGGTCCTCAACAGGATGCGCAGAGCCTGGGCTACCTGCAGCGCCGCCACCCAGGACACGGCGGCATTCAGCACGCCGTGGGTCCGGCCGTTCGGAAGGGCCCGATCGTCGGGCGGCTCGGGGGCAATGCACCGCAGGCACGGCCCGACCTCCGGAAGCACCGGCATCACGTTGCCGCAGGTGCCGACAATCCCCCCATACACCCAGGGCTTTCGGACCTGGACGGCGGCGTCGTTGATCCGGTAGCGCGCGGCGAAGTTGTCGGTGGCATCCATGATCAGGTCCGCACCGGCCAGCAGTTTCGAGGCATTGTCCGAGTCCAACCCCACCTGGATGGGAACCGTGACGATCCGAGGGTCGATGGCGAGAATCCGCGCCGCGGCCGCCTGGACCTTGGGCACGTTCCGGGCCGCATCGTCCGCGACGTACAGACACTGGCGGTGCAGATCGGGCAGCGACACGACGTCGGGGTCGATCAGGATCAGCCGCCCCACCCCGGCGCGTGACAGCAGGTCCGCCTGGGCCGTTCCCAACCCGCCGCACCCCACCAGCGCGACCACCGAACGCCCCAGGCGTTCCTGGCCCTCGAAGCCAATCTCGGGCAGCACGTGCTGCCTGGGATACCGGGCCGGATCCGGCCCCTGGACCGGATCCCGTTCCTGATCATTCGGCCGCATCAATCCACCCCCGTCCCAGAACACGATCCCCCTGGTAGAACACGGCCGCCTGGCCGGGCGCGGCGGCCCGAACCGGCTGCGCGAACGACACCGTCACCCCCCCGTCCGGCCCCAACTGGGCGCTCGCCTCCTGGGCCACGTGCCGGGAACGAATCTGGACCTGGCAGGGCCACGGGTCGGAAGCGGGCACATCGGCAAGCCACGACGCCGCGCCGACACGCAACCAACGGCTTTCCAGCGCCTGGGATCGATCCGTCAAGACGACAACGGCATCCTCGGCCCGAATCTGGCGCACCCACAGACGACCCGATGACGCGATCCCCAGCCCCTTGCGCTGGCCGATGGTCATGGTGTGAATTCCGGAGTGCCGCCCCAGCACGCGCCCCGCATCGTCGATGACGAGCCCGGGCCGCGCCTCGGCTCCGAATCGCCGACGCAGCACCTCGGCGAACGACAGATCCGGGTCCGAAAGGCAGGCGTCCTGGCTGTCCGGCGTGCCGGCCGTCGGCAGGCCCCGCGCGTCCGCCAGCGCACGAACCGCCGGCTTGTCCAGGTGCCCCAGTGGAAACAGGATGCGGGACAACGAGTCCCGGTCCAGGCCGGCCAGGAAATACGACTGGTCCCGCCCCGATTCGATTCCCCGGAACAGGCCGAATCCCCCACCCTCCAGCGGCAGCACGCGGGCATAGTGCCCGGTCGCGATGGCATCGGCGCCCGCCTGGCGCGCCCAGGCCAGCAGCACCCCGAACTTGACGTGGGGATTGCACCGCAGGCAGGGGCTGGGCGTGCGCCCCCTTGCGTAGTCCTCCCAGGCCGGCCGCAGGACCGCCGCCTCGAATGCCGCCGAACAGTCGATGACATGGTGCGCGATGCCCAGTTGCCCGGCGACGGCCTGGGCGCGGGCGATGCCGTCCTGGCCGAAGCACTGCGGCGCCGATGCGCCGGGCCCCAGCGCCTGCATCCGCAGGGTCACGCCGACGACCGTAATCCCCTGGTCCAGCAGGACGGCGGCGGCCACGCTGCTATCGACGCCACCGCTCAAGGCGACCACGACGCACCGCGGCCGATCGGCGCCCCCCGAAAGCCCGGACGACGTCATGCCGACATCTCCCGTCCGCAGATCACGGAGCCTCGGTCACGAGGATCGCGTGGGAACCTCCAGGAACCTTGACGTACAGCGTCCCGTTGCGCTCCAGCAGCCACAACCAGCCCGACGGCGCGGCATCCAGGGCCTCGGGATCGTCCACCGGGTCCAGCGCCCCGTCCTGGTTCGTCACCGACACCGGGGGGAACCGGACGCCGTGCATCTGGAACACCGCGCCCTGGTTGAATTCGTCCCCGTCGTCCCAGGTCAGGCGCGTCTCGACGCCGACCCGACTCTGGCCGATGCGCGCCCCGTCGAACAGCGTGAAGGTCGATGCCTCGCCGGGGAACACCCGCACCCACAACATGCCGGGAGTCGTCGCGTAGGAGTCGATCGCATCGGGTTCCGCCACGGGCGAGAGGGTGTCGATCGTGGGGCGCAGCAACGGCACGATGCCCGACTGGGCCAGGAACAGCGGCAGGCGCTCCAGCGGGGCGTCCACGACGTGGTTCTGGTCCCCGACATAGGGCGTCCCATCCCACCAGTCCTGCCAGGCCCCCGGGGGCAGGAAGACGTCGCGCGTCACGGCATCCCGAACGATTACCGGAGCCACCAGCAGGTGGTCGCCGAAGAGGTACGTATCCGAGGGGTGGCGCCCCAGCTCCGGGTAGGCCAGCCCCAGGGGCCGCTGGATCGGCCGGCCATCGACGGCCAGGTTCCTGGCGTACGTCCACTGGTAGGGGAACAGGCGCAGGTGCAGGCGGGCGTACAGTCGGTAGCCGTCCAGCACCTCCTGGTCGAAGTTCTCCTTTTCGGGCCGGAACTCCCAGGGCACCGAATTGCCGCTGGTGCCCACCTGCATCACGGTCGATAGCGAGGTCTGCTGGTACCAGCGCATGAACGTCTGCTTGTCGGGCCCGGGCGGAGACTGCCGGTATCCGCCGGTGTCGGACCCGTAGAACGGGAAGCCCGACGGCCCCAGCGACAGGCCGTACACCATCGACGGCCCAAGTCCGCCGACCGCGGTCACCGTCTTGCCCTCGGGCGTGACGACGACCTCGCGATGGCCCCACATCGTCGCGTTCAGGTCGCCGGGCCAGATCACGCTGACGTTCACCTGATCCCCATAGGTGCCGGCGCGACACAGCAGGAAGCCGCCATCCTCGGGCAGGGTCTCGGCATAGACGCGGTGGTAGAACAGCTTCATCCGGCTGTGCATCGTGCGCTCGTCGCTGCCGTCCCAGAACCCCCACGGGTTTCGCACGCCCAGCAGCCCGGGCACGATGTCCTCGGCGTAGTCCAGCTTGAAGCCCTCGACCCCCATGTCCGTGTAGCGACGGATCAGCGACTGCCACCAGGCATAGGCCTCCGGGTTCGTCAGGTCGATGAAGTCGCCCCACCCGTTGAATCGCACGCCGACGGGGTCCGGGTAGAAGCCGTTCTCCTTGGCGTGCGCCAGCAGCGCCTCGGTTTCGGGCGAGGATTCCTTTCCCACGGTGATGTAGGGCGAATGCCACAGAGCGGTCCGGAAGCCCATCGCGTGCATCCGGTCGATCATGGCCTGGGGATCCGGGTAGTTGTCCCGGTGGAAGTCGAAGCTGTTGACCCCGTTCGCATAGGGACGGTCGATCCAGTAGCCCGTCGTGGCCAGATCGTGGTCCCGAATCTTCCGCAGGTCGTCCTCGACCGCGACCTGACCGTCGATCTCGTCCCGCCAGATCCACGGCCCCAGTGCCCAGCGCGCCGGCAGCAGGGGATCGCCGGTCACGTCGTAGTACTTGCGGGTCACGTCGATCGGATGGTCGGTCGCGAACAGGTGGAACGCCAGCCCCTGGACGGACGCCGCCCCCGTCCCGAACCAGGCATCGACCCGCGTCGCATCGGTCGCCGCGACGTCGAACATCCCGGGATAGGGACACTCGACGAACAGGCCCCACCCGGAGGTGCCGATCACGAAGGGTACCGGGACGTGGGCCTCGTTGTAGCCGGACTCCAGTTCGGTATCCAGTTCCAGTTGCATCGCGCGAATGGTCCCGCGGTGTTCGACCTGATCCAGGTAGGCGCCCAGGCCATAGAACGCCTCGTCCAGTCCGACCCTGGGCCGAACCCGGAAGTACGCAATGTCGTCCCCGTCCGCGGCGGGAACCAGCAGCGCCGAGAACCGTCCCGCGGCCTCGGCCCGCAGGGTCAACTCGGCACGCTTGTCGCCGAAGCGCAACAGCACGCGCGCCTGCTGGGCATCGTGATCCCCGATGGCCATGCCGGTCACGGCCAGCCAGGTCAGCCCAGGCGGCGGGTCGTACATGTCGTCCCCGATCACCATGGGGTAGGGATCGTAATTAGTGCCGTCGTCCAGCGCCTCGACGCGCCCCAGCAGCAGGCCCTCCGCGTCCAGTTCCGTCCGATGCGACGCGCCCTGGGCCAGGGTGATCGTCATCGCCACCCGATCGATCACCAGGCGGGAATCCCCGGCCTCCAGCGTCACCGATTCGGGTCCCGGGTCGAGGGTGTCGATCGCGTCCGGCGCCGCATCCTCGCCGGCATCCGGATCGGTCGCGTCCGCGGGAGTGCCCGGATCATCGAGCCCCGGATCGTCCCCCGGGTCGGGCAACGGGGTGTCCCTGCCCGTGTCCGGGGCATCCACCACGGCATCGACACCCTGGTCCGTCCCCCCATCGCCGTCGCCGCACGCCGTCGTCAAGGCCAGTGCCAGGCCAAGGGCGACCGGAACCCCCCACCGAACCCCCGAACTCCGCGTCATTGGTCCCCCCTCCGAAATGCTCGCAGAACCCTACCACGACGGCCCGTGCCGCGTCACGCCCAACCCGTGCCCGCGCCCCTGTCCCAACCCGTGCCCGTGCCAGTGACCCGTGCCCGTGACCCGTGCCCGTGACCCGTGCCGCGCCCCTGTCCCAACCCGCGCCCGTCCATCATTCCCTCGTTCGCGGGATTGCGGGCTGCGGCATGGCCGCAGCACTTCCAGGGACGCTGCGCGTCGGGACCAGGGCCTTGCGCCGCAGGCCTTGGAGTGCGCCGCCCACGGCGGCGCCCGTGTCAGCCACGTGCCCGAGCCCCAAACCCGTGCCTACCCCCCCACCCACGCCCGTGACCCGCGCCCGCGCCCGCGCCCGTGATCCGCGCCCGTAACCCTGTCCCAACCCGTGCCCGTCCATCATTCCCTCGTTCGCGGGATTGCGGGCTGCGGCATGGCCGCAGCACTTCCATGAGAAGGGACCTCCTGTCAAGGTCGTTCAGGGAGGCGGCCTGACGTACATTTGACCTGAGTTCACGGGCCTTCTGTTCCGGGCTCCTTTGGGCTGCCGGTCCGCCACAC
>JARKOL010000007.1 GCA_029975745.1 Myxococcota bacterium | reverse complement strand
AGGCGGCCGGCTACCACTCCATTCCCATCGGGTGGATGCAGGAATCCGAGCAGTACTTTTCCCGGAAGGGCCGGCCGGTCGATGCGCTGCTGGGCCGGATGCTGTCCAACGAATACCTGCTGGCCGGCATCCTGGGCGAAGGCGGCATGGGCTCGGTCTATCTGGCGTTGCAGTACCCGCTGGCGCGCGAGGTGGCCGTCAAGACCATCCTCAGCCAGTCCTTCGGCGACGAATCGCTGAAGCGGTTCATGCGCGAGGCCAAGGCGCTGGGCGACCTGGACCACCCGAACATCGTCAAGTTGTTCCATTTCGGGATCGCGAAGCTGGAGTTTTCGCTGCCGTTCATGGTCATGGAATTCATCCGTGGCGGCCGCTGGCTGGACCGGTTCATCGATCGGGAGCGAGGCGCCGAGGGAGGCCTGTCCCCGGAGGTGGTCTGCCGGGTGTTCGACCAGGTTCTGGGCGCGCTGGATGCGGCGCACAAGGTGGACATCATCCACCGCGACATGAAGCCCGGGAACATCCTGGTGACCGGAACGGGGCTGGACGCGCGGGTCAAGATCCTGGACTTCGGCCTGGTCAAGTCGGCCGCGGTCGATGCCTCGTCGGGCGAACTTTCCCGGTCGCTGGACGCCCTGGGCACCCCGATGTACATGGCGCCCGAGCAGGCCGAGGCCGCCGACACGCGCCACATGGACGGTCGCACGGACCTGTACGCGATCGGGGTCATGATGTTCCATGTCTGTACCGGGGCGCTGCCGTTCCAGGGGGCGTCCCCGATCCAGATCATGCTGCAGAAGTCCGATGCGTCGTACGATCCGACACGGCTGCCCGAGGCGGCCGAACTGTCCGCGGCATTCCGGGACTTCTTCCGCCGGGCGCTGTCGCCGACGATCTCGCGCCGACCCGAAAACGCCATGAAGATGGCGGCCGAGTTCCGCTTCCTGATGACGTCCGAGCGAACGGCCCCCGTGATGCTGAACACGGGCGGTCGCCAGGCGATCAAGCTGGGGGGCGAGTCCGCGCCGGTGTTCCAGAAGCCCGAAAGTTCGGCCGGGGCACGGCCGCCATCCTCGGGCTCCACCGGGGCGGCGCATTCCCACCCCAGCAGCAGCGGCAGTGGGGCCTCGCGTTCCCGCGTGGGGCGTTCCTGGCGCTGGTGGTTCCTGTCCGGCGTGGTGCTGGCCACCGCGGGCCTGGTGTTCCTGGCGAACGGATTGTTCGGCGACGCGTTCGGTCGTCGCGCGGGGGCGTCGGCTTCGGTTGCGGCCGTGATCCCGGCACCTCCGCCCGCTCCGGAGCCCGTGGTGGAGCCCGACCCCGGGCCGGCCGCGGTCCCGGTCGTGGAGGACCCGGCGGAAGAGGCGGACGTCCCGTTGTCCGAGGACCCGGGGGCGGCGGTCGAGTCCGAGGAGCCCGCCGAGGACGAGGAGGAGCCGGCAGTCGAGGAGGCGGTGCAGGATGGCATCGTTCCCGACTTCCAGATCCGGGTGCAGGCGTCTCGCGGGGGAGCCCGGGTGACGGTGGACGGCAAGGGGGGGGGGCCCGGCGGGGTCTTCACGATCTCGGGGCTTCGTCCGGACGAAGTCGTGCGCATTCGCGCCACCCATGGGGATTGCGATCCCGCCGCCCGCCAGTACAAGGTATCGGAACTGGTCGGGATGGAAAGGCTCCTGCTGAAGATGGATTGCATCCGCGACAACCACTAGCGATCGGGAGGAGGGCGACCTTGACGGCATCCGTGCAGATCTGGGTGGGCGCGGCGGCGGCCCTGGCCGGCATTGCGTTGATGACGGTGGGCCTTGTGTTGCGGGCCCGTCGCATGCGCGCGCTGGGCGGGCGCGTCGGAGGCGGCGGCAGGCATCTGCGCCCCTCGAGCACCTGGCGCCTGGTCCCGACACCCGAGAACCAGTGGCTGCAGAACGAGATCCAGTTGAAGCCCGGCAGCTACAAGGTGGGGCGCTCGCCGTCGAACGACATCCTGCTGGATTGCCGGTTCGTGTCGCGTGAACACGCGCGCCTGCAGGTGGCGGACGGATGGTTGTCCGTGCCGCCGGGCGAGCGGCATTCGGTGCTGTACGTGCGTCGGGGCGGAGAGTCGAAGTATCGGCAATTTCACTCGGAAGAGGGATTCGTATTCGATACGG
>JARKOL010000004.1 GCA_029975745.1 Myxococcota bacterium | reverse complement strand
CCCTTACCCGCGCCCGTACCCGCCCCGTCCCCGCGCCCGTACCCGCGCCCGTCCCGCGCCCTTACCCGCGCCCGTACCCGCCCCGTCCCCGCCCCGTCCCCGCGCCCGTACCCGCCCCGTCCCCTGGACTGCTGTGGCTCGACACAGCCATCCGGCCGCCGGCTGGACTGCGGCCGTCTTCCGCGGCCCCCCGCCCCAGGGACAAGGGCGCCGTCAAGCCGGCGCACTCCAGGGTTCCGCCCCAACGCCGGCGCACTTCCAGGGTTCCGCCCCGGCCCACGACGGATCGATGCGGGCGAACGGCTTCGGGATCTTCGATTGCGCGTGGATCTTGAAAGGAAGAAGCGACCGGAATCCCGGGGTCCCGGACCTACTCGGCCTTGGGCTCCTCGACCACGGGCTCCTCGGCCACCGGCGCTTCGACCACGGGCTCCTCGGCCACCGGCGCTTCGGCCACGGGCTCCTCGGCCACGGGCTCCTCGGCCACCGGCGCTTCGGCCTCGGTCTCCTCGACCACGGGCTCGGCCACCTTCTTCGCGCGGACGGGCTTGACGGGCTCCCCGCCGGCCTTCGGCAGGTTGGACACGTCCAGCTTCTCGCGGATCAGGTCGCCGATCGTCGTCGGGGCGGCCTTCTGGGCGCGCAGGTACTCCTGGTAGTCGCCGCTTTCCTGGGCTTCCATGTGCCGGCGAATCGACAGGCCCAGCTTGCGCTCCTCGGGGATCAGGTTGATGACCATCGCGGTCACTTCCTCCCCGACCTTCAGCACCTTGGTGATGTTCTCGACCTTCTCGGTCCGGATCTCGGACACGTGGACCAGACCCTCGACCTCGTCCTCGAGCTCGACGATCGCGCCGAAGTCCAGCAGCTTGGACACGGAACCGGTCACGACGGAGCCGCTCGGGTAGCGATCATGCACGCGCTCCCACGGATCCGAGCCCATCTGCTTGATGCCCAGCGCGAAGCGCTCCTTGTCCGGGTCGATGTGCAGCACGACCGCCTCGACCTCGTCGCCCTTCTTGAACGTCTCGGCGGGGTTCTTCATCTTGCGGGACCACGAGATGTCCTGCAGGTGAATCAGGCCGTCGATGCCGTCCTCGATGCCGACGAAGATGCCGAACGACGTGACCGAACGGACCTTGCCGTTGACCACGGTGCCGACCGGGTACTTCTCGCGCAGCAGGTTCCACGGATTGATTTCCGTCTGCTTCAGGCCCAGGGCGATCCGCTTGTTGCGGGCATCGACCTGCAGCACGACCGCCTCGACGTCGTCGCCGACGTTCAGGATCTTGGACGGGTGCTTGACCTTCTTGGTCCACGACATCTCGGACACGTGGATCAGGCCCTCGATGCCCGCCTCCAGCTCCACGAAGGCGCCGTAGTCGGCCAGCGACACGACCTTGCCACGCACGCGATCATCGACGTTGTAGCGGTCGCCCGCGCGCAGCCACGGATCCTCGCTGGTCTGCTTCATGCCCAGCGACACGCGCTCGGTCTGCGGGTCGAACTTCAACACCTTGACCTTGACGCGATCCCCCACCTGGACCATCTCGGACGGGTGGTTGATCCGGCCCCAGGACATGTCGGTGATGTGCAGCAGACCGTCGATGCCGCCCAGGTCCACGAAGCAACCGTATTCCGTGATGTTCATCACGGTGCCCTCGACGACCTGACCGACTTCCAGCGTCGCCAGCGTCTTGGACTTCAGCTCCTCGCGCTCCTTCTCCAGCAGCACGCGCCGCGACAGGACGATGTTGCCCCGCCGGCGGTTGAACTTGATGACCTTGAAGCGCAGCTTCTGGCCGATGTAGCGATCCAGGCCCCGGACCGGCCGCAGGTCGATCTGCGAACCCGGCAGGAACGCCTTGACGCCGATATCGACGGTCAGGCCGCCCTTGACGCGGGACAGCACGATGCCCTCGACCACGCCGTCACGCTCCGCCGCCGCCGAGATCTCGTCCCAGATCTTCAGCTTCTCGGCCTTGTCCTTCGACAGCTCGACCAGGCCTTCCCGGTTCTCGCGTGCCTCGACGTAGACCTCGGTCTTGTCCCCGACCTTGACGGTCAGGTTCCCGTCGACGTCCTGGAACTCGTGCAGCGGCACGTGGCCCTCGGACTTGTAGCCGATGTCCACCAGCACCCAGTCCTTCTCGATCTTCAGGATGGTGCCGGTGACGATCTCGCCGTCCTTGACCTCCGCCTGGTCGTACTGCTCGACCAGCGCCGCGAAGTCCAGTTCCTCGTCGCCGTTCGCCGGATCCGCCGGCAGGTTCGGGTTCACGGTATCAGACATACGCCTCCCTCTTGCTCGGCCCGCCCCACTACAAGCTCCCAACCATCCCCTGCGGGCATTCCCCGGCCACGCGGGCGCGGGGAGGCGGAGTATATGAGGATCGCGCGTCTGAAGTCAATCCAAACATGAGCGCGATGGCGGGCTTGTCGCGGAGGGTCAGTAGCCGCCGGACCCCCCGGAGCACTGGCCCGTGGACGTGTTGCACGAAGCCCCGTTCTCGCACTTCAGATGGATCCAGTGCAGGCAGGATCCCCCCTCGCGGCCGCAGTAGTAGTAGTAGGTCCAGTTCTTCTCGTCGCACTTGCTGGACGGGTACTGGCACTCGCCCGTGCAGGCGCAAACCCCGCCGTTGCACGCCGCGCCCTTCTCGCACGCCTCGGTGACCCAGCGGGGACAGCCGGTTGCCGGATCCACGATGCAGACGCGGCGCGATCCGGGGTTCCCATCGATGCACTGGGCCTGGCCGGCCTCGCACTCCTCGGAACACGCGCACTGGCCGACATTCCCCACCGTCTTGCAGGTCTGGCCGGCCACGCACGCCTGGACCGCTCCATACTCCAGACAGGGGTCCGCATCGAAATCACCGCATCGACGAATGCCCGAACCGCCTCCGGTCAGCGGCGCGCACACCGCCGCCCCCGACTGGCATTCGTCCTGACAGGACGCGACGCACGTGTTGTCCTTGGCGCAGACGGGGCGTCCCTCGACCGCGCGGCAGTCGAAGTCGATCATGCACTCGACGCAGCGGTGCTTTTCGGGGTGGCAGCGCACCCCCGTGCCGCAGTGGGCGTCGAACACGCACGGATAGCACGCCCCGCTGGCGGTCTCGCAATGCCAGTTCGCGTTCGCGCAGTCGGCGTCCGCCTTGCATCGATCGCACGCCTGGTCGAACGGGTCGCACCGGGTTCCGGCGCAATCCCCATCGGTCCGGCACCCATAGCAACTGCCATCGATGCAATACATCGAGGCGTCCAGACAGACACGACCCGGCAGGCACTCGGCGATGCACGTCCGGGTCAGTGGGTCGCAGTTCCGCCCGATCTGCGTTCCGGGAATCAGTCCGCAGTCCCGGTCCTGGGAACAGGACGCCGCGGGCAGGTCGTAGCAGGTTCGCAGTCGGGGATGGCAGTACCGTCCGGCGCCACAGGCCACATCGTCCGAACACGGATTCGTGACGCACTGTTCGAGGATGCACAACGCGCCCTCGTCCGGGCAGTCCGCGGGCGTCTCGCACCCGACGCAGCGCCCCGGGCTGCCGCCGGTGCAGACCAGGCCGGCGCCGCAGTCCTCGTCCCGCAGGCATCCCGGCCGGCACGCGTTCCCCAGGCAGACCTGGACCCCGGCGCACGAGGCCGAGTCGATGCATTCGACGCAGGCCCCGGTCTCGGGCAGGCAGAGAGGTCGATCGAAGGGGCAGGTAATCGTGTCGCAATCGAACACGCACAACCGGTCCACGCAACGCCTGCCCCCGCTGCAGTGGGCGTCCCCGACGCAGACGACGCAGGCGCCGTTGGGCCCGGATGCCTGATCGCAGCGCAGCGGAATCGGACAGCCGTCATCGGCCAGACACCCGGGGACGCAGGTCCCCAGAAGACACAACTGGCCCGGGTCGCAATCGTCCCGCCCCAGGCAGCCGACGCAGACACCGTGGATCGGGTCACACACGGGCGCGTCCGGCAACAACAGGCAGTCCGCCTGGTGGACGCATGCCACCCGGCACTGGCCATCGACGCACCGGCCGGTCCCGCACTGTTCGTCGGCCGCGCACTCGGAGCAGACCCCGTGGGGCTGCACGTCCGGCCGACAGAAGCGCCCCTCGGGACAATCGCGGTCGGTGGCGCACCCGGGCACGCAGCCGGCCTCGACGCACACGAATCCGGCCAGACAGCCCGTCTGGGCACACCAGGACGCATCGGTCGCGGGAAGTTCGTCCCCTTCAACGGCGTCGCCGGACTCTCCGGGGTCCTCGGCATTCGTCACGTCGGGCGACCAGGGCGTGATCGAGACATCTCCCCGATCGCACCCCACCGCCAACACCAGAAGCAGCGCGAAAGCCCGGATTGCGATGGTCATCTTGGCCTCGGATGAAACGCCTCGCGAAAACTAGCACGGCTGCGGGCGATGTTTCAATGGTGTCGAAGGGCTTCCAACCAGAACCCGTCGTGCTACACTCCCGCCGTCTTTTCCCTGAGGAACAGGATGAAAACGATCTGGGTGGTGATGGGGCTCGTGGCGATGTTCGCGGCGGTGGGTTGCGGGGGCAAGGCCTGCCCCGAACTGGCGAAGCAGGTGTGCGAAATGGCGCCCGACAGCCCCGCTTGCGAGAGCGCGGGTCGGCTGACCGCGAACGACGAGTGCGCGGGCTACCTGAAGGACGTCGCCAAGTACGTCGAACTGAAGAACCAGATCGTGACCGAGCCCGGCGTCCAGCCGCCGGCCACCGAGGCCGCTCCCGAGGGCGAGGCCCCCGCTGCCGAGGCGGCCCCCGCCGAGGCCGCTCCCGAGGGCGAGGCTCCCGCTGCCGAGGCGGCCCCCGCCGAGGAACCGGCGGAAGCGCCCGCGGCGAACTGACGCAGGGACACCCCTGTCGGGTCCGCGCGAACCGCCAAGTCATCGCGCTCCGGCGACCGCCGAGCGGAGGTCGCGAGGGGTTCGTGTGTGCTATCGTTCCCCGGTGAGCATCGCCCTCCGCCATGGCGCCATGCGCTTTCTTCGCACCGTGCTGCCGCTCATGGCCTTCGCACTGGCCTGGGGCGTCGCCCCGTCCCATGCCCAGGCAGGCACCGATCCGGCCCGCCGCTGGCGAACCCTGCGCACCCCGCACTTCCGGATCCACTTCCACCAGGGCGGCGAGGACATGGCGCGCCGCGCCGCGGCAATCGGACAGGAAGCCCGGGAACGGGTGGGCCGGTTGCTGGGCTTGTACCCTTCCCAGGCCGTCGAGATGTCGCTGTGGGACGACACGGACGCCGCGAACGGGTGGGCGTCCGTGTATCCGTACGATCGCGTCCGGCTGCTGGCGGCGCCTCCGGGCCCCGACTCGGAGCTGGCGGCCTTCGACGACCACCTGAGGGCACTGGTCTACCACGAGTACACCCACATCGTTCACATGGACCACGTGTCCGGCGCGCCCGCCCTGGTGAATCGCCTGCTGGGCAAGACGCTGCTGCCGAACGGCGCCACCCATCCCTGGTTCGTCGAGGGGCTGGCCGTGCTGGTCGAGTCGCGCCTGACCGCGGGCGGACGCACCGGCTCGTCACAATTCGAGATGATGCTGCGCTCCGCGGCGCTGGGCGGGACGTTTCCCGACCTGTCCGAACTGACCATCGCCCCGCTGACCTGGCCGCGAGGCACATCCCCGTACCTGTTCGGAGGCTACTTCCTGGACTTCCTGCATACACGGTACGGCCCCGACCCGATTGCCGCCTTCGTCCGGGACTACGGGGCCCGCCTGATCCCGTTCGCGATGAACACCGTCGCGAAGCGGCATTTCGGCCGGGACTTCCATGACCTCTGGGCCGAGTTCCGCGACGAGACCACCCAGCACGCCCGGCAGGCCGCCGCGCGCATCGAGGCCCTGGGACGCATCGAAGGCGCCCCCCTGACCCGCACGGGCGAATTCAATGGACGGCCGGTGTTCCGGGACGCACGGCACCTGGTCTGGGTCCGCTCGGACGGCGAATCCATGACGGGCCTGTTCCAGATGGACCTCGAGGCCCCCTCGGCACGCCCCCGACGCCTGGCCGACTGCGACGGGGGGTGCGGCACCCTGGCCTTTCATCGCGACCGCCTGTTCACGACCAGCGGCGACTGGACCCGCCTGGTCAACCAGCACGGCGAGGTATTCGAACTGGACCCGGTTCTCGGGATGACCCGCCGCACGTGGCGCGCGCGCGCCAGGGATCTGGCCATCGCCCCGGACGGCACCTGGCTGTACGTGACCGCCGAGTACGACCAGGTGTCCCTGGTGGCCGCACCCCCGGGGCAACCCCCGACTCCCGTGGTCCCGCCGGGGCGATTCGCGGATCTGGGCGACCCGCAGCCAATCCCCGGTTCCGATCGCATCGTGTTCACGGCCTCGCGGGAGGGGCGGTGGGACCTGTGGACCGTGGACCGTGACGGCTCGGACCTGCGCCGCCTGACGGACGATGCGTGCCACGATCGGGATCCGGTCGCGACTCCGGATGGACGCCACGTCGTCTTCGCCAGCGACCCCGGAGGCGTGTTCGACCTGTTCCTCATCGACCTGATCTCCGGTCAGCGAAGGCGCCTGACCCGGGTGGTCGGCGGCGCGTTCTGGCCGGCAATCTCGCCCGACGGAACGCGCATCGCCTACGCCAGCTACGGGGCGCGAGGCTACGACCTTGCGCTGCTTCCTTTCGACGCGACGTCCGGGCCGCCGGCCGACCCGGCCGACGCCTGCCCCCGATCCGACCGAAGCGAACCGTGGCACATCGCGCCGGCCGCTGGCGACTCGCATCCCTCTCGGCCGACCTCGCTGCGCCCCCGGTCGCTGATGCCTCGCTGGGCGTTCTCCAGCGCCACGCAGGCCCGCCTGGGTCTGGAGTTCTCGGGCACGGACACGCTGGAACGGCATGCCTTCTCGGCCGCCTTCGACACGAACCTGGACCGGTTCGATCCGTATGTCGCCCTGCACTACGCGTACGGCGGCCTGTTCCCGGACCTGGCCCTGGACCTGGCGACCTGGGCATCGAATGACGTCGCCATCGTGGACGACCGGCTGCGCCCCTTGAACAGCCGGCACTGGCTTCTGAACGGGACGGCGGCACTGTCGATCCCTGGGCGGGTGGTGTCCTTTCACGTCTCGCTGGGCTACGCCATTCGCTGGAAGGTCGTGGGCGAGGCCCCGGTCGGCCACGAGCCGGCCTCGACCACCCCCTGGCACCCGAGGGATCGACGCATCGCCGGCGTCACGGCATCCGCCTCGTTCCGCTGGCTGCGTTCCTACGCCCGTTCGATCAGCGTCGAACGAGGCCTGGCGGGCGGCCTGTCGATCGGGACCCGCCAGCCGTGGCTGGGCGGCGACGGCAGCGCTTGGACCCTGGCCGGGCATCTGCACGGCTACGTCCCGATGCCCTGGGGGCGGGGCCACGTGCTTGCCATCCTGACGTCCGGCGCGATGTCCCGAGGGGACCCCGGAACGGCCGACCGTTTCGGGCTGGGCGGCTTCCCGCCCCAGGATCTGGTGCTGGCCCTCGTCAACCAGCAGCCCCTGGGGGGGCGCTACCTGCGCGGCTTCGCATCCGGCGCGTTCGCGGGGGATACGTACCTGCTGGCCAACGTCGAGTACCGCTTCCCCATCGTGCCGATCTACCGGGGCCTGGGGACCTTGCCCTTGGCCGCCCGCCACCTGTGGGGAACCGTCTTTGCCGACGGGGGCGGCGCCTGGGACGGCGTCCTCCGAACCGCCGAACAGGTCCGCTGGGATGTCGGCGCCGAAGTCGCCCTGTCGGTCAACCTGTTCCTGGGCCTGGACGCCACCTTCCGACTGGGCTATGCGCACGGCTTTGGCCGGGACGGCGCGGACGTCGTCTACTTCCTGTTGTCGCCCTGACCGGCGGCCCCCTCCAGCGCCATTCCAGCCAGCATCCGCACCCCCTCGGCACGGTGGTCGCGAAACGCTTCCAGAACGGGCGTACCCTCGGGATGACCCAGCCGATGCAGCGAGCGTGCCGCGTAGAAACGCACGATCTCGGAGGGGTCCCCCAGCCGGGGCAGCAGCAGATCGCGAGCCCGCGGGCCGCCCAGGTACCCGAGGGCGTCCGCGGCCCGAGCGTGAACCACCCGGGATGTGGCATCATCGTCCAGCACGGCCGCCAGTGCGTCCACCAGGCCCTCGCGCACCGGCACGCCCACGGATGCCATCCTGGCTCCGATGCGCCCGCGCTGCACCTCGGTCGAGACGGTCAGAAACCCCAGGCACATCCCGATCGAGCAGACACCGGAGGGACACTCCGCATCCATCCGGCAGCGCTCCAGCCCGAACAGCAGGCTGTCGGCGTCCGGCGCGGGCCCCGTCGCGGGGGCCACGGCGCACGCATGAACCGCGACCGCCGCCACCAAGGCCACCCCGATCCGCCCCCCCTTCACGCCGAAGCCCGCGGGGCGAACACGCCCGGTTCCCAGGACAATTTCAGGCCACGCCACGGTCTTGACCTCTTCGCAACGGCCAAACTATACTCGAACGCGGTACTTTCCGGTGACAGGGGCCTTCTTTCTGGAGGAATGTCGATGGGCAGGAAACTGATCTATTTGTCGATGTCCGTGGTCATGGCGTTCGGGCTTGCGCTGGGGACCGGCTGCAAGAAGGGCACGCCGACGACGTGCAACGGCTGGTCGAAACTGCTGCGCAGCCCGGTCAAGGGACGTCAGGCGATCAAGGAGATCGGGGACCTGCGCTGCGCCGACAGCATCCCGGCACTGCTGGAGCTGTTCCCGAACAGCCAGTTCAAGGACGACATCCTCCAGTCCGTTCGGACGATCAACGCACCCGCCGCCTCGGTGGAATTGCTGGCCGTCGCGCTGGTGGACCCGGACTCGGCGCCCCAGGCCGCCGTTGTCGCCGAGGACTTCGCCGTCCCCGAACTGCGAAAGCCGCTCCTGGACGTGCTGACCACCGGCGTCGCCCCCAAGGCGCGACTGAACGCGCTGCTGGCGCTGGCGAAGATCGACAAGGACAACCTGAAGCAGCACGAGGATCTGCTGATCCAGCTGCTTCGCAATGACCCGAACTTCCAGGGCATCCAGGTCAATGCCGCGGCCGCGCGCCTGCTGGGCGAGATCGGCTCGCAGCAGGCGATTCCGCACCTGGTGGTCGGCCTGTTCATGAAGACGCAGCGCGGCGAGCAGATGTACGCCGCGGCGCGCAAGGCCCTGGCGCGCATCGGCACGCCCGCCGTGGCGCCCCTCCTGGCGGTGCAATCCAACGACCGGACGCAGTATGGCCCGATGCTCGAGGATCTGTCCACGACGGCCGCGAAGCTGGGCATCTATGAGTGGCAGTGGCAGGACGGCCCCGAGGTCGTCCAGGTTCTGGGCGACATCCGCGACAGCGCCGCGGCCATGCCGATCGCGAAGAGCCTGGCCAAGCCGCTGTCCCCCCCGGTCGGCGTCGAGGACCGCGTGACCCGCACGTGGCAGATCGCCCAGCAGAACCGGATCACGATGGCCATGCTGGCCCTGTGGAACGTCGGCACCACCGAGACGATCCCGACCCTGAAGGAAATCGTCGTCAATCCCGACAACGACGCCAAGCTGCGGCTGGACACGGCCAGCGCCATCGGCATGCTGCCGAACTACGCCGGCATTCCGGCCCTGCTGGACATCTACTCGAAGACGAAGATGGAAGTCTTCCGCGCCCCGATGGTCAAGCCGATCGCGATCGGCATCGACTGGGCGAACCTGCCGGCGTTCGAGCGCCTGCTGAAGGCCGACAAGAGCGAGCTGGTCAAGGGACGCGTCTCGGGCGAGGAGGCCGGCGAGTTCCTGTCGTTGATTGGCGTGCTGAAGAAGTGCAAGGACGGCGACGTGGACTGCCTGATTGGCGTGCTCCAGGGCGACGACCCGATCGCCGCGACCAAGGCGGCCGTCCTGCTGGGCAACATGAAGGGCGAGGCGGGCAGGAAGGCGCTGGAGGCCCTGCTGGTCCAGTACCCGAAGATCGACCCGAAGCAGCACGTCGATCTGCGGCGCTTCGTCATCGTGGCGATCTGGCGGCTGGGCGACAAGTCCACGGTCAAGGACGTCGAGCGGCTGATCCAGGCGGACACCGAGGCGAAGGGCGCGCGCTACTGGGTGGATGAACTGGACTCGCTGCTGGCCGCGCTGGCCCGCAAGTAGCCGACCGCCTTCGACCTGACGCCCCTTCAAGACACCATCGATACCCTACGGGAACAGCCACCGGGCAATCGCATCGCCGAAGAAGAGCCACTCCAGGGCGCCCAGGGCAATGAACGGCCCGAACGGCACCGCGGTGCGCGCCAGCGTCGGCCGGGCCGCCGGGTCACCGGCCACCAAGGCGTCGGGCGCTTCCTGAGCATCCCCGTCCGCAGCCGAAGCCGCGCCCTCGACCGCCGATTCGCCCGCCTCGTCCCCCTGCGTCCACGGCGGCGCGGCATTGCGGCGCGCCAGCGTCAACGGCACCGCGACCAGGAGCCCCTGGACCGAGCTGGCCAGCAGCACGAACGGCAGCGCGATGTAGCCCAGCATCGCCCCCACCATGGCCATCAGCAGGGCATCGCCCAGCCCCATTCCCTCCTGGCCCCGCAGGCGGAAGTAGACCGCCCGCACCGCCAGGATCGGCAGCGCTCCGGCCACCATGCCGATCAGCGCGTCCGACCACGACACGCCGGTCAGGTCGCCCAGCAGCACGTTCGCGGCCAGCCCGATCCCGATCCCGGGCAACGCCAGCGACGGGGGAATCCACCAGTGCTCCAGGTCGATGAAGGTGATCGCCAGCAACAGGAAGCAGAACGCGAACGGGAACGCCCAGAGCGCCGCGATGCCGGGCAGGTCCGCCAGGCCCAGCCCCCGGTGCAGCGCCAGGTACAGGCACGCCAGCGACAGCACCGCCGTGGTCAGCTCGATCAGGGGGTACCGCAGCGAGATCGGCGTCCGACAGTCGCGACAACGCCCCCACAGCAGCAGGTAGCTGAGGACCGGGATGTTGTCGAACCAGCGGATCGGGCGGCCGCACTCCGGGTTCGCGCAGGCGGACCCCGGGTGGACGATCGAGCGCTCGCGAGGCAGGCGAAAGATGACCACGTTGGCGAACGACCCGAAGGAGGCCCCAAGGGCCAGCACGGTCGCCTTCAGGATCCACAGCGGAAGGCCATCAATGGAATCGGGCATGGACACCCCCGGGTTCAGGCTGCGGACGGCGGGGACGCGGCGCCTACTCGACCGTCATCGTGCCGACGCGAACGCGGTTCTGGCCGTCGTGGCGAACCTTGTCCTTGTCGAACGACTTGACGGACAGACGCTTGTCGCCGCCGGGCGGATAGAAGCCCATCCAGATGTCATGGGGACCCGACGGCGACCCGATGGGAACCTGGATGCCGTAGGTGTCGATCACGATGTCGTCCTTCAGCCAGTGGGTCGTCGCGAAGCAGCCGACGCACTGGCTCTGGTCCTCGGACTCCTTGACCAGGTTCAGGATCCAGTGATCGCCGTGGATCCGCGACGACGACCCGACCCGGTCCACGTGCAGGAACATGCGGTAGGACTGGCCGACCTTGTCCAGAACCTTGAAGTACAGTTTCATTTCCAGGGTGCCGCCCCGACGGATCGTGGGCGACGCCAGCTTGACGCCGATCAGTTCGACCTTGTCGTCGAAGTTCACCGAGGTCGGCATTACCCCTTCCAGCGCATCGAACTGGGCCTGCGTCAACGTGGCGTCCGCGATCCAGTTGTGGTCGGTCTCGCCGTCCGCAAGCACGTTCGACACCAGGATGAACCGCGACGAGCGATCGTCCAGCACCGGCGCGCTGCGGCCTCCGTTGGCCGACCGGAACGCGTGGTTGATCTCGCTCCACTGGGTCTTGGGAACGATGAAGAACGTCCGCTTCGTGCCGTCCTTCAGCCGATCGACCACCTGGCTGCGGGACGAAACCTCGGGGATGCGGCTGGTGTAGAAGTTCGCATCATCCCCGCCGCGGCCGGCGAACACGCCATGGCGGAACAGTTCCCCGGCCATCCGGTTGTTCGATGCCTTGTAGGTCTGGATGATGTGCTTCTGGGACAGGTGGTACGACAGTTCCGGCACCAGCCCGAAGGCCAGCGACGCCGCCATCACCACGGCGGCGACCGCCAGGCCGAGGGTGGCCGGAACCGGTCGTTCCAGTTTCAACAGCGCCTGCCCGACGGCGTCCAGGTGCCGGCTGGGCACGATTCGCCCAACCCAACGCCCGATGGTGCCGGCGTACCGCACGGCAACCACCAGCAGCGCCAGCAGGTACAGCGCAAGGATGTCGGGTCCGGTCAGCAGGATGCGCAGCAGCACGGACCCACGGGCCGCGTCCGGACCGGCATTGCCGCTCAGAATCGCCCACTTCAGCCCGACGAACACCAGGATGTCGATCAGGATGACGCCGCCCACCGCCAGCAGCACGACCAGGAAGGTGCGGCCCCGCGCCAGGATGCCGGGCAGGTCCCTCAGGAACGAGATCGCCCGCGTCCCCGTGGCCAGCAGGAAGGCGGCGGCAACAACCACCGCGAGCTTGGCCAGGGTCGGCAGCGCCGCATCCTGCGGGAACGCCGGCTCGCCCTTGCCGGGCACCGCGAACATCGGGTCGGTCGTCAGGAACGAGACCAGGGGGTCGGGCGACCGCAACAGGTTCCGCGTCAGCAACAGGAACAGCCCGAACCCCAGGAATGCCAGAACCCGGGACTCCAGCGGGTCGTCCTCGCGCTCGCGCAGGAAGACGGCGACCAGGACCGCCAGCGCCGGAACGCCGACGTACATCGTCTGATCGAACGGGCGGATCGTGACCATCAGCACGCCCAGAGGCGCCAGGGCCGCCAGCAGCAGGACGACCCGCTCGGGACGGACGCGCTCGGTGGAGGCAAGGGCGGCGGCCAGCGCCAGCGGCAGCAGGGCGCTCCACGGGAACATGCCGAAGCCGATCTGCTTGATCGCGAAATCGTAGCTGCGGAAGTCGATCTTCATGCCGCCGCCGAACGTCGCGGCAGTGAATCGGAACTGGCGGAAGAAGGGACCGTCCGGAACGAACGTCAGGATCGCGCCCAGCACCAGCAGCCCGCCCACGACACCGACGGCCGCCAGGACGCGACGATCCAGCCGCCCCGTCACCAGGGGATACGCCAGCACCAGCGCCGCCATGGTCACCAGGGCCGTCATGCCGCCGGCCAGGTACATCAGCACCGTCGCCAGCGCCAGCAAGGGCAACGCCCGCGCCATGGAGGCCCCGGTGACCAGGCCCCCGAACGCTGCCGCCCCCAGCACCAGGGCGAACTGGACGGACGCGCCGGACTGGACGAACCGGGCCCCCAGCAGGAAGTGGCCGCAGGACGCCAGGATGACGACGGCCAGCATGGCGGTGCGCTCGTCGAATGCGCGCCGCACGCCCAGGAACACGAGCACCAGGGACAGGATGCCCATCAGGGCCGCGGGCAGGCGCGCCGCGAACTCGTTGAACCCGAATACGCGGAAGGATACCGAAACCAGCCAGGGATGGAGCGGCGGCACGAACCGCGTGATCCCCCCTTCCTTGAACTGGGCCAGGCACCCGTCGCCCCCCAGCAGGGATCGAACCGTTTCGACGACCGACTCCGCGGTGGCGGGACGAACGGCCACAGCCACGCCGGAGGCGGCGGCCTCACGCTCGGCATCGCCCTCGCCCACGGACTGGGCCAGGTGGGCGTTCACCGCATCGACGATGGCGCGTGCGTCACGACCGGACGGCGAAACCACCACCACTCGCGTGGACTGGTTGCGCGTGACGATGGACGACAGGAGTTCGCCCAGAGCCCGGATTCCCGCCGCGTCATCGGGCCCCTGGACCCGGGCGTCGATATCCAGCACGGCGACCCGGAACACCTGGTCGCCCAGGCGCGTGCGAACCGCCTCGATGGCCGCGGGTCCCGTGGTCGCCGCGGGCGCGGCCTCGACCAGCGCGCGATCCCCCAGGCCATTGCCCAGCGATGCCGTCAGTGCCCCTTCCCGGGGCTCGGCCACCAGCACCCGGGACGGCTCGGCCATGCGGCGCGCCACCTGGGCGGCATTCATTTCCCACGGATCCCAGAGGCCCGGACCCCAGATGCCCAACGGAACCATCACGGCGGCCACGATCAACGTGATCGCCCCGCCCCATCGATTCAACACGGTCATCGTCCTCCCCGCTGGTCGCCAGGCCGAAACTGCGGTAGAGTACTTGCGGTTCCGGCGTTTTGCAAGCCGTCGGACCGCCGCACGACCCGGGACGAACCGCGAAGGAACAGGAACGACATGAACGCGAACTCTCCGGAATTCAAGGATCGTCTTGCGCTTGCGGCGACCGCCCGGGCGCTGGGGCTGCCTGGCGAGTTCGCCGGCATGTCGGCCACCGCGAAGCTACGCACCCTGACAGGGCTGCCCGATCTGCCCAGGACGCTGCGCCAGTTGCGCCCCGACGAGGTCTTCCACCTGATCCGGGACATCGGCGTCGAGGACGCGTTCGACCTGCTGGCGTACGCGACGCCGGCGCAGCGCCGCGCCTTCGTCGATCTGGCCGCCTGGAGCGGCCGATCCCTGGCGCCCGAGCGGCTGGACCGCGTACTCGAGATGGCACGGGACGTTTCGCTGGATTTCGCGCTGCGATACCTGGACGAACTGGGCCCCGAGGTCATCGCGCTGCGGATCTTCGCGCGGGCGGACGTCCTGACCCAGGACGAGGCCGAAACGACCCCGATCGCCGACGATGTGTCCTTCGTGACCCCGGATGGCGTCTTCGTGGTCGTCTGCGCCTCGCCCGACGACGTGCAGCCCCTGCGCCGCCTGATGGATCTGCTGTACGCGCAGGGGGTCGAACAGGCGCACGTGCTGCTGCAAGGGGGACGCAGGGACACCCCGGCATCGATCGAGGACCAGGTGGGCCGGTTTCGCACCGCGCGGATGGAGGATCTGGGGTTCCCCCCCGACGAGGAACGGTTCGCGCTATTCGAGCCCTTCGACGTTGCCGGCCTGCGAGAGCGGCTGGCCCGGAAGGACGCGCGGCGCCCGGCCGGTGCGGCAGCTGGCGAATCCCTGGCGCTGCCGCTGCGAGGCGTGGGACCGGATCTGTTCCTGTGGCGCGCCATGACCCTCGCCGCGGCCCAGGAGGACGTGGCCGGCGTTACGCGCGAACTGACCCTGCTGGTCAACCGGGTGTTCGCGGCCTCGGACGCGGACCCGCAGGACACCGACGCCTGGCAGGAAGCATCCCTGCGAACCGTCTCCCTGCTGTCCCTGGGACTGGAGGACCTGTCCGGCGGCAATGCCGACATCGCCGCCGACATCCTGCGAGCCGCCTGGCCGGTGGAGTTGTTCCGGGCCGGCGTCGAGACCATCCGTCCGGCCCACCTGCGCGCGCGCGCGCTCATCGGGCGGGTCGGCGGCCTGACCGGCCTGCGACTGTTCGGTGAAGCGATGGGCGAGGGACTGCGCGTCCTGGCGTCCTTCCCGCCCAAGGTGGGGCGCCCCATCGGCAACACCTTCGCCGTGCGCGAGTTCTCGTCGCTGGCGGACGTGTCCTGGGCCAACAGGCTGGCGTTCACGGCGGACGCGCTGGTCCGGTTCGCCACCCGCGACCTGGGGTTCCGTCCGGACCCCGCGGCCACGAAGGTCGGCATCGTGGCGCCCACCTTCGCCAACGTGCTGGCGACCGCCTGGGCGCACCTGGTCATCGCGGGGGCCGTCTCGCTGGAACCATTGGACTCCGAGGCGTTGCGCAGTCTGAAGGTGGCCGCGTTCGACGGCGACCGCCTGCGCGCCGGCGTTCGGCCGACCCCCGAGGGACTGGGGCTGTCGCAGGACCGGGACGAGGACCGAGAGGTGCTTCAGGCGTTCCTGGACGACACGCTGACCAGGGTCGAGGCGACTCTGGGGACCCTCGACGCCGGGCGTCCCATCGATGTCCGGTTCGTCGGGGACGCCCTGCTGGTCCGGTGACGCGCGACGCGTTCCCTAGCGGGCCCAGGCGGCCGGCACGATCCGGACCATCTCGGGCTCGGGCAGATCTCCCACGACCGTCTGGACCAGCCCCGAATCCCCGTAGGTCGCGTAGGTGAAGCCGTCCTGGCGGCCCACGCGCGCCGGCCCGGGCCGCCACCCTTCCGGCGCCGGATACTGGGTCACCGAGAACCGGCGCCCGCCGGCGTCGTACAGATAGACGACCGCGGGCATTCCGCCCAGCCGCGTGATGCGAGCCCCGACCAGCCGGATGGCGTCCGACTCGTCCACGGGAAGGCGGAACGCGAAGGGTGCCCGCGCGCGCAGGAACGACTCGACCCGGCCTCGATCGCCCAGGATCTCGGTGTTCTCGGATTCCTGGTGAATGGCCAGCGCCCGCTCCTCGGGGTCGGGCACCGACAGGACGTTGGCGACAACGGCGTAGCCCAGCGCGGCGATCACCGCGATTCCAGCCGCATACGCCAGCGTGTGGGCCCAGCGCGGCGTGCGACGCTCGCCATCGGCACGCATCCGCGCAATCACCTGGTCCCGCAGGCTTCCCGGCGCCCGCACCGACCGCATGGCCTGGCGCAGCGACGCCCGGAATCGGGTCTCGCGATTCACCGCATCCCGACACGCGGCGCACATGCGCAGGTGCTGCTCGACCTCGGCGTGCTCCTGGTCGGCCAGTTCCCCGTCCAGGAACAGATCGACGTACCTGGAAAGGCTGCTACAGTCCATCCTGCCCTCCCCCGGCCCGCCTCGCACCCGCCAGGGACAGAACGCGCCCCCGCGCCCCACCCCCTTCCGCGGCCTCGCCCTGCGTGCCTGCGACCACGTCCCCGACCTGCTGGACCAGCCGCTCCCGCATCAGCCGACGCCCCCGATACAGCCGGGACATCACGGTGCCGATCGGCGTCCCCATGACGTCGGCGATCTCCTGGTACGTCAGCCCCTCGACGTCCGACAGTTCCACCGCCGTCCGGAAGTCCGTCGGCAACCCCTCCAGCGCCGCCTCGAGCTGTTGCCGCGTGGCCGCAAGCAACGCCGCGGCCTGCGGGTCCCGGAAGGCGGGCGCATCGGCCCAGCCGGACAGGCCACCCAGCCCCTCGGGCACCTCCTCGACGACCACCTCGCGACGGCGGGCTCGAACCTGGTTGATGAAGGTGTTGCGGACGATCCGGAACAGCCACGCCTTGCAGTTGGTGCCCTCCTCGTACGAATCGAACGCGGCCAGCGCCTTGACGAACGCCTCCTGGACCAGGTCGTCGGCCTCGGCGGCGTCCCGGGTCAGCGAACGCGCGAATCGATACGCGGCATCCAGATGGGGCAGCGCCTCGCGCTCGAAGCGTTCACCGGCCCTTCGCGACTTGTCCGTCTTCCAGAATGCCACCTGGGGCCTCCCGTTGCCGCGCCCACAACGACGTCACCAGGAAGTTTATTCCGGCTGGAATGCCCGAGACGCGGAATCGACGGCGAGAACGCGCCCGCTAGCTGCAAAAGCAGGGACAAGTGGCGTTTCCGATGAAGGGGACCACGAAGCACGTGCTGATGCAACCCACCTGCGGCGGCACCGGCGTGCAGACCGTCCCCTCGCAGAAGTCATTGGGACCGACGCACTTGCCCCCGGCGCAGACGTCGTTGATCGTGCAGGGATTCCTGTCGTCGCAAGGCACGCCGTCATTCGGGGTGAAGGTGCAGGCCCCCGTGGCGGGGTTGCAGGTCTCGTTCTTGGTACAGGGGTTGTCATCAATGCAGTTCTTGATCGCACCCGACCGACAGACGCCGTTCAGGCAACTGTCGTTCTCGGTGCAGAAGTTCCCGTCCTCGCACGGCGCGTTGTTGAACGTGTGGATGCAGTTGCCGGTGCTGGGATCGCACGAATCGTCGGTGCAGGGATTCTGGTCGTCGCAGTTCTTGGGCACACCCGGCATGCAGTTCGCGCTGGTGCCGCAGTAGTCGTTGACCGTGCAGGGGTTCAGGTCATCGCAAGGCCCCTGGATGGGCTGGAAGACGCACTCGCCCGAGCCCGGATCGCAGATGTCCCGCGTGCAGTCGTTGCCGTCGTAGCAGAGCCCCTCGTCCGTCTGGCCGTCGCAGTTGTCGTCCAGCGCGTTGCAGAGTTCGGGCCCCGGGGTCGCGGCGTCGCAGTTCGCGATCGAGCCGCCGATGCAGTCGCCGAACCCCCGACACGTACCGAATCCGTTGGACCGTTCGCACGGGAACTGGCCCTGCAGTTCGTCGGTCAGGCCGTTGCAGTTGTCGTCCAGGCCGTTGCAGACCTCGGATCGGGGCGTCTTGGCATTGCACGACGACAACCCCTGGAGCATGCAGCGCCGATCGCCCAGGCAGCGCCCCTCCTCGTTCTGGACGTAGCACGTGGTCGAAAGCCCCAGGCTGATGGCCCGCAGCGAGCACGAACACTCGGCGTCGTTCTCGGGCACGCACTGGGACGCCACGGTGCCCCCGACACCGGCCAGCTCCCGGCACTCGTAGCCCGCGGGGCAGCGGCCACCGGCGGAACAATCGCCCCCGCAGAACTTCCCGGCGTTCCCCTTGTCCAGACACATCGCGACGCCGCCGGTCAGGTCGCCGTTGCAGTCCTTCGTCTCGGCGCACGGGTCGCAAAGGTTCAGGAACAGCGGCACGCAGATCGAGATCGGGTCGCCCGCCACGCTGGTGGTCTTGCAGACCCAGTCGGTCGGGCAGTTCTGGACGCACGTGGCCGTGCAGACGCTGCCGGTCGGCGTATCGACGCAGAAGCCCGAATTGCACTGGGAACCGTCCAGGCAGGGATAGCCGAACTCGCCGGGCAGCGGCGGCGCATCCACGAAGCCCTCGTCGAACCCGAGGTCCGGACGGACATCCGGCTCGCCCGTTTCCTGGGCCAGGTCATACGACAGGTCGGCGGCGGGGATGTCCAGATCCACCACGTCCGGCCCTGCATCCGTGGCTTCATCCGATCCGCTGCACCCCAGCCAGGCGGTCAACAGTACGAAAAACAGCCCCACACACGTCGTGCGCAACATCGTCATGGCATGCCTCCTGACGCGCGGATTGTAGCGGATCGATCCGTGGAGTTCCAAGCGTTTTTCGACGACTACCCCCGCGAGCCCGGCCAGTGGAATCCCGCCCAGCCCCTAGCGCGGAAAGCCCTGAACGCAGTCCTCGACAAGGATGCCGGGACGGACCTCCGCCACGGCCGTGCAGGCTCGCCGGACCGCCTCGGGGTCCTCGGGCGCCAGTCGCAACCCGTCCACCAGCAACTGGGCCTCCTCGTGGTGGCGCCCCGCATCGTGCAGCATCTCGGCCAGTGCCACGCGGAACGGCCAGCGCGACGGCCCGACATCCAGCGCCCTGCGCATGGCCTCGATCCCCGCGTCCAGGTTCCCGCGATTCGCCAGCGCGCCCGCCAGGTTGGCCAGCATCAGGGCATTCCTGGGATGGGTGGACACGGCGTCCGCGGCCAGCGTCAGGTCGTCGCGCCACGCGCGTTCCCGCTCGATCGTCATCCCCGCATACGTCGCCACGACCAGCGCCAGAAGGCCCGGAACCAGGATCGCCCCGATCCTCCGGATGCCCGCGAACCCATTCGTCATTGCCCCGCGCTGCCCCGCGCACCAGGCCCACAAGGCCTCGGCACCAACCCCGAACGCCAGGAACAGCCCGACGGTGGCGCCATAGGTGATGCGCTCGGCCATCGGGATCATCAGGGGGACCAGATTCGACGCGGGCGCCATGAACAGCACGAACCAGCCCATCCCCAGGGCGGCCGCGGCCAGCCCCGGCCCCCGTCGCGACACGATCAGCAGCGTCAGGGTGCCCAGCAGGACCAGCGGTACCGCAATCAGACCAGCCAGGGGCCAGCCCTCGAGCAGGCGCGGGGCGATGGGAATGGACTCGAAGCTGTAGTCCGGCGACAGCGGCCACGGCACCACCATCTGCTTCATGTACCGAGCCCCGATCCCCAGCATTGTCCAGACGGTCCGCTCGGGCTCGATCCCGGCGAAGTACCGGACCGGCGACACGAACAGCGCCCCGTCGAACGCCAGGAACCGCAACCCCGCGTACACCGCCAGCGGCAGCACGAACGCGAGGGCCCACCCCGCAAGAAGCGCCGAAAGCGAACGCCCCTCACGCCGATGGACCAGCCCCCACAACAGGGCGAATCCCACCACCGGGGCGCCGCTCTCCTTCGACAGCAATGCCCCCAGGGTGCATGCCCCGGCAACGACCAGCAGGAGGGGACGCCGGCCCGCATGCCATCGGGCGAACCCCAGGAAGGCCGCCACCGCGAACCCGGCCGCCAGGATCTCGGATCGGTTCACGATCGAACTGACCGCGTCGGTGTGGATGGGATGCACCGCGAACACCAGCGCGGCAATCAGCGCCGCCAGGGGGCGGGAAGGCAGCAGCAACCGCCCGAGAACCCAGACCAGGAAGGTCACCCCAAGGTGAAGCAGCACGTTGCCCAGGTGAAACGCCCACGCCGCGGGACCGTGGACCGCCCACTGAAGGGCAAGCGCGACCGTCGTCAGTGGACGATAGACCAGGAAGGGACGATCGTCCCCATGGTACGGCATCGCGAAGGCGTCCATCAGAGGCTGCGCGCCCGAAACCAGCGGGTTGCCCAGAATGATGGGATGGTCGTCCAGAACGAAGCCGTTGAAGGGGGACCCGGCATAGGCCAGTGCGCACGCCGCCGCCAGAAGGAGCACCACGCGGACCGGGCGCACCGCCAGGTCGCCCAGACTCCCGATTCCCTGGCTTCGTGTCGCCTCGGCCATGCCGCCAACGATACGCGCTGGCAGCCGGGACCGTCAACAGGCCCCGCGCCGGCCTCCGGGAATGGGAGCATGGGGTGACTCGCGCCTGGGCGATCCGCGCACTTGCCAACGACGACGGACGGTCTATTCTGTGGGCTCGTTGCACCGCAACGGGTCTTGATGTCGCCAAACCGGAGGGAACGATGCAGTACGTCGCAAGGAACTACGACCACTTGCTGGGCATGGAGGGCTTCTCGGACACGCTGTTGAAGAACCACTTCACGCTGTACAACGGCTACGTCACCAACACGAACAAGGCGGCCGAGCTGCTGGCGGGGATGCTGGCCGAGGACCGGCTGGGTCCCGAGTACGCCGAACTGCGCCGGCGCTTCGGCTGGGAATGGAACGGCATGCGCCTGCACGAATACTACTTCGACAACCTTGGCGGGGCGGGGAGCGCGCCCGGCACGGGATTCATGGCGGCGGTGGCGGCCCGCTGGGGCGGCTTCGAGGCGTGGAAGAAGGAGTTCCTGGCCATCGGCGCGATGCGCGGCATCGGATGGGTCGTGCTGTACAAGGATCCGGTCACGGGCGACCTGTTCAACGCGTGGATCAACGAACACGACGTGGGGCACCCCGCGGGCGCGACGCCGGTCCTGGTCATGGACGTCTTCGAGCACGCGTTCCTGACGGACTATGGCCTGAAGCGTGCCGACTACCTGGGCGCATTCTGGAAGAACGTACGCTGGGCCGTCGTCGAGTCGCGAATCGGGTAACGAGGTATCCGGCGCCGGTCAGTACACCAGGGACTGGCCCGCGTTGGGGCGACCCTCCAGGTCGGCCAGCGTCTTCTCGATCGCGATGGCGGCCTCCTTGATGTTGTCCTCGGGGCCGCCCAGGTACAGCCGACCGAACGCACCGAACGAGATCATCTCCAGCAGGTTGATCGGCGCCGCCTTCTCGGCCTCGTTCGCCGCGATGGCCGCGTAGGCCGCGGGATGGCACTCGACCACCAGCAACGTCTCGTTCTTCAGCAGGAACTGGCCGTGGCGCATCGTGTTGATCAGGTGGGTCTGGTAGTTGTCGATGCCGGTAATCGTCTGGATCGACGTGATTCGCGGCTTCAGCCGGTCCGTTTCCTTCAGCCCCAGGTTCTCCAGCACGACGCGCCCCGCCTCGCGGACGTGCCCCTGGTCCTCGTGGTGTACCTCCAGCAGTCCGTAGGCACGCTCGACGATCTGCATGCCTGGAATGGCCGCCGTCTTCTTCACCACCTGGTCGGTCAGCACGTTGATGTGCAGGCCGGGCGCGATCTCGACCAGCAGCGCCGCCTGGTCCTCCAGCGGCAGGAAGCCGCGCGCAACGGTCGCAAGAAACGACGCCAGTTGCGGTTGCAGGTTGTCGATGAACGTGTACGCCCGCAGTTCGATCGCTTCCGACATGATTCGCCTCGCCCGGCCGCTACCTGAGCATCAACGGCCCCTTCTGGATCTTCTCCTGGAGCATCATCAGGCCGTCGAAGACCTGTTCCGGCCGGGGAGGACACCCCGGGATGTACACATCGACCGGGATCACGTGATCGATGCCCGGCACCGCGGCGTAGTTGTCGTAGAAGCCGCCGCTGGACGCGCACACGCCAAACGAAATCACCCACTTCGGCTCGCACATCTGGTCGTAGATGCGCTTCAGGACCGGCGCGTTCTTGTGGGTCACCGTCCCGACGACCCACAGCAGATCGCTCTGCCGAGGCGTGAACCGGGGAATCTCGGCGCCGAATCGGGCGATATCGAAGTGGGCGCAACTGACGGACATGTACTCCATCGCGCAGCATGCCGTGACGAACGGATACTGGAACAACGAGTACTTGCGCCCCCAGTTCAGTGCCGCGCGCACCGTCGATGTGAAGTAGCCCTCCTGCAGGGTATCTTGTACTTCGTTCATCGGCATTGTCTCCGTTGCGCCGGCCCCCTGCCGGACCGCCTGATTATCAGCGAGGACGCCTCGTTGTCAATCGGACCCGCGTCGCGAGGCGTGCCGCGGCGCAACGCCCACGCGACCGCCGCGCGACTTGCCCGGCTCGACATCGAATGCTAGGATTCGCGGGTCACGCCGAGGGATTCATGAAGACGATCAAGCGCTACCCCAACCGGAAGCTCTACGACCTGTCGGAGAGCCGCTACATCACACTGGACGAGATCGCCGAGTACGTGCGGGGCGGCGGCGAGGTCAGTGTCGCGGACAGCAAGTCCGGCGAGGACATCACGGCCGTCACGCTGGCCCAGGTCCTGCTGGTCGAGGAGAAGAAGAACCGCCCGGCCGTGCCGATCCAGCGCCTGGTGTCGCTGCTGCAGACGGGCGGCGAGTTCCTGCACAAGCGGCTGGCTCCCGTCACGACGATCCGGGACGAGGCGGAGAAGACGGTCCAGCGCCTGATCAAGGGGGAACCCGCCGAGGAGATTCGCGAATTCCTGGCGCACACCCAGCGGGCCTACGAGGAGGTCCAGCACCGTGCGGACGAACAGTTGCAGATGGTCGTGACGACGGTCCGCAACTTCGCGCCGATGTTGAAGGAGATCGAGCGTCTCCGCCGGGACGTGGCCGCATTGTCCCGCCGCGTCGAGGCACTGGAGGATGGCCGCAGTTCTCCCCTTCGGCCCTCCGACCCCGCCGAGAGGTCCGCGTCATGAGGATCTCGGCGCGCACCGAGTACGCCATTCTGGCCCTGATGGAACTGGCGGAACACACGGATCACCAGCCGGTTCAGGCCCGCGGCATCGCCGAGAACGCCGGGGTCCCCAAGGCGTTCCTGGACCAGTTGCTGCTGGATCTGCGGCGCGCCGGCCTGGTGCGCAGCATCCGCGGACCTGGCGGCGGCTTCGTCCTGGCCAAGACCCCGGAATCGATCCTGCTTCGGGACGCCATCGCCGCGGTCGAGGGTGGCGCACTGTGTACGCCGTGCGGCATCAAGACCGCAGACGGCTCGCCTTGCACCCGGGCCGCGACCTGCGCATTGCGCGAGGTCTGGCAACAGATCGACGAGGCAACCGAGCGCATCCTGAGCGCGATCACGCTGGCCTCGCTGATTGAACGCCAGCACCGGATCCAGGGCCGGACCATGTACCACATCTGACCGATTTCCTTATGTCCCGCCGGGCACGAACCCGCGTTTGGCGCCAAAGCCAGGGCCGATCTACAATGCGGGGACGAATCGTGTGCATCCCGATTTCGGACGATTCTCTTTCCAAGGAGTGAACCGTGAGAAACCCCCAGAAGCACGTTCGATGGCTCCCCTGGATCGTCGCGGGGCTCCTGCTGGTCCCCGCATCGGGCCGCGCCCTGGAGCAGGAGTACGTCGCCGAGGTCGCCCCGCCGGCCAAGGACCCCGGCTGGGTCGGCACGATCCGGGTGGGCGCGAATCTGAACTTCACCCACAACATGGACGTCGTGGGACAGGAGAACGGCTCCGCGTTGACCCTGGGCGGCAACTTCGACGGGACCCTGTCGTATTCCCGAAACGGCCATGACTGGCGCAACAGCCTGTCGCTGCTGGAGACCTTCTCGTACGGACCACCGATCAAGCAGTTCATGAAGACCGCGGACCGGCTGCTGTTCGAGTCCATCTACTACTACCGGCCGCCGAAACTGCCGTGGCTGGGTCCGTTCGCGCGATTCGTGCTGGACACGTCGATCTTCGAGAACACCGATCACCGCGCCACGGACACCACGTACGAGTTCCTGGGCGAAATCGACCCGATGACCGGCGCGAACCGCACGAAGGTGGGCCGCAAGCTGCACCTGACGGATTCGTTCCTGCCGTTGACCCTGAAGGAATCGGTCGGCATCTTCGCGCGCCCGATCGGCAAGGAGGAGGTCGAGATCCTGATCCGTGCCGGCTTCGGGACCCACCAGGTGTTCGCGGACGGCCAGTACGCGCTGAAGGGCGTCAACGCCGCCGGAAACATGGAGGTCCAGCCGCTGCGCGACTATGTCCAGGGCGGTTTCGAGGCCGCGCTGGTCATCCAGGGCGCCTTCTATGACAAGAAGGTGAACTACAAGGCGTACGCCGAAACGATGATCCCGTCCCTGCGCCAGAAGGAGGCCGGCGACAATCGCAAGGCCGTCGATCTGACCAACGTCGAGGTCGGCGCCCTGCTGTCGTTCAAGCTGGTCTCCTGGGCGTCCCTGGACTACACGTTCAAGGCGCTGCGCCAGCCCCAGTTGGTGGACAAGTGGCAGTTGCAGAACATGCTGCTGCTGACGTTCTCGTACTCCTACACGAAGAAGTCCGCGGCCCCGGTGGCCGCCGCCGAGCAGGCTCCCGCCCCCGCCGCCGAGTAGCAGGCCCCGGCGCAGCGATTCCCGGCGATTCCCGGCCTCCCGCGACAAGCGCAAGACACCCCGCGGCCGCGGCCCCGTATCCCGCGGCCCCGGGACGGCGTCGATGCGGCACCATGCAATCCGGGCACGGGTGCGAGGAGCCTGTCCGAGGAATGGCGTAGGGACGAGGCGGCGACGGCCCCGGGTCAAGGTTCTAGAGGCGGGCGGGACGACGGCGCAGCAGCGCAACCGTCAGGATCCCCAGCAGGAAGGGCAGCAGGGCCGCGACGCCGGACGTGCCCGCGGTGCAGCCGGAGGCCTTGGCCACGGCCGCCTCCCCGGGGACGGCCGGGTTGCCGTCCTGGTTGCCGCCCGTGCCCCCATCCAGGGGGTCGTCCGTCTTGTCGCGCGCGTACTCGGCGGCCGCCTCGCCGGGCTGGGGCTCGGCGCCCGCCGGGATGCCCGCGTCCGCCCAGGAGCGGGGCAGACAGGCGCCTTCCGTTTCACCCGTATGCTCGGAACACCCACAGTCGGGATCGCAATCGCACTCCGCCTCGGCCGGATCGCACCAGCATGCGGCGCACGCGCAGACCGGGGCATCCCAGCGCTCGCACACGAAGTCCGCCGGGCAATCCGAGGCATCCTCGCAGGGGATCTGGGCCGGGACACAGAAGCTCCCGTACGTGACGCACTCGGGCTCGGGATCCTCGGGGCACTCGCAGGGCGCCGGGTCCTCCTCGCACGGGCATGCAGGGCACTCCTCCCCTTCGGGGCAGGGCGGGCACGCGCAGTCCCGGTAGCACGCGCACCCGGACACCGAGCACGCCTCGACCACCTGACACTCGAAGCCCTCGCCGCAGTCCGCATCGGACCCGCACTCCTTCGGGGCGTAGACGCAGTAGCGAACCTCCACCGGGTCGCAGGGTTCCGGCTCGGAGCAGGGCGGGCAGACGCAGTCGCAGTCCGCCCCTTCGGGGCAGGCGCACGCACAGGGCGGACAATCGAATCCGCCGCAGGGCATCACGGCCGTTTCGCACGCGAAGCCGTCGGGACAGTCGCTGTCCTGGACGCACTCCTCCGGCCGCCACTCGGACGTTCCAACGCAGGTGCCCTCGGGCTCGCACTCAGGCACGGGGCAGTCCCCCTCGGGCGTGCAGGGCATCGCGGCGCACGGCACCCGAACGCACGACTCGCCGACGGCGCAGTCCGAGTCCTGGGTACACGAAGCCTGGGCAAACCCCGACGCGGGCACGAGCAGCAGCACCGAAACCATCGCGGCAAGGCCGCCCTGGAGCCACGAGCGAATCATGATCCGTCCCCCTTTCATGACGACCACGGTCTCCGGTCCCACCGACCGGCATCCCGATGATCATCAAGGTTCATGCCACAGCGAATTCTACAAGAAAACGGTGATTTGTGAAACCGGGGGCACCCCCGAAGCCACGACGGGAATGACACGGATGTCGCGCCCCGTCCCGGCAGGCTCAGAACGAGAAGGCCAGGCGCCCCAGGACCGAGAACCGGGACAGGGTACCGATCGAGACCCCGCCCAGACGCGCGGCATCCCGATCGTCCGCCTGGAAGACGGGCCCCTGGGCCGCGATGGCCAGGCGCATGATCCAGAATCGGAACTGCACGCCTCCCGAAACGAACAGGGCGTTCATCGCCGCGGCGTTCCGGATGGGGCTGACCCCGTTGACCTCGGCGATCAGGTTGATGAACAGACGTGGCAACAGAATCGTGCCTACGCCGTACTTCAGGTACTGGGACGACCCCGAGGCCCCGCCCCGCACCGCGTGCAGCGTCACGAACTCGAGGTGGCCATGGACCTCCCACCACTGGCCCAGGTCGAATCCCAGAACCAGGTAGGGCGCCAGGCCCAGGTACGCATGCATGTACTTCGGCGCCCGAAACAGGTCGGCGGGAACCGACGCCCCCACGGCGGCCGTACCCGTCGGCAGGGTCAGATTCAGCCCACCCGTCAATCCGAACGCCACGCCCTGCCCCCAGACCCCGCCGCTACGCACATCCAGGCTGACGTTGCCCAGGTGCGCCGAGTTGTGGCCGTCACGCACCCGCAGCGTGAAGGGAATGCCCAGCCCCACCCCGATCCAGCGGGAGTTGAACTCCGCCCACGGCTCGAACAGGAGGTTGACCCCCCGGTTCGAGGCCACGCCGCGCGCCAGACGGACCGCGGCGCGCTTCTCTTCGGGACTGCCGTCCACCTGGGCAACGTAGTCCAGGACGGCCTGGCGCTGGGATGGAGGCACGCCGGCATCCGCCAGGGCCTGGTTCAGTCCCGCCGTATCGCCCCCCGCCGCCGCCTCGATCGTGTCCCAGCGGGAGTCCGGCACCCGTGCCAGCGCGTCCATGGCCGCATCGACGTAGGTGCCCGCGGTGGCTCGGCAATCCGGGTCCGTGGAGCCCTCGCAGACACTGTCGATCGCCTTGTCGCGCACCCGGTCCCCGGCGATCCGGTAGGCGATGTCCATGGGCGCGACCGCCATGTCCAGCCCGACCGCGAACCGCCGCGCCCCCACCGGCGGCTTGACGCTGCGCCCGAACAGCATGCCGCCTCCCGAGAAGGAGCGCTGTTCCGCCTGGGACTTGGACCTGCTCGTGTCCCCGCCGGATCCGGCCTCGTCGGCCCCCGCGGGCAAGGCAGGCACCGTGATCGCAAGGATCACCAGAATCTTCCACGGGGCCCGTGCCGGATCCTTCATGGCGACCTCCTGTTCCGGCCGTAGGACGACCTGGGCATTGTAGGACAAGGCGCCCCCCCCTTGCCACCCGGAGCGCGACGCGCGATACACTCGGGGAGGCACCTGGCCCCCGACCCGCACAGGAGGATTCGATGACCACCGCGTTCGTCACCGGCGCCACGGGCTTCACGGGGCGTGAGGTCGTTCGTCTGCTGGCGGAACAGGGCGTCCGCACGATCGCCCATGTCCGTCCGGATTCGCCACGCGCCGACTGGTGGCAGGGGCGCTTCCGGGAACTTGGGGCCGAGCCGGATGCAACCCCGTGGTCCAGCGACGACATGGCTGCGGCGCTGCGCCGCCACGCCCCCGATCTGGTGTTCTTCCTGGTCGGAATCACCCGGGCGGGCGCACGACGGGAGGCGCGCGCGACGGGTCGATTGGCCACCTACCAGTCCATCGACCTCGGCCTGGCCGTGATGTTGCTGGGCGCCGTGCGTGAGGCCGACATCCGGCCACGGTTCGTGTACCTGTCCGCCATGGGCACCGGGCCGAACGCGGCGTCGGCCTACGGACGCGCCCGGCACCAGGCGGAACAGGCCGTCCGGGAGGCCGGCGTGCCCTTCACCATCGCGCGACCGGGATTGATCAGCGGCCCCGGGCGGGACGACGACCGGCCGGCCGAGAGGCTCGCGGAGCACCTGCTGAGCGCCACCACCCGGGTCGCGTCCATTCTGGGCGCACGCCACCTGGCACGACGCATCGCCCCGATCGACAACACGACGCTGGCCAGGGCCCTGGTGGCTGCGGCCCTGGACCCATCCCGCGCCGGGCAGGTGCTGGAGGCATGGGAGCTGGTCGGAAGATGAGGCCGGTGCGCGGAACCAGGAAGGTCACGGCCCCCGCACGCACCGCGCGAAGCCGCTGATGATCGGACTGCCCGCCGGATTGACCGCGATCCGCCCGTCGTAGAACGTCAGGTACCACGAGCGCACGTCGCCCGCGTAGGCCGCCTGGACCCGGGTCCCCGAAAGCACCAGATGGCACTGGTCGTCCAGCCACGGGTCGGTGTAGCAGCCGGCGTCGCCGGGGCCGCCCTTCATCGAGCAGCCGCCGCAGGCCGATTCGGTCCAGCAGGACTCCTGCCAGCAGGTGTTCGTCACGCCACAGGTGCCGCCGGACGTCGTCGCGGAGCAGCCGTGCAGGATGCCGCGCAGTTCGTCGATGGTCGCCAGGCGCCAGTCGCTGAATCCGCCCGCCACCAGCTCGTTGCACATCGTCAGTGCCGTGTTGGTCGAGGTCGCGGACAGGCTGCTGCGGTACCACGAGATCCCGGTGGTCGTGTCCGTCAGCGTGCCGTCGCAGTTGTCACGCATTCCCAGCGGACTGACCGGATACTCGCAGGGCGGCCCCGGATCCTCCTGACCCTCGTCGGCGATGCCGGGGTCCACGCCCTGGCCCGGATCCACGCCTTGGCCCGGGTCCACGCCCTGGCCCGGGTCCACCCCGGCCCCCGGATCCACGCCCGCGCCGGGATCCACGCCGGCCCCCGGGTCGATGGGCGTCCCGTCATCGGCCACCGTCCCGGGATCGGTGTAGACGATGTCGAACGGAATCACGGGAATGTCGTCCCACGTGGCGTTGTCGGCCCCGCCATCGGAGCCTCCGCACCCCAGCGCAAGCAACAGGACCCCGACCGAACCGAACGCGATGCCGCGGCGACGCATGGATTCCACCTCCTGCCGGCGGGAATTCTAGCGAAATGGGAAAAAAAATCGAATCGCGCTGGGCACGCGAATCGTCACATGTGGACGCGGAACTCCTTGTAGGCCTGGTAGCGCAGTTCGTCGCGGAACTGCGGGTCGGCGACCGAGATCAGCCCCTTGATGAAGCTGTGCTGGTCCATGCCCGACATGCGCGTGACGCCATGCTCGGTGACCAGGAAGAACCGCGCGCCGTCCCGACCGCCCATCAGGTCCGGACCGATGTAGCTGATCGGCGTTCCCAGAGGCAGGAACGGGAAGATCGACGACCGCACCTTGCCCTCGGGCGTCGTATGGGTCGATTTCATGCAGAAGTACGCGATGCCGCCCTTGGAAAGCCCTCGGGCGATCGTCGCCCCGCCGCCGACACCGCTGAAGTGGTTCTTGTCGCGCCCGCCGGCGTTGATATGCCCGTGGAAGTCGATGCCCAGGCAGTTGTTGATGCCCATGCCGTGGTGGAACCCTTCGGGAATGACGACGCGAGACGCCGCCGCGACGATCACGTTGGGGTTGTTGTGCAGCTTCTTGTAGAAATCGCTTCCGTCCTCGCAGATCGTGAACGTGCAGCACAACTTGCCATCCAACTGGGTGCGGGTCCCGTCCTTCTCGATGAAGTGCGTGCCCGCGATCTTGCCCGATTCCCACAGGTCCAGGGTGAACGGCTCCAGCATCTCGGTGTAGCAGCGCCCGGTCCAGGAGGATTCCTTCAGTCCCTTGATCGCCAGCACCCCGGTGCCGCCGAAGCCGACCTGAATGGCGCGCCCCTTGGTGAAATGCAGGTTCTGCTCGATGTGGTTCACGACGTTCTGGGCGATGGTGACCTCGGCCGAGGAGGGACTGCCCAGCGCGCCCGCGGGCAGGCCGGCCAGTTTGCCTTCATCCTCGACGATGAACAGGCGCCCCGCCCGCGCCAGTTCCTCGAAGTCCTGGACGTTCACCGTGTTCGAGGCGTCCTTGTACCCCGTCGTGAACGGGTAGTTCGGGTTCATGTAGATCAGGATGTTCAGCGTCTTCAGGCGCAGCGCCTTCTCGAGGATCTCGCCATTGGCGCCGTTGGCCAGGCCGTGGCTCATGTCGCCGTTCTCGTTCGGCGTCGTCATCGGCAGCACGAACGTGTTGACGATCGGATTGTTGTCCGGGTCGAACCCCATCGAATCGACGGCGTCCGGGAAGTGGATCGACTGCATCCGCGTGATGCCCGTACGTGTCGTGTTGCGCCCCACGTAGTCCGGGTACAGGCTGCGCGTGATGGCATTGTTCGGGATGATCGCGTTCGTCGCCGCGCCGATGAAGGGCGACGTGAACGTGATGCGCCGGCGCTTGAGCTCCTCGTAGTGGTTGATCAGGCGCTTCAGGCCCTCCAGCTTGCGGCTGGTCATGTTGACCTTGCGCGAGAAGGCCCCAAGCACGGGCACGTCGGCCCAGCGCTCCGCGACCTCCTTCATGATGCCGCGGCTGTCCAGCGCACTGCCCAGGCACAGCCGGTGGGGCGCCATGAACAGGGCCTGGCGGACGTCCAGTTGGACGATGTCCTCCCGGACGATGTGGTCCCACAGGCCCGCGTAGAACGAGTGCGGCTCCGACGTCGCGAAGCCGGACGCGACCGTGCTGCCGGAGACGACCGCACGCTTCAGGGCCTCCTCGTTCGACATGATGCAATCGGCAAAGAAACTCGGGTAGTTCTTGTCAGGCATCGTGCTCCTCTCGCAAAGCGCCTTCCCTCGGTTGGCGGACGCGCCGCCAGAACGGAATTTCCCGGAACTTCGGGGTTAGTACCATGCGACGGGCGCGGGGTGCAACCCCTTTGAATTCGGAGCAATCCGCGCTGCAAGGGTTTTGGGCGGGCTGATGGAGCCCGCGACGGGTTGAATTCGGGTTCCAGGCACTCTCGTGCTCGCATCAACGCGGTCAGAAACGCCGATTTTCGGCCTGGCAGGGGCGAATTTGGACGG